>NZ_JARJBD010000092.1:0-39973 GCF_029269925.1 Rhodococcus sp. T2V
TCGTCGTGGACGACCTTGTGACTGGCAAGGTCCAGATCTTGCTGTGTGGACATGACTTTCCTTCCGTGACGCCGACGGTGCCCGGCACGCCGTGGTGTGCCGGGCACCGTGCTCAGCGGGTTCCGGCCTGGGCGTACTCGGCGATCGAGTCGATGTTGGACTGGTCGATGAAGGCGGGGCCGGTCAGAGTGGGCGTGCCGCCGCCGATGGTGTTGCGGTTGTTCAGGTACAGCCACAGCGAGTCCACCGCGAGGTAGCCCTGCAGGAACGGCTGCTGATCGATGGCCCATGTGACGTCCCCGGACTTGATGGCGTCGACGAGAGCGGCGTTGGTGTCGAAGGTGACGATCGTCGCGTCGCTGCCGGCGTTGGCCTTGGACTGGACGGCCGTCAACGCGATCGGTGCGCCGAGCGCGACGACGTGATCGATCGAGGGATCCTGCTGCAGTTTCGCGGTGATCGTCGCCTCGACCGAGGGCATGTCCTTGCTGTTGACGTTGAGGATCTCGGTTCGTCCCTCGAAGCCTTCGATCACACCCGCGCACCGTGTTTCGAGTGCGATCTGGCCTTGCTCCTGGATGACGCACAGCGCCTTCTTCGCGCCCTCGGCGGTCAGGCGCTTCCCGGCCGAGATGCCGGCGAGCTTCTCGTCCTGACCGAAGTACTGCGACACGCCCTGTGCCTGGTACTGGTCCATTCCTCCGTTGAAGGCGACGACCGGGGTTCCCGCGTCGACGGCGGCCTTCACGGCCGGTGCCATCGCATCCGGCTTGGCGAGCGTGACGGCGATGCCGTCGACCTTGCTGTCGAGGGCGCTCTGGACCAGATTGGCCTGGTTCGGTGCCTCGGGATCCGCGGAGTATCGCAGTTCGATATTGTCCTTGGCTGCAGCGGTTTCGGCGCCCTTGCGGATCAGGTCCCAGAACGTGTCGCCCGGCACCTCGTGGGTGATCATCGCGATGGTGGCGCGTGGGGTGTCGGCGGTGCCGGAGGCCATTCCGCTGCCGGTCGATTCGGGTTTTCCGCCGGAGCTCGAACAACCCGCGAGCAGCACGGCCACGGCGACGCCCAGCGTCAGGGTCATTGTCCGGCGGGTGGTCGTCCGCGGGAGTGAGGCGTTCGGGCCGTTGTGTGTGTCCATGTCGTGGACCTTTCGGGAAGCGGCAACCATGCAGGCATGGCGAAGTGGGAGGGGTGATGCGGTGGGGGAAGGGTGTGAAAGCCCCGCCGGGCCGGACGTCCGAAGACGGTTCTCACGGCCCGGCGGGGTGAATGGGACTACCGGAGAGGTAGATCCGCGGCGCGGTACGCGGAGTCGATGAGCTCCATGGTGGCGACCGCGTCGTCGGCGTCGATCGGGAACGTGGTCCCATCGGCGAGGTGTCGAGCGAAGGTGTCGAGCTGATAGGTATATGTCGAACGGGTCCCGAGTCGCTCGACGGTGGTGCCGGCGTCGGTGGTGACGGTGATCCGGTCGTCGCCGGACTGGAGCATGTAGTCGTGTGCGAGGGCTTCACCGCGGTCGCCGACGAGGCGCAGGGTCATTTCGAACCGATCCCACGTCATCGAGTTCGTGTTCGATCCCGTTGCGCCGCCGGGGAAGACGAGTTCGATATCGCAGGCCTCGTCGACTCCCCGGGTGCGTTCGACGGCGCGGGCCGCCACCACGGTGGGTTCGCCGCCGGCGAAACGGCCCAACTGGCGATGCACGTGCAGGCCATAGCAGCCGAGGTCCATCACCGACCCGCCGGCGAGTTCCAGCTTCCACCGGGGGTCGTCAGGTTTGGGTTCGGGCATCCGCATGACCACTTCGACCCGCTGCAGGGTGCCGAGGGTGCCGTCCTCGAGCAGCTCGAACATCCGCCCGACGATCGGGTGGAAGAAGTAGTGGAACCCTTCCATGATCGGCACACCCCGCTCGCGGGCCGCGCGACGGACCCGATCGGCTTCGGCGGCGTTGCGGGCGAACGGCTTCTCGGTCAGTACCGCCTTACCGGCCTCGATCGCCTTCAGATTCCACTCGGCGTGGAAGGCGTTGGCGAGTGGGTTGTAGATCACGTCGACTTCGGGGTCGGCGATCAGCTCGGCGTACGAGTCGACGACCCGCTCGACCCCGTGCGTCTGCGCGAACGTCTCGGCGCGGCCGCGGTCGCGGGCGGCGACCGCGACCAGCCGGTGACCCAGGATCCGAGCCGGCTTCACGATCGCCATCTCCGCGATGCGCGAGGCCCCGAGGACGCCGATCCGCAGCTCGCTCACAGCTGCAGGCTCCGCAGGAATGCCGCACTGGCCTTGACGTCCGCGACCGGTCCCTCACCGTCGGGTTCACCGGCGAGGATGGTGTCCTGCTCGAGCACGAACCAGCCGTCGAAACCGGAGTCGACGAGGTGCCGGACCACACCTGCGACGTCGACGTCACCGGTGCCGAGTGGGGTGTACATGCCCTGGGCGACGGCCTGCGTGTAGCTCAACTCACCGGCTTGTACGCGGGCGGCGAATTCGGCGTCGACGTCCTTGAGGTGGGTGTGGGTGATCCGGTCGGCTGCGGCTCGGGCCAACTCGAGGGGATCAGTGCCGCCGATCAGCAGGTGCCCGGTGTCCAGGCACAGCGGAATCGAGGAGCCTTCGAGGACCCGCTGGACCTCGGTGTGCTTCTCGATCATGGTGCCCACGTGCGGGTGCAGGACCGCGCGGATGCCCTGCTCGGCGGCGACGTCGTGCAGCCGGTCGAGGTTCGACAGCAACGTCTTCCAGCCGGCGTCGTCGAGGTCGGGCCGCGAATCGTAGCCGTCGGAGCCGGTGATCGCGGCCAGCACCAGCACCTCGGCGCCGGCGGCGGTGAATGCGGCCAGCGCGCCGGTGACGTCGGGGACCGGGTCGTGGCCGGCATCGTGCAGCAGAACCGGGGTGAAACCGCCGACGGCCTTCAGGTCGTAGGAGGCGAGGGTGGCGGCCAGTTCCTGCGGGTCGGCGGGCAGGAATCCGTCGGGGCCGATCTCGGCGGCTTCGAGTCCGGCGTCGCGCATCTCCGACAGCACCCGCTCGGGGCCGAGCTGGTGGCCCCAGCCGGGAACTTCACAGACACCCCACGAAATGGGTGCTCCTGCAATACGAATCATCGTCGAACCTCACTCATCTGGACGGGTCGGTGGTGGGAGAGGGACAGCGTGGCCGCCTCGGCGATCCACGCCACCTCGAGGGCGTCGGCGGCGGTGCACGGCGAGGGAGCGGTGCCGGCGATCACCTCGAGGAACGCACCGAGTTCGGCGCGGTAGGCGGTGGTGAAGCGGTCCATGAAGAACTGGTGCGGCGGGCCGTCGGGGAACGTGACGCCGGGTTCGAGGTTGCGGACCGGGGCGCTGGCGTCCCAACCGGCGACGACGCTGTTCTCGGAGCCGTGAACCTCGAGGCGGCAGTCGTAGCCGCGGGCGTTGTAGCGGGTGTTGGAGACGACGCCGAGGGTGCCGCCCTCGAAGGTCAGGGTGGTGGTGGCCGTGTCGACGTCGCCGCAGTCGGCGAAGATCGAGTCGCCCTGGTTGGTGCCCGCGGCGTAGACCTCGACCACTTCCTGGCCCACCACCCAGCGGACGATGTCGAAGTCGTGGACGCTGCAGTCGCGGAAGATCCCGCCCGAGGCGGCCACGTACGCCGCCGGCGGCGGCGCCGGGTCGAGGGTGGTCGAGCGCACGGTGTGCAGCCAGCCGAGTTCCCCGTACACGACGGCGTTGCGGGCGGCGACGAACGCGGGATCGAACCGGCGGTTGTACCCGATCTGTACCGGCACCGTCGACGTCTTCAGCCGCTCGACGACCTGGTAGCTCTCGTCGGCGGTGAACGCCACCGGCTTCTCGCAGAACACCGGGATCCCGGCATCGACGGCGGCCAGGATCAGCGGCGCATGCGCCGGGGTGGCGGCCGCGATCACGACCCCGTCCACGCCCGAGGCGAAGACCGCAGCTGCGTCCTCGACCGCGCGCGCCCCGAACTTGGCGGCCACGGTTGCGGTGACGTCCGGACGCTCGTCGGTGACGACGAGGCCGTCCACCCCCGGCAACTGGGCGAGGGTATCGGTGTGGAATGCGCCGATCCGGCCGAGGCCGATCACGCCGAGTGTCGATCCCATCAGTCGTGCCCTCCGATGACGGTCTGGTCCCAGTCGATGACCGAGCCGGTGACGACGCCACTGCGATCCGAGAGCAGGAACACCACCATGTCGGCGATCTCGTCGACCTGCCCGAGCTTGCCCATCGGCACCTTCGCCGCGGCCTCGGCGGCCCAGTTGTCGTCGGCGCCGTGGAAGCGTTGCTGGGTCGCGGTCTCGCCCTCGGTCTCGGTCCAGCCGATGTTGAGACCGTTGATCCGGATCCGATCGAAACGGTGCGCGTAGGCGGCGTTGCGGGTCAGCCCCGCCAGCCCGGCCTTCGCCGCCACGTACGGGGCCAGGTAGGACTGCCCGCCGTGCTGCGCGATGGAGATGATGTTGACGATCGTTCCCGGCGCCTTCCGCGCCACCATGTCCGCGACGGCGGCCTGCATGGTGAAGAACGGTGCCCGCAAATTGACCGCCATGTGCTGGTCGAACAATTCGGGTGTGGTGTCGAGGAGGGTGCCGCGGGTGGTCAGGCCGGCCGCGTTGCACAGTGCGTCGATGCGGCCGAATTCCTCGATGGTCCGGGTCACCGAATCACGAGCCTCGGTCGGGTCGGAGATGTCGGCCTGGACGAAGCGAACTTGTGCTCCGGTCGCTTCGAGTTCGGCGGCGAGGGCTTTGCCGGCCTCGGCCCGGCGGCCGGTGAAGACCACTCGGGCGCCTTCGCGGGCCGCGGCTCGCACGACGCCTGCGCCGACACCTTGCGTCCCTCCGCTGATCAGAACGACTTTCCCGTTCAACAGGGTGGCCACTGGATTCCTTTCGTTCTGTCCCCATCGGCGTCTGTGCCGGTGGGTCGGTGATGCACGCGGCCAGTCCGAGCAGCTACTGCACAATCCACTGGCTGTGTGCCCTTGCCAGTCTTGCTGTGACGCACGCCTCAATCAATACGGTATTTCCATCATTTTCACCTCACCGCCGCAGACCGGATGGCGATGGGAGAGCCGGTGAGATCAGCTGTCGTCCCGATTCGCGGCCGCCAGGTCGGCGACCTCGAAGCACCGCAGGGCGCCGTCGCGTGCCCGGGAGAGAGCCTCGGCGACGGGCAGCTTCCGGAACTCCTGCGACATGTGCTCGATACCCCACGGTCCGTCGAAGCCGACGCGGCGGACCGCATCGATGAACTTCGGGACGGCGAATTCGCCCTCACCACAGGGAACGCGGTTGTCGAAGGTGTCCTCGAGATCGGTTCCCCGCACGGCAGTCCAACCGTCGTCGAGTTCGACGCCGAACACGAAGCGCGACGGAATGATCTCCGGCAACGTGTCGTAGTCCGTCCCACCTCGGAAGGCGTGCCAGATGTCCAGGATGAGCCCGCCGTTGGGGTTGCCGACGTCCTCGACGAACCGCGCGGCCTGTTCGGTGGTCTTGACGTGGTGCGAGAACGGGGTGTTCTCGAACGCGATTTTCACACCCGCGGCGGCGCCGTCCGTAGCGAGCGCGTCGAACTGCTCGCAGAGTCGGTCGCGGGAGACGGCGACACCGTCGTCGTCCGCGCCGACCTTGATGTTGTCGACTCCGAGGACGGGGGCGGCCTCGAACAGGTCCCGGCGGACCTCGTCCGATGCTGCGCGGGCCTCCCCGGTGGTCCACCAGTTCGTGATCCACTCGAGTTGGACATGGGTGATTCCGTTGTCGGCGAGCATTTTCGCGACTTCGCCGAGGCCGATCGTCTCGCGCGCGGCGACCAGGTCGGGGCGGGTCAATCCGAATCCGGTGTAGCCGGTTCGGGCGACGGCCTCGATGCGCTCGCGGATCGGGAACGGACTGCGGTCCGAGCCTCGTGCCGGCATCACGTCACCGGCTGAAGTCCAGCATGCGGCCAATAGTTCCGGACGTGGTGAGTGGGTCATGCCTCGTACCCTTCGGTGGTCGTCTCGATCGTAGAACGTGGATGGCGAGGACGTCGTAGAGCGACGGTCATGAATTCCTCACCGGGGTGACGGCGCCCGCGTTGTTCATCGAGTCGATCAGCGCTTCCGCCACCTCGATGGCGCGCAGACCGTCGCGGGCGGACGCCAATGGGCTGCGGGTCCCCTCGGTGAGGGCGTCGACCCATGCCTGCAACTGCCGCCGGTAGCTGTCGGCGAACAGCGGCCGCCAGTCCTCCGGGTACGTGGCCGTCGAACGCAGCGACGCGTCGACCGTCAGGGCGTGGCTCGGCGCCAGGCTCACTGCTCCGGTTTCGCCGACCACCTCGCAGCGCACGTCGTAACCGTATCGTGCGTTGACGAACACATCGATCACGGTCAGCACATCGTCGGCGGTACGCAGCATCAGAATCTGCGGGTCGCGCCGCGAGGTGTCCAGGGAGGTGGACTTCGGTGCATGCCAGCTGACCTCGACGATCTCGGACTGGAGAAGCCAACGGGTGATGTCGATTTCGTGGATTGCGGAGTTGGTGACGGTGTCGGTCGAATTTCCACCCGGATATGCGGTCACGTTGCGGTGGGATGCTCGGATCAGCAACGGGGCGCCGACGGATCCGGACCCGATCGCCGTTGCCAATTCCTGGTACGGCGCATGGAATCGGCGCATGAAACCCACGGAGATCAGCGGATTCGCCAGTGCCAGGTGCTCTTCCCGGGTGACCAGGTCGGCGCATTCGTCGACACTCCGGGCCAGCGGCTTCTCGCACAACACCGGCTTGCAGTGATCGAGGCACAGACCCACCTGCTCGGCGTGGGCGGAGTCGTGGGACGCGATGATTACCGCGTCCACGTCCGGGGCGGCGATCAGCTCTGCCGCGGTCGCGACGGTGCGGGCGCCGGCCTCTGCCGCGATCGTGGCGGCGCGGGAGGCGTCGAAGTCGGTGATCACGGTGACCGTTGCCCCGGAGACCACCGCGTGCAGTGTCCGGACGTGATCAGCGCCCATCACCCCGACGCCGATCACACCCACCCGGACGGTCATGACGCCACCGCGGCCGGTTCGCGGCCGTCGAGAACCGCGACGGCGCCCTCGACCGCGGCGCGGATCGTCAGGGCCATCGCCCGGTCCGTGAACCCCATCAGGTGCGGGCTGAGCGTTGTGTTGGCGTGGTCGAACACCGGGTGGTGTTCGGGAGGTTCGGGATCGAAGACGTCGAGGCCGAGCCCCGCGAGGTGCCCGGACTGCAACGCCGCGTGCGCGGCGTCGAGGTCGATCAGCGCGCCGCGGCTGCAGTTGACCAGAATCGATCCCGGCCGCATGACTGCCAGCCTCGTCTCGTTGATCAGGTGATGGTTCTCCGCGGTCAGTGGCGTGTGCAGGGTGATGAAGTCACTGGAGGTGAGCACCTCGTCGACATCGGCACACCGGTACGCCTTCGGGATGTCCGCGAACGGGTCGTAGGCGCGGACGGTCAGGTCGAATGCCTCGGCGATCCGGGCGACCTTACGGCCGATCCGCCCGAACCCGACGATGCCCAACGTTGCTCCCTCGAGGTCCCCGACGGTCACGTTTCCGCGTTCGGCCCAGCGGCCGCCCCGCACCACGTCGGTCAGCGTCGGCAGGCGCTTGACCAACGAGAGCAGGTGCGCGAAGACGCCCTCGGCGACCGAGGCGGTGTTGGTGCCCGGGGTGATGACCACCGGGATCCCGCGCCGCCGCGCCTCGGCGACGTCGACGAGGTCGGTGCCGACACCGGTGCGGGCGAGGACCTTCAGCGACGGCATCCGGTCGAGCATCGCTGCGTCGACGGTGAACGCCGCCCGCACGATCGCCGCCTCGGCGACCGCCAGTTGTTCCTCGGTGGGGTCGAGAACCAGCTGGTGATGGGCGGCCAGATACGGGTCGACGAGCTCCCGGTCGAGCGGGCCCAGGCCGACGAACAGGTGCGTGGAGATCGTTGTTGACATCAGCGTCCTTGCAGGTGTCGAAAGCGGTGGTCAGGCGGTGCGGGAGGCGGTGGTGCCGGCGACGACGTCGAGCTTCTGCCACTGCCCGGTGGCGGCGGAGGTCTCGGCGGCGGTGACGATCGCCGCCGCCGACGCGGCGTCGTGCACGTTCGAGTTCTCCTGCGGCCCACCGGTGACGGCGAGCAGGAACTTCTTGGCCTCGATCGTCTTGAGGTCGTCGAAGCCGAGCGCGTTGCCCGGGCCGGGCTGGAAGCGGGAGTAGTCGCCGTGCGCCGGGCTGGCGTTGACGGTGAGGTAGCCCTGTTCGGCATTGGTGCGGCCCAGGCACACCTTCAGCTCGTTCATCCGCTCGAAGTCCCACTTCACCGAGCCCTCGGTGCCGTAGACCTCGATCTGGTAGCCGCATTCGGGTCCGACGATCACCCGGGACGCCTCGATCGTGCCCACCGCACCCGACCCGGGGCCTTCGGAGCCGAACCGCACCAGCGCGGCGGCGTAGTCCTCGTTCTCCACCGGGCCCATCTCACCGTTCTCGATGACCGCGAAGTGGGTTCCGCTGCCCATCTCCAGCTTCGGGCGTTCGGTGTAGACGGTGCTGGTGAGCGCGTTGATCTCGGCGATCGGCCCGACCACGTACTGGCACAGGTCGCTCGCGTGGCTGAACAGGTCCGCCAGCACACCGGAGCCGGCGAGTTCGCGGTCGAATCGCCAGGACAGGGCGCCGTTGGGTTCGTTGGCGTATCCGGAGAAGAACGAGGCCCGCACGTTGGTGATCCGGCCGAGGCTGCCCTCGGCGATCAGCTTCCGGGCGTGCTCGACGGCGGGGGCGTGCCGGTAGTTGTACCCGATCGAGGTGATCACCCCGGCGTCGGTGGCCGCGGCCTCGATCGCCGCGGTCTCGGTGTAGCTGCGTCCCACGGGCTTTTCGATCCAGAAGTGCTTGCCCGCCTTCGCCGCGGCGATGCCGATCTCGGCGTGCAGGAAGTTCGGTGCGCAGATGGAGACGACGTCGACGTCCGGGTGCGCGAGGACCTCGCGATAGTCGGTGGTGCCCTCGGCGAAACCGAGGACATTCCTGGCGAAGTCGACACGGCTCGCGGCAGTGTCGGCGGCGATCACCAGTTTCGGCGTGACCCCGAGTTCGGGGTAGACGATCGGGACGTCGCGGTAGGCGCGGGCATGAAGCTGGCCCATCCAGCCGACGCTGATCAGTCCGACTCCGACGGTGCGGGTTGTGCTCACGATGACTTCCTTTGCTGGTCTTGTTCGGGACGGGCGGTGGCGAAGGCTTCGGTCAGGGCCGCGGCGAGCAGGGTGGAATCGGAGCCGACGGCCACGAATCGGAAGCCGAGTTCGACGTAGCCGGCTGCCAGGGCGGCGTTGGCGGCGAGGATGCCCGCGGTCTTGCCGTGCTGGTGGGCGGCCTCGAGCACCCGCCCGAGGGCCGCGGTGAACACCGGGCTGTCGAACTGCAGCGGCACCCCGAGTGCGAACGACAGGTCCAGTGGGCCGACGAACAGCACGTCGACCCCGTCCTGGGCGGCGATCTCGTCGACCGCGTCGAGGGCGGCGAGGGTTTCGATCTGGATCACCCCGAGCGTCGCCTGATCCTCGGCGAGCAGGACGGAGCGGTCCATGCCCCATCGGCAGGAGCGGTTGTAGGTGGCGACCCCGCGGTCGCCGCGAGGCGGGTACGCCAGGTGGGTGATCGCGTCGACGACCTGATCGGGCTTGTCCAGGCGCGGCACCATCACCCCGGCGGCACCCTGATCGAGGACCCGCCCGATCCGGATACGTTCCCCGGATTCGACCCGCACCACCGTCGGAACCCCGTAGGCGCCGGCGGCGAGAATCGAATCTCGCAGCGCGTCTTCCGATCCGGCACCGTGTTCGAGGTCGAGCAGGATCCAATCGGCACCGGCCGCGGCACACACCTCGGCCGCGGTCGAGGAGGCCATGCCGACGAACGTGCCGACGGTGGTCTCACCCTGTGCCAGACGCTGACGCAGGGTTCCGGCGTCGAGAGGGCTGTTGTTGCTCATCCGAACCACCTCTGCCGTCCCACGGCGTCGTCGTAATCGGCGCGCAGGCTCTGCACCCATTCCTGGTTCGAGACTTCGGCGGGGGCCACATCCCACCAGACGTCGCCGCCGGGCAGATCCACGTGCGGCACCGTCGGAACCACGATGACCACCGGCCCGGACACCTCGCGGGTCTGCTGCAGTGCGGTACGGACCTCGGCTGTGGTGGTGGCGCGGATCGCGGTGGCGCCGAGGCCTTCGGCGATCTTCCGCAGGTCGACCTTCAGGTAGTCGCCCTCGAGGCGCGCCTTGTCCCCGCTGTCGGCGATGATGTCGCCGTCGGTGCGGTAGCGGAACTCGTTGCCGAATTCCCTTCCGTTGCGGTTCATCTGCAGGCGGTGGATGACCTGGTAGCCGTGGTTCTCGGAGACGACGACGGTGACGTCGAGGCCCTCCTGGGCGGCGGTGACCAGTTCGGTCGGGGCCATCAGGAACGTGCCGTCGCCGATGAAGGTGACGATCCGCTGTCCCTGGTTGCCCTCGGCGAGGCGCACACCCATCGCGGCCGGGATCTCGTAACCCATACAAGAGAACCCGAATTCGAGGTGGCAGTGCCGATTCCCGGTCGCATCCCAGACCTTCTGCAGGTCGCCGGGCGGTCCGCCGGCGGCGGCGATGATCGTGTCGCCGCCGCGGGCGTGCTTCTGCAGCAGCCCGATCAGTTGCGGCTGGGTGAGCACCGCACCGGTGACCGGCGCGTCCGGGTGCTCGGCGGGGTCGAATGCGGTGTCCGGGTCGAGGGCGGCGGCCCGGATCGGGGCCCAGTCCGCCTTCGCCGACCGCACCGTCTCCTGCCAGGCCGTGCTGGTGGTGTGTCCGGCGAGTGCGTCGGTCAGTGCCTCGAGGCCGAGACGGGCGTCGGCCAGGATGCCGGTGGCACCCTGCTTGCGGGTGTCGGCGTCGACCACGTTCAGTGATGCGAAGCGGACGTTGTCGTTCTCGAAGATCGACTGCGAGCCGGTGACGAAGTCGGTCAGCCGGGTGCCGACACTGATCACCAGGTCGGCCTGCTTGACCAGTTTGTTCGAGGCGAAGTTGCCCTCGAGTCCGACGCCGCCGACCTGCCACCACTCGTCGCGGCCGACCGCGCCCTTGCCGCCGAACGACTCGACCACCGGAATCCCGACCTGCTCCGCGAGTTCCTCGAGTGCCGCGGTGGCATCCGAATAGTGCACGCCGCCACCGGCGATGATCACTGGACGCTCTGCCTCCCGGATCTGGGCGGCGACGTCGTCGACCTCGGCGGGGTCGGGGAGCGGGCGGCGGATCTTCCAGTCACGCGGTTCGAAGAACTCGACGGGGAAGTCGAACGCGTGGGACTGGATGTCCTGCGGCAGCGACAGCACCACGGCACCGGTGTCGGTGGGGCTGGTCAGCACCCGCATCGCCTGCGGGAGCGCGGTCAGCAGTTGCTCCGGGCGGGTGATGCGGTCGAAGAACTTCGCCACCGGACGGAACGTGTCGTTGACGGTGGCGTCGGATTCGCTGGCGTGCTCGAGTTGCTGGAGCACCGGTCCCTGGTGCCGGGTGGCGTAGGTGTCACCGGGCAGCAGCAGCAACGGGAGCCGGTTGATGGTGGCCAAACCGGCGGCGGTGACCAGATTCAGCGCGCCCGGTCCGATGGAGGCGGTCACCGCGAGGGTGGCGCGGCGGCGGCTGGCCTTGGCGTACGCGGTCGCGATGTGGGCGAGGTACTGCTCGTGCCGACCCTGGATGAACGGCAGGTCGTCGGACAGTTCGTCGAGGGCCTGTCCGAGGCCGGCGACGTTGCCGTGCCCGAAGATGCCCAGTGCGGCCGGGACGAGGCGACGACGGTCGCCGTCGGCAACCGAGTACTGCGCGGCGAGGTACTTCACGATCGCCTGTGCGGTGGTCAGCCGGATTGTCTTGTGGGTGCTCAGTGATGTCATGTCGTCGTTTTCTGTGAGTGCCACGAAAGTGTCTGAGGGGGAAGCGGGTTACCAGGGGCGGCCGTGGAGGACGATGGTCTTCTCCTCGGTCATTTCCTCGACCGCCGAGCGGACGCCTTCCTTGCCGATGCCGCTGCCCTTCAGGCCGCCGTACGGCATGAGGTCGGCGCGCCAGAGCGGGGTCCAGTTGATGTGGATGTTGCCGGCGTCGATCTGCCGCATCGCCCGCGTGGTGGCGCTGACATCGGAGGTGAACAGTCCTGCGCCGAGGCCGTAGTCGTTGTCGTTGGCGAGGTCGATCGCCGACTCGATGTCGGCGGCGGACGAGACCGCGACCGCGGGGCCGAACAGTTCGTCGCGGCTGAACGGGGAAGAGGGGTCGACGCCGGCGACGACGGCCGGGGTGACGACGGCGCCGTCCCGGTCACCGCCGGTGAGGACCTTTGCGCCGTCCAGCGCTGCGTCGGCGATCGCCGAATGTACGCGTGTGGCTTCAGCTTCGGAGATCAGCGAGCCCAGCCTGGTGTCGGTGTTCGCGGGGTCGCCGACGACGATGCTCTCGACCTTCGGGACCAGGGCGTCGAGGAAGTCCGCCTCGATGGACTGATCAACGATGACCCGCTGCACGCTGATGCAGACCTGACCGGCGTTGATGTAGCCGCCGGCCGCGACCGCCGAGGCGGCAAGTTCGATGTCGGCGTCCGGGAGAACGATCACCGGGC
This sequence comes from Rhodococcus sp. T2V, assembly GCF_029269925.1. Classification (NCBI taxonomy): domain Bacteria; kingdom Bacillati; phylum Actinomycetota; class Actinomycetes; order Mycobacteriales; family Nocardiaceae; genus Rhodococcus; species Rhodococcus sp. T2V. The sequence continues at coordinate 12,703 of NZ_JARJBD010000092.1, forward strand.
AGGAGGCGCCCAACTCCAGCGACAGCTTCTTGATTCCCGCAAGCGAACTGATGCGGGTGCCGATTCCGGTCGAGCCGGTGAACGACACCTTGCGAACCCGTGGGTCGGTGACCAGGACGTCACCGAGCGCGGAGCCCGGGCCGGTCAGAACTGACAGGGACTCGGGGGCGAGGCCGGCGTCGACGAAGCACTCGGCGAGTTTCAGTGCGGTCAATGGGGTGGTGCGGGCAGGCTTGAGTACCACCGCATTACCGGCGGCCAGCGCGGGAGCAATCTTGTGCAACACCAACAGTGCCGGGTAGTTGAACGGTGTGATCGCCACGACGATCCCGCAGGGCTGGCGCAGCGTGAACCCGACCTTCTCGAGTCCGGTTCCGGGGTTGGCGTCCAGCGGCAGCGTCGAGCCGTAGAGTTGGCTGCCCTCGAACGCTGCCAACCGGATGATGCTGCCGGACCGGCCGGCCTCTCCGCGCGCTTCGCTGATCGGCTTCCCGGTCTCAGCGCTGATGGTCTGCGCGATGTCCTCCGCCCGTTCGTCGGCCAGATCGGCCGCACGCATCAAGGTCGCGACCCGCTCATGAGCGGGAGTGGCCCGCTGGATTCGGGCGCCGGCCTCTGCCCGGTCCAGGGCGAAGGCGGCATCGGCGGCGGTGGCCACCGGAACCGAATCGATCACGCGGCCGTCGAACGGGGACCGGATGAGGTCGGTGGTGCGGTCAGCGGCGCCACGCCACTCACCGGCAAGCAACATGTCCATGTCGGCTCCATATCGGGACTCGTTCGCCGCCCGCCGTGAGGACGGCAGGGCGACGGAGGATGACTTGAAAAAGGTTGGTGCCGAGTCGAATACCTGCCACGCTCGGACACGTCTGTACCCGAATCGAAAAGGGGATTCGGACCGGGACGTCCGGCGCGGCGGTCGCGCGGCGGGCTGCGTGGTATCGCCGGCACCGGAGGCCGCAGCGGCCGGTGAACTAGGCGTAGACGGGGCTTGTCTCGTCGGACCTACGGATCCGCGAGCGCTTGTGCCACCTCGGTGGGGAATTGCTGATGCTCATGCAGCCAGTCTTGCTGTGACTGGCACCTCAATCAAGATCGATAACCCATCAAATTCACCTCATATAGGGGTGTCGACGAGCAGGAGGTCGAGTCGGTCGCCGACCGGGCTCAGGACGAGCGGCGTGTCAGGACGAGCGGATCACCGTCGGTGATTGCAATCGTGTGTTCGCTGTGGGCGGTCCGCGAGCCGTCGGCCGATCGGATGGTCCACCCGTCGGGGTCGTAGACGATCTTGTCGGTTCCGCGGGCGAACCAGGGCTCGAGTGCGAGGGTCAGTCCGGGTCGCAGCACCAGGCCCCGTCCGGCCCGCCCCTGGTTGGACACGTGCGGGTCCTCGTGCATCGTTCGACCGAGTCCGTGCCCGCCGAATTCGGTGTTGACCGGGTAGCCGTAGCCGGCGGCGACCGCACCGATCGCCGCGGAAATGTCGCCGAGGCGCCCGCCCGGACGTGCGGCGTCGATACCGGCGGCGAGGGCGCGCTCGGTGGCCTCGATCAATCGCTGGTCGTCCGCCCGGGGTCTGCCGACGATCAGGCTGCGCGCCGAGTCGGCCACCCACCCGTCGATCGATACCGCGATGTCCATGCTCAGCAGGTCCCCGTCATGCAGGGTGTAGTCGTGCGGTAGCCCGTGGAGCACCGCATCGTTGACGGACAGACAGATGACGTTGTGGAACGGACCGCGGCCGAATGACGGCGCATAGTCCCAGTAGCAGGACACCGCCCCGCGCTCCTCGATCAGGTGCCGGGCGCGGTGTTCGAGGTCGAGCAGATTCACCCCGACCAGGGCACGCGACTGCAGGTCGTCGAGCAGTTCGGCGATGAACGCGCCGGTGGTGCGCATCGCCTCGATCTCCTGTGACGTCTTCAGTTCCAACACGCGCTCACGCTCCACTTTCTCGCAGACAACCCGGTATAGAAATACCAGGCTAGTGGATGGCTCGGTATTTTCATACCGAGCGTGGCGTATCCTTGTCGCATGGTGCGATCCCCTTTGACGCCTCAGCAGCGCGCCGCCGGCAAGCGACTCGGCGCTTACCTCCGGCAGGCGCGCGGCGACCGCAAGCCCGCCGAAGTGGCGCATGCCGCGTCGATCTCACCCGAGACCCTGCGCAAGATCGAGACGGGACGCCTCGCAACCCCGGCCTTCACGACAGTCGCCGCACTCGCGGCTGTGCTGGCGGTCCCGCTGGAGGACCTCGCCCAGATCTGCCTTCCCGAACTGAACCTTCAGCAGACCGGGTAGTAAGCGAAGCGCGGCCGACCATTTGGACGACGGCGCCTGCCGGGCAGCGGCCCGGAGTCAGTGGTCACAAGCCGAGGGTTTCGACACAGTACTGCAGTTGCGCCTGGCTGAAGATCCCCGATGGGGTGATGTAGACGTTGCCGTGAACATGCACGAATAGTGCTCACCGGCAGGCGGCTCGGTGATCAGCTTCCCTTACAGGGTCCGTTACCTGTCGAAGGCTCGCTGGTCGTCTCCCACTAGAGGGTGCGACCGCGCGGCGTGCCGCCCGGGGGTCGGGCAGTCGCGTGGCGGGTGCGTCGGGTGTGTCGGGCGCGTTCGGTTTCGGAGAGGCCACCCCAGATGCCATAGGTTTCGGTGGTGGTGAGGGCGTGGACGCGGCAGTCGGTGAGTACGGGGCAGCTCTGGCAGAGTTGTTTGGCGGCGTGCTCGCGCCGGGCGCGGACGCTACGGCGTTCACCGTCGGGGGAGAAGAACATGTCGGTGTCGGTGCCGCGGCAGGAGGCGCGGTGCTGCCAGTTCCGGTCGATGGGGTGGTGCGGATGATCAGGCACAGCAGATGGGTCGCTTTCGGAATTGAACGGTGACACGCTCAGCGGATCGCGCGGCGAGGTGCGACTGGCGGGCTGGGGCGGTGGCCGGCCTGTCCACCGATGAACAGCTGCGTTGCGATTCCATCGGGAAGCACTGTGGCACCGACGTTCTCGTGTGCTGCGGTCATCGGAGTGCGCTCCCACATGCTGTGTCATGGCCTGCATAAGCATCCCTCCGGCGGGGGTCTCCGGTCTTGCAGTAAAACGCACACTTCGTGCTGAAACGCGCACGGAAATGGCCTCCGCGGGGTCCCCTGCGTGGCGACGGCAGCGCCTGACGTGTCGTGGTGCCCGGGGTCGGTCTCCTGAGCGCGAGTCAGGTGGCTTTGCTTTCGGCGGGTCCGACCGCGTCGAGCACGGTGGCACGCGTCGAAGCGTCGGGGGTGCGGGTCGCCTGGACGGTTCCGGTGTTGAGTAGTTGCAGCCATCTCGCCTCGTCGAATGGTGAGGGGCGCGTATCGGACAGGAACTTCTCGACGGTATGGACAAAGCGCATGGGGTCGTCCCGGAAGGGGAAGTGCCCGGCGTCTCGGAAGATGTCCAGCCGCGAACCGGGCATTGCCGCGTGCGCGGAGTGGGCGTGGCTGACGGGGATGACGGTGTCCCGATCTCCCCAGATGAGTTGAACGGGGAGACTGGCCGTGAGGTAGCAGCGGTCGAGCATGGTCACCGTCTGTCCGCGCCAGTCGACCACCGCACGCAGGGTGCGCAGGTAGGCCTCGTATGCGGTGGGGTCGGGCAGTTCGGTCAAGATGCGCACCAGATCCGGGGTGTCGTGCAGCGCCGCACCGGGGTGCAGGGCAGTGCCGTGCAGCCGAGTCAACGCCGTTCCCACCCACCGCACCGCGGGCACCGCTCCGGGCAGGCGCAGCAGTTTCAGTGCCTCGTTGATGATCGGTGTCGCCGCGAGGCGCAGGAATGGATGAACGTCCTTGGTGATACCGCCGGCGGAGACCAGGATGAGCCGATCCACCATGTGTGGGAACTGGTAGGCGAACTGCATCGCGATGCCGCCGCCGAGCGAGTGTCCGATCACGGTGGCGTGGTCGATTCCCAGGGTGGAGAGTAGGTCGCGCATGCCGTTGGCGTAGGCGGCGACGGAGTAGTCGGCGCGGGGTTTGTCGGAGCGGCCGTGGCCGAGTAGATCGGGTGCGATCACGGTGTAGTTCTCGGCGAGGTGGGGGATGATCTCGGTCCATGTCGAGGAGTTGTCGCCGATGCCGTGCAGCAGCAGCAGCGCGGGGCCGTCACCGGTCATGCGGAAGGCGCGTCGGTATCCGTGGATGGTGCGAAACATCAGTTGCGTCTCGGCGTCGGGCACCGGCCTGAGCCTGCGCATGCGACTGGGGTTCATCGCGCCCTCCTCGCTTGTCGCTTTCGTTGTCGATTCTTCGCTGCGCATCGTCGATACCCGTGGCGACACGCCCCACCCGGGGGTGTTGACATCAGGAGGTCGTTGCTTTTCTCCCGTGCCCCGGAGTGGGCGCGAAGAACGTTCGCTGGTTATTCGCCGTGGAGGCCGCGGCGTTACACGCAGGCGATCACCGAGCCACCGGAGTGCCTGTGGCGCTCGGCCGGCTTGGGGCCGTCGAGCCGCATCCTGGTGTGGTTGGCAAGGGTGGAATTGCCGCACTGTTATTGAGTGACGGCGTTTATTGAGTGACGGCGTCGCCGTGGTGGTCACAGCGCTGATGCAGGCGCGTGGTTCGTTGGCCCGGCATCGATCGATTCTCGACGGTCGCCGTTCGAACGGATGCGGGCGCGCCGGGCAAAGTCGCAATCTCCGCGCCGACCGAAGGTAGAGGACATCTCGGGGGAGCAGTCCACGTGCCGGGTCGACGTGTCCGCGTCTCAGCCCGCCACCGGCCCGAACGCGGGCAGCTGAACCAGGCTCCAGGTACAGCGCCTCGGCAGTTCCTCGATCTTCGGCAGCTGCGCCGGAGTCTCCGTGGTCGGATCGATCCCGATCTGCGCCGCCACCCGGTCTCGCATGTCCTCGTGGGTTATCCGCCACCTTCTATCAGGTCCGCGACCGCGACCAGTTCGGCGGCGATCCTGCGGGCCTCTCCTGGTGTCAGGCGTGGCCGGAACTCGGGGTGGTCACCGACCTCCCAGGTCATTGAGACGCCGGGTCGCCGGTCCGCCTCTCGGACGGGCGTGACGAAGCAGAACGACGACTCGATGCCGTCTTCGTCCAATGTGAGGTAATCCAGTGCCGCGGTCAGTTCGATGCAGTCGCTGCTGTCACCCATGCAGGTGTGATCCGCGCGCCCGCGAGCGTCCTCGTTGGTGCACCAGGGTGCGCATTCGGTTCCGGTCGTCTGGTTGGTGTCCATGCTTTCGATCCTCCTCCCGTGACCGTTCGCCTGTCGCGATATCGCCGCAGGTGTGGTGGTCGACCATGATGACCCCGGCCTGCCGGTAGCTGTGGAAGACGGCGCGGTTGAGTTCGACCAGCGCCCGGTCCTTCCACAGGGTGCGGTCGGAGCGGGTGTCGAGTTAACGCCTGGCGGAGATGTCCGGGAGCATGCCGTAGCGGTTCTCGTCGGAGAAGTTGCGGGCCCCGACCTCGGTGCTGACGTACCAGCCGCTGAACCGGCGCACGGAAGATCACCCCGCCGATGTCGAGATTCATGTTCGACACGGCCGGGACGGCATGCCAATTCAGGCCGAGGTCGCCGAATCAGTCGTAGTCGCGGGGTGATGTCGACCTCGAGCACGAGATCGGCGGGCACGTCGAACCGGTGCAGGGGCTCGTCGGGAATGGAGATCGCCCACCGGGTTGCCGGTAGCCGGCGTAGCGGATCAACTGCGGGCTGAGAATGCGGTACTCCCGCCCATCGGGGCGCGGCGGCGGGCCGATCACGATCACCGACTGCAGTGCGCTGCCGTTGCGGCAGTGTCGATCGGATGCGAACAGTCCGTGAAGGACCTTTCGCGGACTCGTCCCGTCGCTCGGTTCATCGGTCAGGAGTTGATAAGGGATCGGTAAGGGTGGGTGCGGATTCTTGGATTTGTCATTCCGCCCCGTTTTGAGGAGTTTCCGCCATGTTTACCCCCCGCATCCGCCGTATTGCCCGTTCGTCGATGTTGCTGTCGGTTATCGGCTTGTCCGTGTTGGGTGGTGTCGGCGCAGCGAACGCGGCGTCGGCCGACGCGCCGCGCCACACCGACGACGTCTACATCTGCTGGTATGACGACGGTTATTCGACCACGTATTGGATCTGCTGATACGGCGCGCCCTGCATTACGTCCGTCCCGGTCCGTTGTTGGACCGGGACGGACGTTGTGGTGTGTGGGGGAAGGGTTTCGCCGTGCCCGATCGGCCGCGGTGGACGGTACTGCGGGAGGTCGTTGACGGTGCGCAACGGCTCGATGCGGAACGGGGAGTCGTCGGTGATGCCCTCGGCCTTGTAGGGCCCGGCGGTCGTCGCGGCGAGGGCGTTGTCGAAGGCATCGGCCAACGTCCCGATCGACGGCAGCAGTGCGTGCAGGAACAGGATCTCCTGGGAAGCGCAGGGCCGTATGTTGCGACCCCGATGCGATGAATACTGCTTCCGCGCAATGGGTTATCGTGCATCGCCCGCGCGGTGCAGGTGTGATTCTCCGCTCGCCGCGCTGAGGCGCTCTCTCTGGGCGTCGACACCGGCGTTCTTCCTCCGCAATGCCTGCAGTTCGGTGTCGGCCTCGGATACCGACGCAGCAGGCATGCCGCCATCGGACGCTTCGGCATTGCGGACCCACACCCCCGGCGTCTCCGTTTTCGGGGATATCCGCTCGGTGATCGTACGGTTCGCCTCGTGCTTGCCAGGTGTATCCGTCACGGTGCTCGAGGGCCAGGTGCACGGTCTTCTCCGTACCTCGGCGCGGTAGACATTCGGCACAAGGATGACCTTCCCGAGAACACAGGTGTGCATCGAACTCGGGACGATTCATTGTGCCGAGTTCGGGGGCCTGCCTGTCGGTTCCGTTCTCGGCGCTCAAGAATTCGGTAAGGGTTCGATCAGGCCGGTCTTCCAAACTTTCTCTTGTAAGTTTCCCCCGACGAAGACAAAGGAACGCCTGTTATGTTCATTCGTATCACCACCGCCGCCCGCACCCTGACCCTTGCCGCCGTGATCGGGGTGAGTGCCCTCGGCGCCGTCTCGATCGCCAACGCCGAGACCGCCACGTCGCTCTCCAGCCAGGACGCAGTGTTCCTCGAGGGCATGGCCGATGAAGGGATCACGTTCACCACCGACGACGCCGGGGTCGGGCTGGCCCATCACATCTGCGGCGAATTCGCCGATGGCGCCACCTTCGAGGAGGTCGCTGCGGAAGGTCTGCAGCATTCGTCCCTGTCCGCGTACGACGTGGGTTACGTCATCGGTGGTTCGGTGTCGGTGTACTGCCCTCTGTACACCGACCAGCTGCCCGTCTGAGCCCGGTCCTCGTGCCCCCGTGCCACCAGCGGTGCGGGGGCACGGATTGGTCTGTCCGTGATTTCGGTGGCGCGACGATCCACCTCGGCACCCGTATATCTCGGATACCAAGTTATACTTGGTGGTGCGTTCGAGCGGTCTGCGGGTCGTCCGACGGACCGCTGTTGCTCGCGTGGCGGGCATGCCGACAATCCTTGGTGCGTGCCATGGATCGGTTCACCAGGCGAGGGTGGGGGCTGGTCCGAAAGGGCGGCGGTGACATCCACAATGACCTCACGAGGACAAACTACTCGTGCACACCGGAAATGGGTGAGGCGGTCTCCCGTGATGGGCAGGGTGGGTGCGTGCGGATGAGCGAGCACGATCTGGTGCCGGGTGCGATGTTCGCCGGATACACGATCGAGCGGGTGCTCGGTACCGGGGGGATGGGCACGGTCTATCTGGCGCGGCATGGGAGTCTGCCCCGGGGGGTCGCGGTGAAAGTTCTCGACGGGACCGCCGACGACTACATGCGGGCGCGGTTCGTGCGCGAGGCCGAACACGCCGCGCGACTCGAGCACCCGAATATCGTGACCGTGTATGACCGGGGCTGCGAGGGGGACCGGCTCTGGATCGCCATGCAGTACGTGGCGGGAACGGACGCGGCGACGCTGCTGCGCCGCGGCCCGCTGCCACCGGATCTGGCCGTCCACATCGTCGCCGAAATCGGGCAGGCCCTCGACTTCGCACACCAGCACGGCATCCTGCATCGCGACGTCAAGCCGGCCAACGTGCTGCTCGCCGGGCGACCGGCCGCTGGTGCCGGGGTGTGGCGAGTGTTGCTGACGGACTTCGGGATCGCGAAGAACTTGGACGAGACCCGGCGTCTGACCAGGACGGGCATGCTGGTGGCCACCCTGGTGTATGCGGCGCCCGAGGCCCTGGTGGCGGGCGTCGAACCCGACCACCGCGCCGACGTGTATTCCCTCGGGTGCATGCTGTTCCAGTTGTTGACCGGTCGGCTCCCGTACTCGGGGTCGGCCGCTGCGGTGGTCGATGCGCATCTCAACCAGCCGATCCCGCGGCCGACCGTGCTGCGACCCTCTTTTCCCGACGCGATCGATCCGGTGATCCGGCAGGCGCTGGCGAAGGACCGCGACACCCGGTTCGACAGTTGCGGCGCCTTGGCGCAGGCGGCGCGCAGCGCGTTGTCGTCCCCCCGGCCGGCGCCCGGACCACGGGCGACCCGGACCCCGCAGGTGCTCCCGGTACCGGACCGGATCCGCGCCCCGAGCCCTCGTCGTCAGGTTCGGGCGGCGACCCCGCCGCGCCGGGTGCGAGTCGACACCCCGCCACCGAACCGCGGTGTCGCGGGCGCAGGCCGGCCGGGCGGCACCCGCGCAGGTGGGCAGGCCGGACCGGTGCGCTGGTGGCGACGGACGACGACGATCGTGGTCGGTGTGCTTGCCGCGATGGTGGTCGTGGGCGCGGGGGTGGGTGCGGTCGCCGCCTATCTCGCGTCGCCGCATCCACCGGCCGCCCGCACCCAGACCACGCTCGCCTTCACCGGCCTGGCAAGCCCGCAGGGGGTCGCGGTCGATGCGAACGGGACCGTGTTCGTCGCCGATTCCAAGAACAACCGCGTTCTCGAACTGGCCAGCGGCGCGACCACCCAAACGGTGCTGCCCTTCAGCGGGCTCGACGACCCGCTGGCGGTGGCGGTCGACGCCCGCGGGAACGTCTACGTCGCGGACACGGGCAACAACCGGGTCCTCGAACTGGTCGCCGGCTCCGCCACTCCCACCACGCTGCCGTTCACCGGACTCGATGAGCCCCTTGGTGTTTCGGTTAGCGACGGCGGAGACGTCTATGTCGCGGACGGGGGCAACAACCGGGTCCTGAAGCTGGTGGCCGGGTCCTCGACACCCACCGCGCTGCCGTTCACCGGACTCAGCCGGCCCACCGATGTCACCGTGAGCGATACGGGCGACGTCATCGTCCCCGACTCGCGGAACCATCGGGTCGTCGAACTCACTGCCGGGGCGTCCACCCCCGCCACCCTGCCGTTCAGTGACGGTCACGCACCGAACGCGGTGGCGGTCTCCGACGACGGCGATGTGTTGCTGACCACCCTGGACTCCAACGACGTGTTCGAGCTGGAGTCCGGTTCGTCGGCCCCGGCCACCCTTCCGTTCACGGGCGTCGATCGACCCGCCGGAATCGCAGCCGGCGACGATGGTCACCTCTACCTCGCAGACCTCGGGAACGATCGGGTGCTCGAACTGGCATAGGTTCCGGCGACCGAGTTGGCCCCGCGGCCTGCGGGGAGTCGCTCGGATCGACTGTCGCGCAGGAAGACTCCGATCCGTGCTCCATCCGGGGTGCGATCTCGCGAGAGCGGGAGCCTCTGCCACCGGTCGCCGGCCGCTTCGGCGCGCCCGTCAGGCCGGGGTCTGGTCGTTCAGCGCTCGTCGGGAGGTCTGCGGTTTCGCGTCCGCCCGGACCCGGTTGTTGATGGCGGCGCTGGCCTCGGTGATGAACTGATCGATCAGGCGCTGATCGGCGGGGGACATCGGGTGGTACACCTCGCCGAGCATCTCGCCGAGTTCCCCGTAGATGCGACTGAATTCGTCGCGGCCGTGGTCGCTGAGCGAGATCAGCCGCTTGCGCCGGTCGGTGGGATGCGGCACCCGCCGGGCGTAGCCGGCCTGCTCGATCCGGTCGACGAGCTCGGTCGCGGAGGCGCTGGTGATGGTCAGTTCCGCAGCGAGTTCGCTCGCCGTCAGAGGGCCGTTGACGTAGAGATGGCCCAGTGCCACGGTCTCGGTCACACCGATGCGGAGGTGCCCGCGCGCCGCGTGACCGCGATACCGCTCCACCGCCAGGACCAGATCGCGGACGGCCAGCGCCAAGCGAATATCGCGTTCCATGCATGTCAGAGTACCCGCGATCGACCAGGGCTCCGTGCCTTCAGGATTCCTTGTGTCTCGGCTACCGAGCTATTAGAGTCGGGGTGGTAGCGCAACGACTTTGTCGGCCTCGTGCGCGAGGCGATCTAGCGATGGAGGGGAATCTGGGCGGGAGCTTTCTCTAGAGCGCCGTGGTCCTGCCCGCCGCAACACCCGTCCTGCGCCGATCGCGTGCGCGGCCCGCCCGAGGGGACAGACGCCACCACTCGACCTGCACTCCCCGTTTCCTTGCCGATCACGATGGTCGCCGGCGGAAGGCCGCCTGCGACCATCGCGCCGAAGGGAGTGCAACGATGAGCGGCACCGCGCAGGGATCACGGATCGGCACCCAATTCGGGCACTACCATCTCAAGCGGCTTCTCGGCAAAGGCGGCATGGGCGAGGTCTACGAGGCGTACGACCTCGACAAGGACCGCACCGTGGCGCTCAAACTCCTCCCCGACGCCTTGGCCGACGACCCGGTCTTCCGCGAACGTCTGCGCCGCGAATCGCACGCCGCCGCCCGCCTGCAGGAACCACACGTCGTGCCGATCCACGACTACGGCGAAGTCAACGGCGTGCTGTACATCGACATGCGCCTGGTGCAGGGCACCGACCTGCGCTCACTGTTGACCCGCTACGGGCCGCTGGCCCCGCCGCGGGCAGTCGCCATCATCAGCCAGATCGCCGCCGCCCTCGACGCCGCCCATGCCGACAAGCTCGTGCACCGCGATGTGAAACCCGAGAACGTCCTCGTCACCCGGCAGGACTTCGCCTACCTCGTCGACTTCGGCATCGCGAACTCGGCCACCGACGAGAAACTGACCACCCTGGGAACCGCCGTCGGCACCTACGACTACATGGCCCCCGAACGCTTCGAGGGCGACGGCAGCGAGGTCACCTACCGCGCCGACATCTACTCGCTGGCCTGCGTTCTACACGAATGCCTCACCGGCGCAAGGCCGTACCCGGCGGACAGCATCCGGGTGAAGATCAGCTCACACCTGTTCGAGCCACCACCGCGGCCCAGTGTGGCGCGCCCCGGCGTGCCGGCGGGCTTCGATGCCGTCATCGCCCGCGGCATGGCGAAGAGCCCGCAGGATCGCTACGCCACCGCCGGCGATCTCGCACTCGCCGCCCACGACGCCCTCAGCGCCGGCGATCAGGACGAGGCCGCCACCCTCATCGAGAAAACCCAGGGCGACGCCGCCGAGCCCGGCCCGCCGGATGCCACGGGACGGACCGGCACACCCCCACCGGCGCACACGCCGCCGCCCGCCCCCGCACCACCGACCTACATCGACACCCCGCCGCCTCCGCCGTACGGCACCCGCACTCCGACACCACCGGCGTACGGCACCCGCACTCCGCCGCCTCCGCCGTACGGCCACGTGCCGCCGCAAGAACACGGTGCCCCGAATGCCAACGCAGACACCTGGATCGACTCACACTCACCGACCGCGGGACACGGTGGGGCCGGCACGCCCCCCGGGTGGGACAGCACACAGGTCGCCCCACCCCCGCCCCCGCCCCAGGGGTGGGGCGGCCCCCAGCAGAGCCAGCCGCCACGCCCGGGTCCGTCCAAGCGGATGTGGATTGTCTTCGCCGGCGCCGCGCTCGTCGTGGTCGCGGCCGCGGCCGGTGTGGCGATGTGGCTCGCGAAACCGGCACCCACGCCGCCCACACCGGCTCCCGCGCCGGTGTCCGCACCCCCGACGTCCCCGGAACCGTCCGGCCAATTCACCGCCGCCGATCAGCGGCTGATGCAGGTCATGCCCACCGGATACGGCGAATTCAACTGCCAATCGGAACAGCCGACCCCAGGTGAACTCTCTTCCCTCTCCTGCCAGCCGAACCAAGCCACCGGTGCGCCCTCCGCCCGCTTCTTCCTGTTCACCGATCTCGCCGCACTGCAGAGCCATTACGACGACGTCCTCAATGAGACGGACGTCATTTCCTGCCCGGACGGTGGCGGCGGTCCCGGCCCGTACAGTTCGCACGGTGAACCCCAGACCGTCGGCCAGGTGGCGTGTTTCATGTCTGCCGACACTCCGCCGGTGCCCGCCATCGCCTGGACGAACGAAGCCGATCTGGCGATCGGAAAGGTCTTCGCGGACGACCCGAACGGCATGACACCCATGTACGAATGGTGGACGAAGCAGGGGGCGTTCGAGTAGGACGGGAGCAACCGGCGGCTCGGCAGGAGCAAATCCGGCGCGGTGCACGGGAGGCGCGGTGCACGGGAGAAGGCGGGGGTTACGCCGTCATTGCCGCTGGGGGTGTCGGCGCGTTCATCGGTCGACGCGACGGCGGGAATCGACGCGGCCGAGCAGCAGAGCGAGTACCACGATCATGATGACGGCGAGGACGCCGCAGATCGCGAGGTCGGTCAGCCAGATTTCGGGAGTGTGCCGCCACAGCGGATCGTCGGCTCCGGGAGATCCCGGCATCGCCGCCAAGTCCACGGTGGAGGCGGCCATCGCATAGGTCCACCGCGACGGGGAGAGCCAGGACAGCTGTTCGAGGGGCACACGCCCGTGTAGCGGGAACAGGCCGCCGCAGAGGATGAGTTGGGCCATGACGACAAGCACCAACAAGGGCATACCCCGGTCGGCGTTGTCGATCATCGCCGAGATGAGCAACCCGATGATCATCGAGGTGACGGTCACCGCGATCACTGCGATCGCGATCTCGGCTTCACCGGATCCCAGCAGGGCGGCGCCGTCCGGCCCCGGCCGCCCGACCCATCCCAGGATCCCGAGAACCAGTCCCTGCAGACCGGTGATCACGGTGAGCACCGCGAGCTTGGAGGCGAGATAGGCGTTGCGGGACAGACCGATTGCGTGTTCCCGTCGGTAGATGGCCTTTTCCTTGACGATCTCGCGGACCGCTGCTGCGCAGCCCATCAGGGCGCCGCCGATGATCAGCAGGACCAGTAACTGACCGGGCTCGTTCGAGTGCTGGACCGCTGCCTGGGTGAGCGAGAGCCCCGCGGTGCCGGGAACAGCATGGGTGAACAGACTGAGTAGCAGTGGCAGCGCCAGCAGGAAGGCTGTGTACTGGCGGTCGGCCGCGATGACGGCCAGGTAGCGGCGGCACAGGATCGCGAACTGGGTGAGCGCGGATTGTTGGGCGTTCGGGTTCTCGGGCGGTGACCGGTGTCCGGGCGGTGCGGGCGTGGCATCGGTCGGGCGCGGGCCGATGTACACCGGGTACAGAGGCGACTGCCGGAAGCGGGCGGCCCAATCGGTGCCGGTGTCGTGCTCGAGCAGCGTGAACAGATCGGGGAAGTCCTCGCAGTGAAAGTAGGTGAGCGCTTGCCCAGGGGGCCCGAAGTAGGCGAGCCGGCCCCCGGGGGCAAGGACGAGAAGCCGATCGCACAGGTCGAGTTGGGAGACATTGTGCGTCACGACCACCACCGATCGGCCCTCGTCGGCCAAGCCGCGCAGCGTCTGCATCACCGACTTGTCGTATCCGGGATCGAGCCCGGACGTCGGTTCGTCGAGGAACAACAGCGAGGGTTTGGTCAGTAACTCCAACGCGACGCTGGTGCGCTTGCGTTGTCCCCCCGAGAGGCTGGTGATGCGCTGGTCCGCCTGGCCGGTCAGCCCGAGTTCGGCGAGCACCTCGTCGATACGCTGCTGCCGGGCCTCGGCCGACACGTCCTGCGGAAACCGCAGCCGCGCCGCGTAGTTCAGTGCACGGCGCACCGTGAGCTGGGTATGCAGAATGTCATCCTGCGGGACGAAACCGATACGGTGTCGCAGTTCCGCGTAGTTCGCGTACAGATCGCGCCCGCCGTAGTGCACGGCCCCACTCGTGGCCGGCCGGAACCCGGTCAGGGCATTGAGCAGGGTGGATTTTCCGGCACCGGTCGGTCCCACCACCGCGAGAAGGCTGCGTTGATCGAGGGTGAACCCCACACCCGTGAGCAGGACACGTCCGTTTGCGGTGACCGACTCCAGGTCGGTGGCCTCGAAGGACACGTCACCGGTGTCGACGTATTCCTCGAGCCGGTTGCCGTTCAGCCGCAGCAATTGATGACCGACGCCGATCACGTCCGGTTCACCGATACGCGCCTGGGACACCCGGATTCCATTCACGTAGGTCCCGTTGGCGCTGCCGAGGTCGACGATGTCCCAGCTCCCGCCCGAATAGCGCAGTTCCGCGTGGTGGCGGGAGACCAGCAGGTCGTCGAGGATCACGTCGTTGTCGTCGGTGCGGCCGATGCCGATCCGAGGTTGCTCGATCGCATGAACAGCGGTGGGGGGCCGCGGCGATCGATCGCCCTCCGATGGTGTCGGCGCAGGTTCCGGGGGTGGTGCCGACGGTATGGGACGAAGGTGCAGGACCACACCGTGGGACGGGTTCCCGAGTACGACTGTCGTGGGTCCGTGCACCGGCACCTGATCGACCCGATGCCCGTCCAGGAAGATGCCGTTTCGGCTGTGATTGCTCAAGGTCCAGCCGTGCGGTGTCGTGGTCAGGACCGCATGCGAGCGTGAGATGCGCGGGTTGGCCAACTGTGCATCGGCGGTCTCGGACCGGCCGATGGTGAAGGTGTGGCCCGGCGCTGCCCGCCACCGGTGCCCGTCGGCCGCAACTTCCAGTGCCGGTGGCTCGTTGGGTGGGGAATCGTCGGGGTTCATAGCGGCAGTGCCGGGAGCGTATGTGTGTCGGTGCGATGATCTCGTACGCGAGCGTCGAAGTCCGGCGCCCAGCGACTGGTGCTTGCGTACCGCTCGCGGGTCGTACCTCTGGTTCGAACGCAGGATCTCGGCATCCGGGTGCCAACCACTATCATCTCGACGCCAACCGCCGTGATGACGTTCGCATGCCGAGTTACTTCCTACGTATCACCATGCCGACAGAGTCGTTGACGTTTCTCCCAGATCCTTCCTGCGATGTCGAACGCGGGTACCGCGCCGAGAGTCCGAGGTGGGCGTGGGCCGGTGGGGAACCCTCGGCGCGAACAGTCTTCGTGAAGCAGTCATCTCACTCGGCTGCCTAACAACAAGATTGCCGTAACATATGGCATTCTCATGATACGGAATGGTGCGCGATCGTGGTAGTCGCGTGCCGGTCATGCCGGCAGACATGGAGAACGCCGGCGTCGATGACGACGTCGGCGTTCTCGGGAAGCCTCACTGAAAGGGTGCCGCCGGTCACCGCACAGTCGGGATCGGAATGTCCGAATGAGTGCGCACAGCCGGCGTACCGAACTCCCGTGGGATCACCGCGGCGTCGCCGCCATGCCGGAATCGCGAGCTGTCGCCTGCCTGGGGTGGCGGTGCCGGACCGGCAGGCACCGAGCGCAGCACCTACAGGGTGGTGATCATCTCGTAGTCACTGGTGCTCCAGGAGGCGAGGAACACGTCGAGACTGATTGTCTCGGCGCGACCGGTGTCGATGCCGCTGTCGTTGAGGTAGACCAACCCCGCGGCGAGGTCGATGCCGGTGACGACGACGGCGTGATCGGCGGTGGTGCGGTCACCGCGTTCGCCCCAGATGATTTCCGCGTTGACCCCGACGATGACCTTCCGGCCAATCACGAGATCTGCGACGAGTTCATCGACGCCGACCGTCGCGTTTTCGGCGTGGCTGAGGACGGCGGCGATGTCATAGTTCGCCAGCAACACGGGAATGTCCTCGGAAGCCGTCCCGCCGGTGCTGGCATCGGCGTCCGCGGGTCCGCCGGCCGCGTCGCCGGTGTAGATCGGGCCCGGTGTGACGGTGCTGGGGGTGTTGCGTGCGACCTCGACGATCTCGGCCTCGGAGGGAGTGCGGCCGGTGACTTCTCCGACGACGTCGGCGACCGCCATCTCCGCGCAGTCGTCACCGTGCTGACGTTGCCAGTATGTGGCGGCTCCTACCGGATCGCCGACCACCACCGAGGCTGACACGGTCGAGACCGCGGCGGGGCTCACCGCGTTCGCGGTGCCGACGAGGCCGAGAGCGGCCACCCCGACAACAGCGGCGGTGATGCAGGTACTGGCGGCGGTGGCGATCTTGCGGGTGAACACGATGGTGGACCTTCTCTCATGGTCTTGCTGGGGACGTGAGGAAGTGTGTGGTCCGCCGCTTATCCGATCCTGATCAAATCCCTATCCCCGATCCGTCGAGCGCATCCCCCGGCGAGCGACGCCGACGCCCCGTGCTGCCGGGCCTGGTAGATCTCGTGTCCAGGACGGCATAATTGATGCCGACGCAACAACCTCGCGCGGGCGCCCGGAGCGAAAAGGCTCGGTGATTGGTGTGGCAGAGAATGTCGAGGCAATGAGTCCCCGGCTCGGTCTCCACGTCCTGGGCTCAGTGGAGTTGACCATCGATGGAGTGCCGCAGTCCCTGGGTGGCACCAAACCGCGCGCTGTGCTGGCGATGCTGCTCATCCGGCGCGGTCGTGTGGTCGCGGCCGACGCTCTCGCCGCGGCGGCGTGGAATGACGATCCGCCCCCGGACTACCGGGCCAGTTTGCACGTGATCGTGTCCAAACTGCGAAAGGCCCTCGGCGGCGCCGATGTGGACCCCAAGACCGTATTGGCGACCGTAGCACCGGGATACCGACTGTCGGTGGCGGACGACGACTTCGACCTGGCCCGGTTTCGGGCATTGTCGTCGACCGGTGGCCGGCTCGCCGAGGCCGGACAATTCGAGGAGGCGAGCGCCGCACTGTCTCACGCCCTGGACGAGTGGAAAGGGCCGGTCCTCGACGATCTACGCGGGCACGGCTTTGCCGATGCGTTCGCCGCCACTCTCGAAGAGGAACTGCTGGCGACCGCATCGGCGCGAACCCAGGCCGAAATTGCATGTGGCCGAGCCGAATCAGTAATCTCTACTCTGATCGATCTGACGAATGAGCATCCGCTTCGAGAGCCACTGTGGGCCCAGCTGATCACCGCCCTCTACCTGGCCGGCCGGCAGTCCGACGCCTTGGACGCATGCCGGCGGCTACGCACGACCCTTGCCGACGAACTGGGCATCGACCCATCCGGACCACTACAAGACCTCGAAAAACGAATCCTGAATCAGGAACCGTTGACCGTGACGACCGGCGCCATGACGTTGACCTTGATCGAGCAGCAACAGAGAGTGGCCACCGGACAGCTCCGCGACCGCGCCGGCACGGCGATCCCGGTTCCCCCCGGTGGTCTGCGGATCGGGCGAAAGAACACCAACGATCTCGTGCTCAGTCACCGCAACGTCAGCCGGTACCACGCGATCGTCGTGGCTACCGGGCCGCGATACGAAATCCGGGACCTGCAGTCGTCAAACGGCACACTGATCAACGGCGAGCGCATCATCGACTCCGCCATTCTCGGCCATGGCGACGTCATCCGCATCGGCGGCACCGAATGGTCGTTCGAGGTGATAGGGCCGTAGGGCCAACTGCGCCAACGACTGTGGCGATGACCCTGTCGCCGCTCGGTGGCGTCGACTACGCAGCCGGTAGGGGACCACCAGCGCTGGTGCTCCGGTGGTGGTTGCCGAGGCGACCGACGCTCGTCCGGTTGTGCCAGCTGACTCCGACGCAACCGGTTAGGTTGTCGTAGCTCCTCTCGTACGGAAGAAGTCCTTACTCGATGTTTGCAAGATCAGGGTCACGACGACCACGGCAAGCCCTGAGCACACGACTCCGAGAACTCGTCCGTAATCACTCGTGCTCACCCCGACATCGACGAGATAGAGCACCACTGCGACCGATGAAGTCCACAAGAGGGCTTTGTTGGCGCGACCCCTCGAGACGGCGACTCCACCCCATACGAGCAACCCGGCAAACACAAGGCCGACGAGGGAAAGATAGAGGGCTGCTGTGACTGCACCGGTCCGGGGATGGTAATGACTGCTCGTATAGAGCGACACCAAGCTGGCGATAGTGGTCAGCGCGGCCATGACAAGGGCGAGGACCGCTGCCGCGGTGACCGTCCCGGGGCGCTGGGCGATGCCGTAGCCGGCAGACGGAGCAGTGCCATACGCCGAGCCTCGAGCGTTGTAGGACGGGGTGACATTCGCCGGCGTTCCGTAGGGTTGCCGCCGCGGAGACCAGTGAGCCGTTGACGTGCCGTAGACCGATGTGCCGTACCGTGGCGGCTGTTGAGTTCCGTAGGCCGGGGGTGGCTGCGGTGTCGAGGCCCGCAGCGGTTCGATGGGCAGGCAGACCGTTTTCACGAGCGTGTCGGCGATCGTCTGCCGCTTGGCGGTGAACAACGGCAGCAGATAACCGATGTAGAAGATCGCGTCCAGGATGTGGGCGACCTGACGCACGAGCGACATCCTGAAACCGATCGGCCGGCCCGTTCGTTCACTGACCACCTTGAACTTCAGCACCGACTTACCGATGCTCGAACCGGTCCGGCCTTGGCGATAGCCCCAGTTCCAGAACCAGTACGCGAGCACCACCAGGGTGACGATCGACGAAACGATGCCTTCGAAGACCGCCGAGCTGCACGACGTGGCATCGTTGCTCTCGCCGGTAGAGCAGGACGTGCCATCCGCCATGCCGATGATCACTCCGCCGCCGACACCGAGGCCAACGGCGAGGATCATGTACAGAAGTTGATCGATGACGAAGGCACCGACACGCCTGAGCCATGAGGTGTAGGCCTCCGCCGGCAGGACGTCCACGGGATGAGCTGGGAGCGGATACCCGGTGCCGCCGGACGAACGTGGTTGAGAACCCCTCGGCGGCCGGGGTGGTGAATAGTCGCAGGGCGGAACTGGTGGTTGTTCGGTCATGGCCGAGCCCTTCCGGTGATGACGCTGGTTCGATGGTAAGACGGTGGTTCTGAAGCGGTAGAACAGATTCCGACGTAGGGGAGTCTGCTTGCCGACGTTTGCCCGCACCCACCACGTTTCCGACTGTGGGCGAGATCGGCGTGCGAGGCATCGAAGCAATTCCATCCACTCCATTTCCACTGATGTGGAGCATCGATCCGCAGTGGTCGATGCGATGGCCGAATCAGGCCCCGCAACGTGTGCGCATCCAGGATGTCGCTCAGAGCTTAAGCAGGTCTGAACGCCTTCTTATCGGCCCGCATGGCGCGGATCTGCTGGGGGTGGGCCGGCCGACGGTGCGACGGTTGATCGACGTGGGAGTTGTCGGCGGAGAAAGTCGGTACTCGGCATCGGCTGTTGTTGCGCGAGGTGCTCGAGTATCAGCAGCAGCGCCGTGCCCGCCAGTGCAAGGCACTGCCCAGACGGCCGTCCGGATCGGCGACGAGGACGATCCAGCGGTGGTCGCGGTAAGTAAGGAAGTCCAGTTCTACTTGAACGCGATTCGGGGATGTGATGGCGTCGGGAGGTGGGTGTGGATCCTGTGGATCCGCTGAATGCACCCGCGGCCTACGCGCATCTCCTGAGTTGCACCGGATTGGCCGATTCTCGGGGTGGTCCCTGCGTTTGCACTGGTGACAACGGTGCCATCCGGGAAACTGGCGTACTGGCTTGTACGCCGGTTTGTCAAGTGCGCAGGGCGAGGCGG
Source organism: Rhodococcus sp. T2V (assembly GCF_029269925.1). Taxonomy (NCBI): domain Bacteria; kingdom Bacillati; phylum Actinomycetota; class Actinomycetes; order Mycobacteriales; family Nocardiaceae; genus Rhodococcus; species Rhodococcus sp. T2V. Next base: position 32,426 of record NZ_JARJBD010000092.1, read on the forward strand.
CGTCCAGGACCGTCGTCGTGGGCGCCGCCTCTGTGGCCGGTCGATCTGGGGTGGGTGGCGAGCGTGTCGGTTTCGACGCGTGGTCAACTCTGACATGTGCGGATTGGCTTCCGCAGGAAGGTTATTCGACTGGAGTGGGTCGCTCGTCTATCATCGAGTGTGATCCCAACGTGGAGTTGGGGATTGCTCATAGTGTGGTCGCGGATCACTCCCAGACGCTGCCGTCACCGCACCTCACGGGCGCAGCTGCGGGTCATCGGGATGATCGCGACGGCGCCTGTGTGGCGGGGCGGTGTCAGAGCCTGGCGAGTACCGGCCCGGTCGTGCTTGGCGGGTATTGCCATGGTCTCGTGGACGCTGGTCTTCACGTCGGGTCTCTCCGTTTCCGCTTCGATGACCCACGTCTCGGGTCGGAGATCTCTTCTCCATTGGTGTTCGGTGGTGCACATTCTTGATGTGCGGCGGGTGCGGTCTCACCTCGTCGGTGACGGTGTGCTGTGGAGGTGGTCGAGGACTCGGTGGAGGAAAGCGAGCTGGTCGGCCAGTGCCTGCTGTTGCCAGGGTCCCTGGTAGACGTCGAAGTGATCGACGGGGTACTCGCGCAGTTGCGCGAGCGGGCCGGCCTTGGCGGCGGTCCGGCGGGCGGCGGCGGGCGGCGCGATGCGGTCGTGTGTGCCGATCTGCACCAGGATCGGGCAGGTGAGATGACGAGCGGAGGTGGTGGGCCGGTTCACCCCGACCTCCAGTGCGGTGCGTGCGCACACTTCGTTGCGCCAGGTCGCGCCGGCCATGGAGGTGTAGGCCTCCTCGGCGCCGGGCGTGCTGAGGATCGCCGCCGACCCGGGCTGCCCGACCACCGGAACGTGGTGCGGCGCGCGTTTGGTCAGTGCACGGGCGAGATCCCGCAGCCCGTGTCCGGTGGCGCGGACCAGCTGGCCGGGGCCGGCGTAGCGGGCGATCTGGACCAGGGCGGCGAACCCGTCGGTGGCCGGTGTCAGGGAAACGACCGCCGCGATGCGCCGATCCTCCGCGGCGACCGCGATGACGTGACCTCCGGAGTACGACGTCCCCCACAGTGCGATCCGGTCCGGGTCGACGCCCGGCAGGCGGCGGGCCGCCTCGATCGCGGCGCGGTAGTCCTGTCGCTGACGGCGGAACGACACATGTTGGCGGGGTGTGCCGTCCGAGTCGCCGAAGCCGCGGTAGTCGAAGACGAACGCATCGATGCCTGCCTGAGCGAATGCCTCGGCGTAGCCCAGCAGGCCGGTGTCCCGGGTGCCGCCGAAGCCGTGTGCCATGACCACGCACGGCCGGCCGGGTTCTCGGTCCGGCGCATCGGTGGTGGCCGGAACGTGCCAGGCCGCACAGGTGACGCCGTGGCTGGTGAAGGTGATCTCGTTGTTCATCGTGCTCGCTCCGGTCACGAGGCCAGCAGAGCCGGCGGGTGGGCGGTGAATCGCAGGTCGGGGTCCTCGATCGGCCCCTCACGCAGCCGCTCGACGTCCTTGTCGTAGGCCATCGCGGCTGTCCACGGGCCGCTGGTACCGACACGGGGGAACGCGGCGACCGCACGCTGGACGTATCCGGAGGTGAGGTCGAGCAACGGGACCCGTTCCATGTCCGGATCGGTGAGGACCGGTTCGACGACGGTGTAGCCGCGCTGGTCCATGTGATCGAGCAGTCGGCAGAAGTGCTCGCTGATGAGGTCGACCTTGAGCGTCCAGGAGATGTTCGTGTAGCCGAGTGCGAACACGAAGTTCGGTAGGCCGCTGAGCATCATCGACTTGTAGACGGTGGTGTCGGCCGGATTCACCGGCTCTCCGTCGACTCTGATCCGGATTGCACCGAACGCGAGCATGTTCAAGCCGGTGGCGGTGACGACGATGTCGGCCTCGAGTTCCTGGCCGGACTCGAGCCGAATCCCGGTTTCGGTGAAACGCTCGATCCGGTCCGTCACCACCGAGGCCTGGCCTGTCGAGATCGCCTTGAACAGGTCGCCGTTGGGCACCATGCACAGGCGCTGATCCCACGGGTTGTAGCGGGGGGTGAAGTGGGTGTCGACGTCGAAGTTCTTGGGCAGCTGGCGGCGGACCCCGGCGATCAACAGCGTCCGCATGAGCTTCGGGGAACGGCGGCAGGCCGTGAAGATCGCGCGGTGCATCATGATGTTCTTGCGCCGGATGATCGGGTACGCCCGCTTCGGGCCGATCAGCTTGTTGAGCCTGTTCGCGATCGCGTCCTCGGCCGGCAGCGAGAGCACGTAGCTCGGCGAGCGCTGCAACATCGTGATGTGCCCGGCGGTGCCGGCCATCGCCGGGATCAACGTGGCCGCGGTCGCGCCGCTGCCGATGACCACCACCTTCTTGCCGGAGTAGTCCAGGTCTTCGGGCCAGTGCTGGGGATGAACCACCTGGCCGGTGAAGTCCTCGATGCCGTCGAATTCGGGCGTGAAGCCGGCCTCGTGGTCGTAGTAGCCGGTGCCGGAGAACAGGAATCGCGCGGTGATGTGCACGGTTTCGTCGCTGCCGGAACGGTGCGCGGTCACAGTCCAGCACCCCGTGGACGAGGAGAATTCCGCCGACGACACCCGGTATCCGAAATGGATGTGCTCGTCGATGTGGTTCTCGGTGACGGTCTCCTGCAGGTAGTCCAGGATGATGTGCGCGTCGGCGATCGCCTTCTTGTGCGTCCACGGCTTGAACCCGAAGCCGAAGGTCGGCATGTCCGAATCCGAGCGGATCCCCGGGTAGCGAAACTGGGTCCACGTCCCGCCGATCGCATCCTTACCGTCGAGGATCGCGAACGTCGTGTCCGGCCGGCGGGTCTTCAGGTGGTAGGCCGCGCCGATTCCGGAGATGCCGGCGCCGATGATCAACACATCGAATTCCATGGTCTCCACGTCGGGGATGGTCGTGATCGTCACTGGTGTCTCCTGGACGCTGTCGAGTGGGGGTGTGATGTGATTCACAGTAAATCCGCACCGGCACCCGCGACATGTCCGTACGCCTACACCTTGCCCCCGACTATGTGCGGTAGCACACTCTGTTCATGACCAGTCCAACGACCCCCGCGGTGATCGTCAGGCTCATGGGTGACGTTGCCGAGTCGATGCTCGCCGAACTCGATCGGTTCGTCGAAGACATGGACGCCGAGGTGGTCAAGCTGGCCCCAGCGCTGGGCACCGATGCCGCGATCGCGGCGGAGATGTCGGCAAGCAACCGCGCGAACGTCGCGCGCCTACTGACGACACTCGCACGCCGCGACGGCCGCGCCGCACCGATCGACGTCCCACCGGAGGCGCTGGATGTGGTCCGCACCATCGTGCGCCGCGGCATCGACCTCGACGTGATCTTCCACGCCTATCGGCGAGGGCAGAACCTGGTGTGGCAGAGCTTCATCGCCCATGCGGCTCGGGTCGTCCAGCCGGGCCCGCAGCTCGTCGAGTTGGTGGAGGCGTTTTCGCAGCACCTATTCGAGAACGTCGACCACGTGATCGGCCGCGTCATTGCCGACGCGCAGCGCGAGCGCGAGGAGGTGCTCGGTGGTGCGCTCGCACGCCGCACCGAGACCGTTCGTCTGATCCTCGACGGTGCCCCGATCGACAGTCGCCGCGCCAGCGAACGCCTGGGGTACGAACTGGCCCGCCGCCATACCGCACTCGTGTTGTGGACCCAACCGCCCGGCGAGGTGCAGGGCGCGCTGGAGTCCGCCGCCACCAGCCTCGCCCGCGCCGCCGGTGCGCGCCCTCCGCTGACCCTCCCCGCCGGAACCTCGACGCTGTGGGCCTGGCTCGGTACCGACTCCGACCCCGCGCTCGACGCAGTGCGCGATGCGCTCACCCGAGCGCAGCCCAACGTCCGCGTCGCGGTCGGCCCCACCCAGCCCGGCATCACCGGGTTCCGCCGCTCGCACGATGCGGCGCTGACCATCCAGCGGCTGCTCAGCGGGCACCCGAGCGGCGCGCGCCTGGCGCTCTACCGCGACCTCGAAGTCACGGCGCTGGCAGCGCAAAACCAAGACCGCGCGGCCGATTTCGTCGCCACGACGCTGGGTCCGCTCGCCGCGGACACACCCAGCGCGGCGCGGCTCCGCGAGACCCTGCGGGTGTTCCTCGACGAAGCCGAGAACGCACCCCGCGCCGCCGTCCGTCTGCACACCCACCGCAATACCGTCCTGCAACGCGTCGCGCGAGCAACCGAACTCCTCGGTCACCATCCCGGCGAACGCCGGCTGGCGCTCGAACTCGCGCTCGAACTCGCCCACCACATCGGGCCCCGGGTCCTGACCCGGACCTGACGAACATTCAGGTACCTTCTGATCACCGCAACCGACCCGCCCAAACCCGGACTTCCCACCGAGTACTCCAGCGCGCCGGGGATTCCCGGGGCCGGCGTGCGGAACACTCACATACGTCCAGCGCGGCACCCCCGAGGCGACCCGTCAACTCCCCTCCGTCCACTGGGGCAGCGGGGAGTTCGCTCTGAAATGCGGCGACCCCGCATCCCCTGAGCGGCGGGCATCGTCTGCTGCTCGGTCGGGTGCGGGCCCGCGCCGCAGCGATGCATCCGTTTCTGCGGGACGGCGGGCTGATAGATGACGCGGACGTCGCAGAAACGCCTCGGCAAGCTCGCCCGCCCCGCCGCCGTCTACACCGGACCCGCACCTCGCACCTCAGCTGACCGGCGGACCTGATTTGCTAGTGCGAAGTCCGCCAGTCGACCGGAGCATGGCTGTCGCGGCCGGACTCGACGCTGTTGGACAGTTCCGAACTTCACTGCGTGGAGGGCTTGGATGCGGACTGCAACTCCGTGTCTGCTCAGTCGCGGTAGATCGCTGGGGGTGGGCCCGAGACCGGTCCGAGCGGGGTGGCCAGCCACCGGTCGTAGATGCGCATCCAGGTGCCGTCGGCGCGGATGCGGTCGAGTGTGCCGTTGACGAACCGCACCAGGTCGCTCCGGTCCTTGTTGACCCCTATTCCGGCGTGTTCGGTCTCGAGCGGTGGTCCGACGATCTGCAGTTCCGGGTCCTGGGCCGTGAATCCGGCCAGAAGTGAGTCGGAGGTGCTGGCGGCGTCGGCCTGTGCCTTCTGCATGGTGACCAGGCAATCGTCCCAGTCGGGGACTGCGACGATCGTGGCCTGCGGCGCGACCCGCTGGACGGTGGCCAATGACGTGGTGGCGATGAAGCTGCAGACCCGTTTCCCGGCGAGGTCCGCCGGTCCGGTGATGTCGGAGCCCTTGGGGACCAGAAGGCGCTGGTAGGTGCGCAGGTACTCGGTGGAGAAGCCGACCCGTTGTGCGCGATCGCAGGTGATGGAGGTGGAGTGGACGACGACGTCCACGTCGTTGTTCTCGAGTGCGGTGAACCGGCCTGCGGAGGTGAGCAGCCGGAATTCGAGCTTCGCCGGATCGCCGAAGATGTCGCGGGTGATCTCTTGGGCGATGTCGACGTCGAAGCCCTGCAAGGTGCCGGTGTCCGGGTCCCGGAAGCTGAGCAGATTGGTGTTCTGATCGATACCGACGATCAACCGACCGCGAGCGGCGATCTCGGCGAGCGAGCCGCCGGGTGGCATCTGTCCGGGTGCCGGCGGTGGGCCGGGGCGCAGGCTTGCGAGGGCACCGCACGATTCGGGTGATGGTGGTTCCGGAGGCGCTGTGCCCAGGGGCGCGATGATCTGTGCGCCACCCGACATCGGTCGGGTGTACAGACCAGTGGCGGTCGGGGTGAGCGGATCCGGTGCGGCGCACGCGGTGAGGACGGCGACGGCGGTGGCGATGATCGCGACGCCGACGAGGATCCCGGGCCGCGTCCGCGGTCCCGCGCTCTGTGTCGGCAGCGTCATCCGGGTCATCAGTGGTACTCGTTCAGTCTCGGCCAGATACCCCCGCCGACGGCGAATCCGCCGAGAACTCCGATTACGATGCTACCGATGGCCAGCTTCGACATCGACCGATACGTGTCCGTCACGGCGTCGACCTCGCCGTCGCGGAGCCGGTCGATTGCGCTGCGCAGGGACTGGTCGAGGGCGGCGAACCGTGCCGTCGATGCGGCAGGATCGGATCCGACGGCGATCGCCGCGGCGGCCGGGTAGTCACCACGATCGAGGGCGTTGTCGATCTCCTGATGCGTGGCACGCCACCCGTCGAGTGCGGTCACGGCGCCGTCGATCGGTTCCGCGGCGGCACGTCCGTGTGAGTCGGCGAGCTGCCGGGAGAGTTCCTCCGAGAGCGCCTCCGTACGCCGGGCATAGTCGATCTCGTACCGGGTGTCCGATCCGCGCTGCACTATGGCGAGGGTTTCGTCGGCGCGGGCCTGCTGCGCGAGAATGCGAGCGTGGACGACGGCATCGAGAGGTTGGGTCCCTTCGACTCTCGCGCGGTCGCTCGCCATCGACGACACCACACTTGCCGCGACCAACCAGATCAGCAGAACGGCCATCAGTGCGGTGGCGGCGGCGAGGCCGGGGTTGACCCGACGTTTGTTCTTCCGCCGCAGGTACAGCTGGGCGAGGATGAGGGCGACGAGCACGGCGACGGTCACGGTGAGGGCGGTCGTGGGCAGTTGCGCAATGTGGGTCTGGGTATCGGCGACCGTCTGGGATTGGTGGACGTAGAGGCGTTCGGCCATCGGGAGGATGGTGTCCTGCATGAGCGTGGAAGCATCGGACAGGTACGCCACCGCGACCGGGTTGCCGGACCGGTCGTTGGCCTGCGCTGTCGCCACCAGGTTGGCGTACTCGGCGAGGTTGCGCACGATGTCCGACAGCAGTGCCAGCGATTCGGCGTCCTGCGACGAGACGCCGTTGGCTGCGGTGACCAACGCGCTGGATGCCTCGCCGATCGCCTGGGTGTACTGCTGCCGGACGGCGGTCGTTTCGGTGCCGCTGGAGAGGAAGGACGTGGTGGCGTCGGCGTCGGCGATCGACAACGCGCTGTAGACGTTCTGGGCGGCATTCATCAGCGGTTCGGTGTGGGTGCGGAGGGTCTCGACGCGCTGCTGCCGGGCTGCAACCGCGGCCGAGGTGATCACAGCAGCGGTGAGGACCGCCGCGACGAGCAGGATCCCCAGCACGGACAGCCGTCCCGGCGTGGAGACGAGAAAGTCCATCCACGGACGGCGGCGGGCCTCGGGCTCGACGACCAGGCCCTCGTCGAGAGTAGGGGCTTCGGTAGCGACACGGTCACCACGGTGGAACATCCGGCCTCCTGCCCCACAAACCTGCTGGTCGGTCCCAGTCGGGATTGCCCGGCGGCCGTCCAGAGCAGCGACAGAATCGGCTGTCTGTCGCTGCCGAGTACAGCATGCTTCCTAGGGTTTGGCCGAGGGAAAGACACCGGGTGCACGAGAAGATCAACGAACATCTCGAGACAACCCGTCAAATCCTGCTGCGCGCGTGAAATCCGGTTGCCTGGATCACTTCCTTCCGAAGGTGTCATCGCTGTCGGCATCGCGACCGGGCGGCATCTGTGTGTAAGGCCGACGCGGCGCGCGACGGGTGGTTGTCGCTACCGCGACGCGGAGACCAGCATGGGCTCGCGCAGGTCGAAG
>NZ_JARJBD010000093.1:0-39609 GCF_029269925.1 Rhodococcus sp. T2V
ATACAAAGCCGCCAACGCCTGACCCGGTCCCCCAGGTGAGTGGCGAAGCGTGCCCCCACACGCTTTGCCACTCACGTATCGGGGGGTGACCCCGCGCATCACTACACTGCGAGGGTCAACGTCGAACTCGTCGGACAGGGGCTGGAAATCACGTGGGGCAGCATCGCGGCGAATCGCGCGCCAGGGGTATCAGCAAGGGGCCTTTGATCGTGCTCGGTCTCGTCGTCGTGCTCGTGCTCGGCGTGCTGGGCTGGTTCCAACTGCGTGACCGGATCAACGATCAGGGAGCGGCGGCCGCCGACGCCTGCGTCGAAGGCGGATCGGTGCTCGCGGTCGCGGCGGATCCCGACATCGCACCCCAGCTGCAGACTCTCGCCGACCGCTACACCGAGACGGCGCCGGTGATACGCGACCAGTGCGTGTCGGTGACGGTCACTGCCGTCGCGTCCGACACCGTGCGCGACGCCCTGTCCGCGGGCCCCGACGGCCCGTGGGACGCAGCGACATTCGGCCCCCGCCCCGCGCTGTGGATTCCGTCCAGCTCGCATTCCGTCAAGCAGGTGTCGGCGACCGGGGTCATCAGCGGTGAGGCACGTCCGCTGGCGACCAGCCCGGTGGTCCTCGCCGTCCGGACCGCGTTCGCGAACGCGCCGGGCACGGCGGCGCTCGACTGGAAGGACTTGCCGTCCCTGCAGACGGGCCGCGATTCCCTCGCGACTCTCGGTCTGCCGGGCTGGGGCAACCTGGGCTTGGCGCTTCCCGTCGGTCCGGGCGCCGAGAGTACGGAGATGGCCGTCGAAGCGGTCGCTGCCGCCGTCACCGGAAGCAGCACCGGCCCGGTGACGGAAGAGCAGGCGCGTTCCGTTCCCGTCACGTCGGCACTCACCGATCTGGCGCTCGGCTACGAGGCGTCGACGGGGACGAAACCCGCGACGACGCGGGAGGCGCTCACCGCGCTGGCCGCGCAGGGCGACCCCGCCACCTCCGCCATCCATGCGGTCGCGACCACCGAACAGCAGGTCTATCGGGCCCTGCGCGACGCACCCGGAGCAGACATCACCGCGACGATGCCGAAAGGCCCGACACCCGTGGCAGATCACCCGGCGGCCGTCCTGGCGGGCCCGTCCGTCGACGAGACGCAGAGCCGCGCCGCCGCGCAGTTCGCGGAATTCGTCCGTCGCCCCGAACAGGCGCAGGTCCTGGCCGACGCGGGTTTCCGGGTCGAGGGGCTCGCCCGCCCCGACGACACCACGCTGGCCTTCCCCGGCTTTGAATCCACCCTGCTTCCTGCGGACGCCGCCGCTGCGGCCGAGCTGATGCAGGTGATCCGGAATCCGATCTCGCCGCGCACGTCCACCATCCTGCTCGACGTCTCCAGTTCGATGGGCGAACGCGAGGGGACGGCGACGCGACTGGCGAACACGACGGCGGCGCTGGCCGCCCAGGTGGATCGTTCTCCGGACTCGTCGAACCTCGGGTTGTGGGAGTACAGCACCACCCTCGACGGGTCCCGGCCGTATACGACCGTGGTCGCCACCGGTCCGCTGTCGGCGGGCGGATTCACCGAGGGCACCCGCAGGCAGGCCCTCGACGCCAGGCTCGCCAAGGCGAAGTCCGCCACCGGATCCTCGACCTACACGTCCCTCGAGGCCGCGTACAAGAGCGCGGTCGACGGATACACGCCGGGCCGCACCAATTCGGTCCTGCTCGTCACCGACGGCGCCAACGACGACTCCGTCGCGCGCGCGGATCTGCTGTCGGCCATCGCCGCGGCCTCGAGCACGTCGAAGCCGGTCCGCATCGACGTGGTGACGATCGGCGAGAATCCGGACCTCAACACGTTGCAGGCACTCGCCGATCGCACCGGCGGGTCCCTGGAGAAGGTCACGTCTTCGGACGGAGCGGCGTTGCCGACCGCGATCGGCAAGCTGCTGTCGTGACGAGACTCCTGGTCTTCGCGGTCTTCCTCGCGCTCGTCACCTGGTGGCTTCATCGGCGGCTCGTCCGGGCCACCGGTGTGGGGCGCCCCTGGTCGGTGGTCGTCGACGTGACCCTCGTCGCCTCGTGGGTTCTCGCCGTGATCGGCGTCGGCAGCGGCGAAGCCTTCGACCCGGGATGGGCGCGTCCACCGGGCTGGGTGGGCTGGGTGTGGCTCGGCGCGATGTTCTATCTGGTGCTCGGACTTCTCCTGGTCGCCCTGGTGTCGCTGCTCACCCGGCTGTTCGCCCGCCTGCGCGGCAGCGGACGCGACGAACAGATCGATCTGTCGCGTCGACGAGGTCTGCGCATCGCCACCGCGGTCGTGGTGGTGGGTGCCGTCGGCGCCGCCGGATACGGGGTGCGAGAGGCCGCTCGTCCACGGATCGTGCGGGTCCGGGTTCCGCTGCAGCGCCTCCCCGCCGAGTTCGAGGGTGTGCGCGTGGCGCTCGTCTCCGACCTGCACGTCGGCCCGGCGCGAGGGGTCGATTTCACACGCCGTGTGGTCGATCTGGTGAACGCGGAGCGGCCGGATCTCGTCGCGATCGCGGGCGACCTGGTGGACGGGACCGTCGCGAAGGTTGCGCCCGACCTACAGCCGCTCGGCGACCTCGACGCCCCGCTCGGGGTGTTCGGGGTCAGCGGCAACCACGAGTTCTATGCCGACGACGGTGGCCGGTGGCTCGACGTGTGGGACCGACTGGGCATCCGGACGCTGCGCAACGAGCACGCGACCATCACGCGGGGCGGCGCCGCCATCGACATCGCGGGCATCCACGACTATTCGTCGCCGGCGCCGTACGAACCGGACCTTCCCGCCGCGCTCGCGGGACGCGATCCGTCGACGTTCGTCGTGCTCCTCGCGCACGAGCCGCGGCAGGCCCTGGAGGCGTCGGATCTCGGTGTGGACCTGCAACTGTCGGGGCACACGCACGGCGGCCAGATGTGGCCGCTGAATTATCTGGTGCCGTTGCAGCAGCCGTCGGTGGCGGGACTCGACCGCATCGGGAACACCGTCCTGTACACGACCCGCGGTGTCGGTGCGTGGGGCCCGCCCGTGCGGGTGGGCGCCCCACCGGAGATCACGATCCTCGAACTGGTGCGCGCGGACTGACCGCGGTGGGCCCGCCCCGTCGAAGCGGGACGGGCCCACAGTGTCAGGCGCCTTCGAACGCGGAGATCGGCGGGCAGGAGCACACGAGGTTGCGGTCGCCGTGCGCGCCGTCGATGCGCCGCACCGCGGGCCACACCTTCGGCCTGGCCTTGCCGCGGGGGAACACCGCCGTCTCACGGGTGTAGGGGTGGTTCCACTCCGCCGCCAGGCAGCCTGCCGTGTGCGGGGCCCCGCGCAGCGGGTTGTCGTCCACCGTCCACTCCCCCGAGCCCACGCGGTCGATCTCGGCGCGGATCGCGATCATCGCCTCGCAGAAGGCGTCGATCTCTTCGAGGTTCTCGCTCTCGGTGGGCTCCACCATCAGCGTGCCCGCCACCGGGAAGCTCATCGTCGGGGCGTGGAAACCGTAGTCGGCGAGGCGCTTTGCGACGTCGTCCACGGTCACACCGGTGTCCTTGGTGATCTGCCGGAGGTCGAGGATGCACTCGTGGGCCACCATTCCGCCCTCGCCGGTGTAGAGGACGGGGAAGTACTCGTCCAGGCGGCGCGCGATGTAGTTGGCCGACGCGATGGCGGTCAGGCTGGCGCGCCGCAGTCCGACGGCGCCCATCATCCGGATGTACGCCCACGTGATGGGCAGGATCGACGCGCTGCCGTACGGGGCGGCGGAGACCGGGCCCGCAGCGCCGAGTTCGGGTGCGAGCGGATGTCCGGGCAGGAACGGTGTGAGGTGCGACCGCACACCGATCGGACCGACACCGGGGCCACCGCCGCCGTGCGGGATGCAGAACGTCTTGTGCAGGTTGAGGTGACTGACGTCGCCGCCGAACCGTCCGGGCCGGGCCAGGCCGACCAGGGCGTTGAGGTTGGCGCCGTCGACGTACACCTGTCCGCCTGCGTCGTGGACGGCGGCGCAGATGTCGGCGATCTCGTGCTCGTACACCCCGTGGGTGGACGGATAAGTGATCATGATCGCCGCGAGGCGCTCGGCGTGGTCGGCGATCTTCGCCCGCAGGTCGTCGAGGTCCACGTCACCGTTCGGGCGGCACGCGACGACCTCGACGCGCATCCCGGCCATGACCGCCGATGCGGCGTTGGTGCCGTGGGCACTCGACGGGATGAGGCAGGTGTCGCGGTGATCGTCGCCGCGGCTGAGGTGGTAGTTGCGGATCGCGAGCAGCCCGGCGTACTCGCCCTGGCTGCCTGCATTCGGCTGCAGGCTGACGGCGTCGTAGCCGGTGACGGCGACGAGCCAGTTCTCGAGGTCCTTGATGATGCGGAGAATGCCCGGGGTGTCTCCGGTGGGCGCGAACGGGTGCAGTCCGGCGAACGCAGGCCAGGTGATCGCTTCCATCTCGGCGGTGGCATTGAGCTTCATCGTGCAGGAGCCGAGCGGGATCATGCTCCGGTCGAGTGCGATGTCCTTGTCGGACAACGCACGCAGGTAGCGCAGCATCGCCGTCTCGGTGCGGTATCGGGTGAACGCCTCGTGCTGCAGGTAGTCGGATCCGCGGAGCTGCGCGTCCGGGACGGACGTGCCCGCCTCGGGGGCCACGGCGCCGTCGCCGCCGAACGCCGCCAGCACGTGGGCGATGTCGTCGTCGGTGGTGGCCTCGTCGCACGCGACCGCGACGTGATCGGCGCCGACGAGCCGCAGGTTGATGCCGGCGTCCTTCGCCTTCGCCACCACGTCCGCCGCCCGGCCGTCGACGCGCACGAGGATCGTGTCGAAGAAGTGCTCGTGCACGACGACGGCCCCGGTCCTGCGGAGCGCGGCGGCCAGGGAGTGTGCCGTGTTCGCCACGCGCAGGGCGATCGCCTTCAGGCCCTCGGCGCCGTGGTAGCTGGCGTACATGGCCGCGAGAATCGCGAGGAGCACCTGCGCGGTGCAGATGTTCGAGGTCGCCTTCTCACGGCGAATGTGCTGCTCGCGGGTCTGCAGCGCCAGCCGGTACGCCTTGTCGCCGTCGGCGTCGACGGACACGCCCACCAGGCGGCCGGGAAGCTGGCGTGCGTGCTTGGTGTGCACGGCCAGGTAGCCGGCGTGCGGGCCACCGAAGCCCATGGGGACACCGAACCGCTGGGTGGTCCCGAAGCAGGCGTCGGCCCCGATCTCGCCGGGCGGGGTGAGGAGAGTCAGCGCCAGCAGATCCGCCCCGACCGCGACCAGTGCGCCGCGCTCGTGGGCCGCGGCGATCACGTCGGTGTAGTCGGCGATGCGGCCGGATGCGCCGGGCATCTGACCGAGGACACCGAAGAAGTCGCCGTCCGGCAGGCCGGCGGAGAGGTCGGCCACCACGATCTCGATGCCGAGCGGCTCGGCCCGGGTCTCGACGACGGCCAGCGTCTGCGGGAACAGGTCGGCGTCGACGACGAATCTCGGGGACTTGCTCTTGCTCGCCCGGCGCAGCAGGGTCATCGCCTCGGCGGCGGCGGTGGCCTCGTCGAGCATCGACGAGTTGGCGACCTCCATGCCGGTCAGGTCGGCGACCATCGTCTGGAAGTTGAGGAGGGCCTCGAGGCGGCCCTGGCTGATCTCGGGCTGGTACGGCGTGTAGGCCGTGTACCAGGCCGGGTTCTCGATGATGTTCCGGATCAGAACCGGCGGGGTGAGGGTGTCGTAGTAGCCGAGCCCGATCATGGACGTCGCCACGGTGTTCTGCGCGGCGAGTGCGGACAGTTCGGCGAGCGCCTCGTGCTCGGAGACCGGTGCAGGCAGGGCCTCGAGGCCGTCGGCGATGCCGCCCGTGACCCCGTCCAGGATTACGGCGGGAACGGCCTTCGACGCGAGGTCGTCGAGCGAATCGGCTCCGACCAGTTCGAGAATGTGCGCGAGTTCCGCAGCGTTCGGGCCGACATGACGATCGGCGAATGTACGGCTTCCAGCGTCGATCACGACAACTCCCAAGCAGTTCGGAGGATCAGGACACGCCCCGCTCTGCGGAACGCCCCTCCCCCTCTGTCGCCTGCTCGGGTCGAGCGCCTGAGAGATTCGGTACCGTCGTTCGCGTGCGAACACGGTCCTTTCCCCGTGGGCGGGTGGGTGCTCCCACCGCTTTCCAGAGGCGTCGGAGCCCGCACGGTCCTGTTTGCCTGAGAGATTGACGGGGAGGTGTTGCTCCTTCGGCGCCCGAACTCCCGCACGCACGATGCTGCTGTGCATGCAGTGCCCGGAACTCTCCCGCACGGCGTCGACGCACCGCCAGTCTATGCCACGAGCACAGGCAGCGGCGCCACCAGCGCCGCGCTCCTGGGGTTGCGGTCTAGCCGGTCTTGCGGCTCGCGCGGTTCTTGCGCCGCGACGCCAGCTCGTCCTCGGGGCTCTGCTCGCTCTCACCGCCGTCGGCGCGCTCCGCCGGGAAATCGGCGATGGTGCCGGTCAGTTCGCGCATTGCACCACTGACCGCGATACCGAACACACCCTGCCCGCCCTGGAGCAGATCGACGACTTCCTCGGCCGACGTGCACTCGTAGACCGTGGTCCCGTCCGAGAAAAGTGTGATCTTGGCCAAGTCCCGCACCCCGCGCTTACGGAGGTGATCGACGGCCACGCGAATGTTCTGCAAGGATATTCCGGTATCGAGCAGGCGCTTGACGATCTTGAGGACAAGGATGTCTTTGAACGAGTACAGCCGTTGGCTGCCCGACCCGGCCGCGCCACGAATGGACGGCACCACGAGGGATGTGCGAGCCCAGTAATCGAGCTGACGGTAGGTGATTCCCGCGATCTGGCAGGCGATGGGGACGCGGTATCCGACGAGGTCGTCGGGCACGGAATCGTCCGGGAAGAGGCCCGGCTGGATCTCCTCGGAGCTGAACTCGGGCTCGGCAACGTTGTCGCCGGGCGCAAGATTCAGCGCATTCTCCTGCGGCCGATCTCCCACTGACTACTCCCTCTCGCATGTTGCACTGAACCCGACGATCAGTGCGCCTGTGACGCGCGTCGCCAGTGTCCACGGCAATCCGCAGCACATCGAGCGGCGCAAGCGCCACCAGTGACATCGAGCTAGTCCGTACCCTGAACCTACTCAGCGTACGCCCGATACAATCTGCAGGGCAGAAAATCACTGCACCGAACGCTATGACTCCGAGGAGACCGGGTCAACGCAACGCGCCGGAAGAACCTCAACCATTACTGCGCCGACGGCTCTTCCGCTGGGGAAACCTAGCCGTCGGTGGCCTTGAAATCGTCCGGCGACACGGACTCGAGGAATTCCTTGAACTTCTCGACCTCGTCCTCACGCTCGTCGGGCATGACCAGACCGGCCTCCGTGAGCACCGATTCCTCGGCGAAGATCGGGACCCCGATGCGCAGTGCGATCGCGATGGAATCGGACGGGCGGGCCGAGACGCGGGTGTTCTGGTCGAACACCAGGTCGGCGTAGAACGTGCCCTCGCGGAGGTCGACGATGCGAACTTCCTTCAGGGTGCGTCCGAACGCTTCGATCAGGTTCTTGATCAGGTCGTGGGTCAGCGGACGCGCCGGCTCGACACCCTGCTGCTCGAGTGCGATGGCCGTGGCCTCGGTCTGCCCGATCCAGATGGGCAGGTACCGTTCGCCATCGGTTTCCCGCAGCAGCAGGACAGGTTGATTCTGGGGCTGCTCGACACGAACTCCGATCACGTGCATTTCGCTCATCGCGTCTGCCTCCACCCTGCAATGGTCCGTCCGCGGCACACAATGCCGTACCAGGATTCTATTCGATTCGTGTCTGCTCTTCGACCGTACAGCCGTTCGAGCGCAGCGTCGTTGGGAAGTTCCGAGGTGGGACCGCCGGCGAACTCACCTCACCGATCGAGCGCACCTCGGACTGCCGACTTCACCAGGCAGGTGTGCAACGTCAGAGACAACGCGGCCAGCTCGCGCACCATCTCCTCGGCGCGATCACGCGCGCCCGCGTCGCGGCCCTTGGCGACGGGCCCGGCGATCTGCGCGACCAACCCGGCCTCGCGGTCGGCGGCCAGCTTGAACGCCCTCAGGTGCCGCACCTCGAGTCCGAACTCGGACATCGCTCTCGCGGTGCGCGCCAGTGTCACCGCGTCCTCGTCGAAGAACCCCGCAGGCCCGGGAACGACCAGGCCGCCTCGGGTCAGCTCGACGAGGAACTTCTCGTCGATCCCTGCCCGGGAGATCAGATCGTCGCGGCTGATCCGCACCTCGCGGTCGGTGCGGAATTCCTCCGGGGACACCTCGCCCGGGGCCACCGTGAGCGCGCGCGGCCGGCGCGGCGAAGAATCGCCTGCGCCGACCGTGGCCACACCTCTGTCGATGGCCTCGAGCTGCTCCTTGATGACCTTCAGCGGCAGATACTGATCGCGCTGCGCCGTCAGGACGTAGCGCAGTCGTTCAGTGTCGGCGATCGAGAATCGCCGATACCCCGAGGGAGTGCGCTGCGGGCTGATGAGACCCTCGGCTTCGAGGAATCGGATCTTCGAGATCGTCACATCAGGAAAATCGGGGCGCAGTCGATCCAGCACGGAGCCGATCGACATCCCCGAATGCGCCTGCTGCTGCCGCACCGCCGTCATTGGCTACCCGCACCAGCTGACGTCTCACCGATCTGCGAGCCACCGGCCGTGGTCCGGGGTCCGGTCAGGAAGACCAGCCGGAACTTGCCGATCTGCACCTCGTCGCCGTTCGCGAGGACTGCCGAGTCGACCGGCTCGCGGTTGACGTAGGTGCCGTTGAGGCTGCCGACGTCGACCACCTGGAACTCGTCGTCCTCCTGGCGGAACTCCGCATGACGACGACTGACCGTCACGTCGTCGAGGAAGATGTCGCTGTCGGGATGCCGTCCTGCGGACGTCGTCGGCTGGTCGAGCAGGAAGCGCGACCCTGCGTTCGGTCCACGCTTGACGACGAGCAGAGCAGAGCCCGCGGGCAGTCCCTCCACACCCGACACCGGAGCTTCCGGAGCCTGGGTTGCCGAGGAGTTGTCGAGCTCATTGAGAAAGTCCGCGCGGAAGACCGACGTGGTTTCCGCCGGCGTCTCCCCATAGACCGCGTCGTTGCCGTTCTCGCTCACCGTTTCTCCTCCTAGTTCGATCATCCAGCAAGATTCGCTGGACTACGCAATGCCACTCGGTACTACATAATTCGGTTCCCGTGCACATTAACTTCTGTGCAAACTCCCACGATCACATTCAAACTACGGACCTGCGCCCCGACACGGCACATGCGTTCAACATTGACCGTACCCTGCGCACGCCGGTGCGTGTAGTGAGACAGGCCGCCAGTACATTACGAACCGGTATTCCGACAGCGGATTTCCCCGGCAACCCCGTTTTCCGGGCTGTCGGCACCTTCCGAAACTATCCGATTTCCGCTTCGCGTGTTCGGCGGGAAATTATCCTGCCGTGATGTCTGCATACCCGGCGGCGTCCAGCATTTCGGCCAGTGCGGCGTCGAGGGCCGCCTCGTCGTCGACACCGAGTTCCACCAGCCACCCCTGCCCGTAGGGGTCGGAGTTCACGAGTTCCGGGTTGCCGTCCAGATCCGCGTTGGCGGCAACGACTTTCGCCGTCAGCGGGGCGAAGATGTCGGAGACGCTCTTGGTGGATTCCACCTCGCCGAACGACTCTCCCGCCGTCACGTCCTCGTCGACCGCCGGAAGCTGGACGAACACGACGTCGCCGAGCTGGGACTGTGCGAAATCGGTGATGCCGACGCGTACCGTCGTGGGCCCCGTCCGCTCGACCCACTCGTGTTCGGCGGTGTACCGACGATCGGCGGGGATTTCGAGCTCACTCACAGTGGCGTCCTTTCGATGGCAATCCGCGGGCGGATGCGAAGATCAATTTCCGGGCTGAGCGTATTGGCGAGGTTTCGCCTCCCGCAAGGCGGAGATCGTGACCTGCTGCGATTGTTCGATCGTCAACTGCCCACCGCTGCGCGCGACCGTGTCGACCACCCCGCCGGGAATGTTCAGGGCCGCCGCCAGAGTCGGCGGATCACCGATGGCGACAACTCCGTAGGGGGCGTTCACCTTGCGGCCGTCCACCGACACGCCGCCCGCCGAGCCGGACACCCAGGAGTCGACGCCGATCCGGATGGGCGGTCCGTCGGCCCCCTGGATCTGCACGGCCTCGGCCCCCGCGGCGCGCAGTTCCTGGACGAGGTCGAGCAGGACCTCGGATCCGACGCCCTTGTTCGGGTCGGTGATGCGCATCGTCACGCCGGGGCCGGTGGCCGGTGCGCTCCCGACCTGGATCGACAGGGCCGTCAACCGGGCCTGCGCCTCGTCGAGTGCCGCCCCGGAACTGCCACTCTGTTGCAAGGTTGCCAAGGTCTGTTCCAGCGATGCGATCTCCTGCCGCAGGGCCGCCTCCCGCTGATTCAGCGTGTCCAGGACGACCAGCAGATCCGCGGGGCTCGCCGAGTCGAGCGTGTCGCCGGACCCGGTGTTCTTCACCTGCGTCACGATCGCGATTCCCAGCCCGCCGAGCAGGAGCGCGGCCAGCAGCGCGAAGACGACGTGTGAGCGCCGCGACGTCGTGGGTTCGTTGCCGTGCAGTTCGTGCCTGCCCTCGTGCCCGCTCACGTCGCGATCACGCCCCGAACAGACGCCGCCGCAGCGCGGCCGCGTTGCCGAAGATGCGGATGCCGAGGACGACGACGATCGCGGTGGACAGCTGGGTTCCGACACCGAGTTGGTCACCGAGCCAGACGATCAGCGCCGCCACGAGGACGTTGAAGACGAACGAGACGACGAACACTTTCGAGTCGAAGATCTCGTCGAGATATGCGCGCAATCCACCGAACACCGCGTCGAGCGCGGCGACGACGGCGATGGGCAGGTAGGGCTGCACTGCGTCGGGCACTTGCGGGCTGAACACCACCCCCAGCACGATTCCCACGACCAGGGCGAGCACCCCGTAGATCGCGGATCCGCCCTTCAGTGCTGCCTTCATTCGTGTGACGCCTCCATCCGACTCCGCCGTTGTCATCGTGTTCCTGCTTCCCGGGCTGCCCGCACTTCCCGCGCCGGGGCGGCGGGCAAGTGGAGATCGTCGGCCTCCGCGACCGTGAATCCGATGCCGTACAACTGCGCCACGCTCGACATCCGCAGGTAGGCGTCGCTCACCACGAATCCGGTCTGCATCGGCCCTTGCGGGCCGATGGCGGAGACCACGTACGGCGAGAACACCGGCTGATTGTCCACGAGCATCGCGCCACCCGCCTGCCGGATCGTCACCGACGGGCCGATCCGCACGTCGCCGACCGCAATGGCCTCGGCGCCGCCCGCCCACAGCGAGTTGACCACCGACTGCAGGTCGCGATCGAGCACCACCGCCTTCCCCCCGACACTGCGCTGGGACGAGTCGGACAGGTTGGGTTTGGCTGCGGGGTCGGTGAGCGTCACGGTCAGTCCGGGACCGTGCACGGCCTCGAGCCCGGCGTCCCCCTCGAGCCCGTGTAGCTCGTCGAGCAGTGCGTCACCGCGGGCGTCGCCGGCCAGCGCGACGGCGCGGGCGTCGTCGGCCTGTGCCGACAACGTGTCCCGGGTCGCCGCGAGGGCGCCCGCCCGGTCCTCCGCGTCCTGCACCTTGCTCAGGAGTTCGGTCCGCACCTGCTCGGTGCCCGGGATGCGTTCGGTGGCCTGACGGTAGGCGACCGACAGCACCAGGCCCACGAGCAGTGCGCCGATCGCGATCCACACCTGCCGGCCGACCCGTGTCTGCCGCGAATGTCCGTGCTCGCGATCCTCGGCCGCGCCCTCGTAGCCGGGGTCCAGATGATCGTTCATCAGAGACTGCAGCAGGGACGGCACCGGATTCCTGCGGACGCCGGACTCGGTGCGTGTCATCAGCGGACCTCGCGTTCGTCGCCGCCCGATCCTCGCGCGGGAACGGTGCGCGCGAGGGTCAGCGCGTTGACGGTGTAGAGCAGCCCGGTCCACACGTACAGCACCGTGCCCCAGATCAGCAGCGCAGCGCCGAGCGGCTCCGCCACGGTGGCGATGCTCCAGTCGCCCTGCGCCGCGAGGGTGATCGGCAGTGCGAACATGAGCAGGAACGTGGCCCCCTTGCCGAGGTACATCACGTCGGGGGGTGGCAGTCCGCGCCGCCGGTAGATCAGCAGTGTCAGCGCGAGAACGGCGTCGCGGCCGATCAGGATCGCCGCCACCCACCACGGGATGAATCCGCGCACGACGAACGTCACCAGCGTCGTGACGACGTAGAGGCGATCGACGAACGGGTCGAGCAGCGCACCCAGCTTCGACGACTGGTCGAGGATCCGGGCGAGCTTGCCGTCGAGCCAGTCGGTGAAGCCGCTGATCATGAGGATCGCGAGGGCCCACCCGTCGGAGTGGGTGACGAGAAGCAGGTACACGAACAGCGGCACTCCGAGCAGGCGCACCACGCTCAGGAGATTCGGGACGGTCACGATCCGGTCCGACCGCACAGTGTCCCGGTCCACCGAATTCACCAATGCCTCCCCAGCGTCGAGTGCGGACCTGTTCTCGGGCGCTCGTCGCACCGCTCTCGCCACTCTTCCACAACCGCGGCGGTGGTCCGCCGATCGTCCCCCGGAGAATCCATCGGAGCAGGTCAGGCCCTTCTCACTCGCCCGCAGCGATGTCCGGTCGTGGCGGGAGCGGAACCCGCGCGACGGCGTCCGCGGTCAGACTTCCCAGGTACAGCCACCCGTCGTGCTCCCGCACACCGGTGACGGGTGCGTAACTGCCCTTGCCGCCGCGCAGGCTGTGCACGATCCCGCCACGCCGATCGAGGGCGACCACCCAGCCCGCGTGCACCGGGTTCGGCTGGACGGCTTCGGGCAGGTTCGCCGCGACGATGCGCAGCGCCGGGTACGGCGCGAGCAGGTCGAGCAGCCGCATCCGCGGGCTGTAGAGCGCCACCCAGAACAGCCCGTCGCGGGTCTCGGACGTCATGTTGTCCGGGATGCCGGGCAGATTCTCGGCCCACACGGACGTCCGGCCCTGCGACGGTCCGGTCAGGTCGACGCGGGAGATCTGGTACGAGCCGGTCTCGGCGACGAGGACGAACGATTCGTCCGAGGCCAGTCCCACGCCGTTGGCGAACTGCAGTCCCTCCGCGAGGAGGTCGGTCTCCCCGGTCCGCGGGTCGAGACGCAGCAGACGGCCGGTCCCCCGGTGTTCGAGGAGGTCGTAGCGGTGGTCGGTGATCGTGAAGTGCGCGGAGGAGTCGGTGAAGTACACGACGCCGTCGCGGCCGACAGCCGAGTTGTTGCACGCCACGAGCGGGCGCCCGACCGCGGTGTCGGCGAGCACGTCGACGCGCCCCTTCTCGTCCACCCTCAGCACGCCGCGCTCGGCGTCGCAGATCAGATACCGGCCGTCGTCGAGGACCTCGACCCCGAGGGGCCGCCCACCCGTGTTCGCGAGTTCGGTGGCGTCGCCGCGGCTGTCGAACCGCCAGATCCGGCCGTCGTTGCCTCCGGTGACCACCCGGCCGTCGTGATCGACGGCCACGTCCTCCGGCCCCTCCCCGGTGGGCAGGGCCCAGCGGTGCACGCCGTCGAGCACTCCGTTGGGAGCGAGCACTCCCGTGAGCGGAGGGGGCGGCGGAGCGTGCCAGACGACGGGGTCGACACCGGTGCGGTCGAATGTGCGGGCGAGAGACTCGAAGAAGGTCACGGACTGTGAGATTAGTCGCGTATCCCGGTGAGCGCGGCCGCCTACCGCCAGGCGAAGACGGGTTGGTCGAAACCGTCGATCCGGGTGTGCCGGTCGTGCAGTGCGACCTCACGGAACTGGTACACGACCGCGCCCGTCGGGGCGTGCACGAGGTGACGCCGGAACGGCCACTGGATCACCGGTTTCGACGATTCGGGGATCTCCACGAATCGCGGCTCGGCATCGATCTCGGCAACGCCCACCGAGAACACTTCCGCCACTTCCTCGCGGTTGGGGACGAGCGAGGTGATCGACTGCTCCGACCACACGACGAAGGGCGTGATGACGTACCCGGAGCGGGTGACGTAGTCGTCGAGCCTGCCGAGCACCGCGGACGGCTCCACGTCGAGGCCGAGTTCCTCGTGCAGTTCGCGCCGGGCGGCGTCCTCGCCGGTCTCCCCCGGATCCACCCCGCCACCCGGCAACGCGAACTGCCCGGGATGCGCACGCATCTTGCTCGGGCGCATGGTCAGCGGAACGGCCTGACCGTCCGCACCGTCGTTCATCACGGCGATCACGACCGCCGCGGACCGCCGGTTCGTCGGGTCCACGATCCGTGGTTCGAAGCGTGCCAGCGCGTCGGCGAGCCGTTCCCTGCTGAGTACGTGCCCATTCACCATCACCCGACAGTATCGCCACTCACCGCGAATCCCACGTTCCGGTCCCCCGCGTTTCCAGGCCCGCCTGCCGGGGCGTCCGCCGTCAGCCGAGCAACTGCTGTTTGATCTCGTTCTTCAGGACCTTCCCGAGTTTCGAACGAGGCAGATCGGGCCAGACCAGGATCTCCTTCGGCGTCTTCACGCTGCCGATGCGCGCCTTCACGAACGCCGCGAGCACGTCGGCCTCGACAGGCTGTCCGGTTCGCGTCTGGACGACGGCGACGACGCGCTCGCCCCATTTCTCGTCGGGGAGCCCGATCACCCCGCAGTCCTGAATGCCCGGGTACGCCATGAGCGCCTGTTCCACTTCGACGGAATAGACGTTGAATCCGCCGGTGATGATCATGTCCTTGGCGCGGTCGACGATGTACAGGAAGTTGTCCTCGTCGAGGTACCCGATGTCGCCTGTGTGATGCCAGCCGTGTGCCGACGCCTCCTGCGTCGCAACGGGATTCTTGTAGTACCCCGTCATGACGAGTGAGCTGCGCACGACCACTTCGCCCCGCTGCCCGGCCGGCAGCAGGGTTCCCTGCCCGTCCATGATCGCGACCGTGACCAGCGGGGAGGGCCGGCCCGCGGAACTCAACCGGGCGGTCGCCACCGAGCCGTTCTCGTCGAAGTGGTCTTTCGGCGCCATCGTCGCGATCATCATCGGCGCCTCGCTCTGCCCGAACAGCTGGGCCATCACCGGCCCGATCCGGGTCAGCGCCTCGCTCAGCCGCGTCGGCGAGATCGGCGCCGCGCCGTACCAGAAGCATTGCAGCGAACCGAGGTCCGTCGTCTCCAGATCGGCGTGGTCGAGCAGCATGTAGATCAGGGTCGGCGGGAGGAAGGTGTGGGTGACGCGGTCCCGTTCGATGTGCGCGAGGAACTGCCCGAGGTCGGGCGCGGGCATAATGACCACCTGCCCGCCGAGGGTGAGGATCGGAAAGCACAGGACACCCGCCGCGTGGGTCAGCGGCGCGAGGGCGAGGTACACCGGTCTGCCGTCGAACGGGTAACTCATCAGGGTCAGCGCCGACATCGTCTCGATGTTCCGGCCGGTGAGCATCACGCCCTTCGGACGTCCCGTCGTCCCGCCGGTACCGACGATCAGCGCGAGGTCGTCGACGGGCCCGGCGTCGAGGCGTTCGGTCCCCAGCCAGGTGTCGAACGAGTCGGCGTACGCCTCGTCTCCGTCGAGGCACACGAGCGTCGTGAGCAGCGGCAGCTCCTGACGGATCCGATCGACCAAGGGCGCGAACGCTCTCTGGAAGATCAGGCAGCGACAGTCGAAGAGGTCGAGCAGGTCCCTGTTTTCCGCGGCCTCGTTCCGCGGGTTGATCGGGCACCACACCGCCCCCGCCCGGCTGATCCCGAATACGCAGGAGAATGCGGTCGGGTCGTTGCCGGACAGCACGGCCACCTTGTCGCCGGCGGCGATCCCCGACCGTGCCAGCGCCGCGGCGACCCGCCGGCTCAGGTCCTGGACGTCCGCATATGACAGCGTCCGCTCGCCCATCGTCAGACACGGCGACGACGGTCCGAGCGAGGCACCCTTGTCGAGGTAGTCGGTCAATCGCATGGCGCGGTCCTCCTGACGGTCGCGGCCGGGACGATCAGCTCTGCACGGTGAGCACCGGATCCATCACGAGGCCGAAACTGCGCAGGGCTCCGAGGAGTTCGCGATGCCCGAATGCCTGACACGCCGATGCGAGGCCGGTTCGCTTCGGGGGCTGCTGCAACAGGGAGTGCGCGGCGTACGCCTGCAGGAGACCCGTCTGCTTGTAGTTGCAGTTTCCGTGGATGACGCAGTGCGCCCGGCCGAGCGGACCCGACGCGTACACGGAGTCGAGCGACGTGTTGACGCGTGGGTTCTCCCTGGGCGGCATCCCCGCCTGCACGGAGCCGGCGATCTCCGCGAGCGCCGCGTCCTGCTCGTCCGCGGGGAGGGTCTTGATCTGCTCCTCGACCATCTTCTGGGTCGCGACGACGCCCTCCATCACGGAGCGGTCGAACACGCCGCCGGCCGCCTTCACGTTCGCCACCCGCGGATCGTCCTTGAACCACACGGGGTGGCAGGTGCCGCCCCACGGCAGCGCGAGGGCCATCTGGTGCTGTCCCGGCACCACGACGTCGAAAGTGGTACCTGGGTCCCACTTCACGTACCGGTTCTGCTCCAGGTAGTACCAGTCGGCCTTGAGGATCGTGAAGATCGTCTGCGTGGACGCGTAGGTGGGAAAACCCTTCCACAGCACCAGAATGTCGAGGGTGTCCAGCCCCGGCGTCTCGAGCGCGATGTTCGCCGCGATCTCGCCGGTGGTGTACATCTGGGCGACGCCGGGAGAGAGGAGCAGCCCCTTCTCCGCGAACTGGTCGCCGAACTTCGCCTGCACGTCCAGAACCCAGTCCTGCTCCCCGGTCGTGTCGGTGTAGTGGCATCCCGCGGCGAGGGCCGCCTCGACGACGACGGCGCCGTGCTTGATGAACGGGCCGACCATGTTGCTGACCACCCGCGCGCCGCTGAACAGCTCCGTCAGCGCCGGAACGGTGTGTTCCACCTCGACGACCTCGTGGTCGACGGTGTCCAGGCCGGGGATCCGGTCGACCACTTCCTGAATTCGCTTCTTGTCCCGGCCGGCGGCGATGAACGGAATGTTGAACTCGCGCAGGTATTCACACACGAGCCGTCCGGTGTAACCGGAGACTCCGTAGACGATGACGGGCTTCTTGTCGGTCATGACGTGCCTTTCGGTGAATGCGGGGAGAGCCGGAGCGGTCGAATTACATGCCCATGCCACCGTCGACCGGCAGGCCGATTCCGGTGACGAAGCGGGCGGCGTCGGAAGCCAGGAAGACGACGGTGTCGGCGATGTCCGCGACCTCACCGAGCCGCCCGAGCGGGGTCAGGCCGATCACGTCGGCGACCGCGGCGTCGGCGCTGGGCCACAATCCGAGCCGCTCCATGTCGGCGGCCAGCCCGAGTCCCATCTCCGTGGCGACCAGCCCGGGGTACACACAGTTCACGCGGACGCCGTACCCCAGTTTTCCCGCTTCCTGCGCCGCGACCCGGGTGAGCCGGTCGACGGCGGACTTGGTGGCGGAATAGCCGGCGATGCCAGGGAAGGGGATGGTGGCGGCCACCGAGGAGACGTTGACGATCGACCCTCCCGCGCCCGCGGCACCCCCGGGACGCATCGCGCGCAGACCGTGCTTCAGGCCGAGCGCGACACCGAGGATGTTCACGTCGCACATCCGGCGGACGTCGGCGGGGTCGATGTCGACCACGAGTGACGAGATCTCGATGCCGGCGTTGTTGACGAGGAGGTCGAGTCCGCCGAGTTGCTCCACGGTGGCAGCGACGGCGCGTTCCCAGTTGCCGTCGTCGGTGACGTCGAGGGTCACGAATCCGGTGTCGACACCGGACTTCCCGAGTGAGTCGGCAGTCGCGCGTCCCTCTTCCTCGAGGACGTCGCCGATCACGACCGCCGCACCGGCTTCGGCGAGGGCGGCGGCCATTCCGGCCCCCAGACCCTTCGCGCCACCGGTGACCAGCGCTTTTCGTCCTGCAAGATCACGCACGCTCATTCCGACCTGCCTTCGCACCGAGACGATTCGCGGAAACCACGTCACGAGACACTGTTCGCATTGTGGTGTGGATCACAGCGTATTCGACTTTGGACGACTGTCAAGAATTCCCTTGACGACTGTCAAGCTTTTGTTACACAGTCGTCAAGGAACGCGGGCTAGACTGATGCTCACCGTGCTGGACTCCGCGAGCCGAACAGGAAGAATGCCGTGACACCCGTCGCCGAGAAGAACGCCGACCGGGTCTCGCGCCGCCAGGTCGACAAATTCGCCGAGCGCCGGGATCAACTCGCCGAAGCCGCGTTGCAGACCCTCTCGGAACTCGGCTACGCCCGCACCAGCCTTCGGGAGATCGCCCAGAACTCCGAGTTCTCGCACGGCGTTCTGCACTACTACTTCAGCGACAAGGTCGATCTGATCACGCACTGCGTCCGCCATTACAAGGCGCGCTGCGTCACGCGCTACGACGGCGTGGTCGCCACCGCGCAGACGCCCGAGGAGCTGAAGGCGGGATTCGGCCGGGTACTGGTGGATTCGCTCCGCGGCGAGGCCTCGATGCATCGCCTCTGGTACGACCTCCGCTCGCAGTCGCTGTTCGAGGAGTCGTTCCGCGCAGACGTCGCCGCGATCGACAAGAGTCTCGAAAACATGATCTGGCGCATCGTGTCCCGGTACGCGGAACTGGCGGGACGCACGATCACGATCGCCCCGCCCACCATGTACGCCGTGTTCGACGGGCTGTTCCAGCAGAGTCTCGCCCGGTATCTGTCGGGCGACGACTCGGCGGCGGACGCCCTCGCCGACGGCGTCGATCAGATACTGGCGCTCGTTATTCCGGCACGGTAGATCCGGTCACTTCTCCGCGGCAGCCTTGATTCGCTGTGCGAATGCGGGCGCGTCCCTGCGGGCCGCTCGAAGTGCGAGGGGCGCGATCAGTTTCCCGATTCCGTGACCCTCCAGCACATTGAAGATCGTCACCTTGGTGCCCGCGCCCGACGGTTCGAGGTCGTAACCGCCCTCTTTCGCGATCACGGAATTCTTCGATCGCTCCGCCCAGCGAATCTTCCGCGGCGCCTCGAATTCGGTGAGTTCGAACTCACGCTTCGTGGTCATCCCCGCGTCCTTGACGGTACTGACGAAGACGGTGCCGACTCCGGGAGGACCGTCCGTCTTCTTCACGATCTCCTGGACCCGCGGGCTGAACTCCCGGTCGTTGACCCCGGCGGCGAGGTACTCGAACACTTCCTCGATGGGGCGATCGATCACCACAGTGCCTTCGAACCGTCCAGCCATGCCAGCCTCCCGTTTCCGTGACCTGCCGGGTTCCGACAGTACTCGCGCCGCGGCCTGCGCGCGGTCACATCGCCGCCGGGCTGTCGGTCATAGAAGTGACGGCCGACGGCGCCGCACCGCCCGCACGAAACCCGAGAGCACAGGAAGGCTTCGACATGGATACCTCGATCACCGGCACGTCCGGATCACGACACTCGACTGCGGCACCCCCGCTTCTCTCCACCGCCCGCGGCAGATTCACCCTGACGTTGTTGTGCGCCGTGGCCTTTCTCGACTTCGTCGACGCATCCATCGTCAACATCGCGCTGCCCGACATACGCAGCGACCTGGACTTCTCGGTGCAGCAACTGCAGTGGGTGCCCAGCGGCTATCTCGTCACCTACGGCGGGTTCATGCTGCTCGGCGGTCGCCTCGCCGACCTCCTCGGCCGCCGTCGCGTTCTCGTCGCCGGCACGGTCGTCATCGGATTGTCTTCGCTGGCCGGTGGTTTCGCGGGCAACGCGGAGATCCTGATCGGCGCCCGGCTGGCACAGGGTGTGGGTGCGGCGCTGATGCTTCCGGCTGCGCTGTCGATCCTGACGACGACCTTCGAGGAAGGGTCCGAACGCCATACCGCGCTCGGTGTCTGGGCCGGCGTGGGCGGTCTCGCGTCCGCGGTCGGCGTGTTTCTCGGTGGTGTGCTCACCGAGGGCCCGGGCTGGCGATGGGTGCTGTTCGTCAACCCGGTGGCGTGTGCTCTCGTGCTTCCCGCGGTGTACGCGCTGATTCCCGACGACCGCCGCCGCGCCAGGTTCGCGGACTTCGACCTGGTGGGTGGTGCGCTCGGCACCGGCGGCATGCTGATGTTCGTCTACGCCCTGGTCGAGGCGCCCGACCAGGGGTGGGGGTCGGCCCGCACGATCGGCGCGCTGGCCGGAGCGTTCGTCCTGATCGCCGCGTTCGTGGTGAACGAGCAGCGCAGCCCCGATCCACTGCTGCCGCTGTCGATCTTCCGCATCAACGGCCTGGCGGCGGCAAATGTCACGGGGCTGATCGCGTTCGCCGGTCTGCTCGCGATGTTCTTCTTCCTCACCCTCTACATGCAGAACGTTCTGGGCTACTCCCCCATGCAGACCGGGGCGGCGTACCTTCCGCTCTGTCTGGGCGTCGGCGTCGCGGCCGGACTCTGCTCCCAATTGCTCACGCGAATCGGAACCCGCCCGGTCACCGTGGTGGGCGCGCTGGTGGCGGCGGCGGGCCTGTTCTACCTGTCCCGGATCCCGGTCGACGGCTCCTATCTCGCCGATCTGTTCCCGGGGCTGATGATCGTGTCGCTGGGCCTCGGTGCCGTCTTCGTCGGCGTCACCACCGCAGCCAACGCGGGGGTGCCTGCCGACGAGGCGGGGCTCGCGGCGGCGTTGCTGAACGCTTCGCAGCAAGTCGGCAGCGCGCTCGGTCTGGCGATCTTCGCCGCAATCGCCACCTCGTATTCCCAGCGTCTGCTCGCGGCGAATTCGCCTGTGCCCGAGGCGCTCACCTTCGGGTTTCAGCGAGCGCTGCTGACCGGCAGCATCTTCCTCGCTGCCGCAGCCCTGATCGCCCTACGCACCGGCAACGCCCACGGGGACGGTGAGCGACGCACGGAGTGACCCCGGCCGGGCTCGTCAGTCGAGATTCTCGACGACGAGCCCGGCGAGGCGCTCGCGGTCGGCGAGGATGTCGATCTCCACGATCACGCCCTGCCGGATCGTGACGCCCAGGACCGACAGCAGCTGCCCATCGGAGATCGCGACCACACCGGCGGCACCGTTGACGAGCGCCGGGTGCGCGAACCGGGCCAGCCGCGCGAACCCGAGGACCCGGCCCGCGACGGTCTCCGCGCCGCGCACCATCGTGGACGCGCCCGCAGGAAACGCACCCGTGTCGGCCCGGAGCACGACCTCCGGATCCAGTACCGCCACGAGGGCGTCGAAGTCGCCGCCCCTCGCTGCCGCCAGGAACGCGTCGACCACTGCGCGCTGCCGGACGGGATCGGTGTCGGGAACGGGCGCGCCCTGCAGTCGGCGGCGTGCGCGGCTGGCCAGTTGCCGGGCGGCCGCCGGGGATCGCTCGACGATCGGGGCGATGTCCTCGAACGGCACGGCGAACATGTCGTGCAGCACGAACGCCAGCCGCTCCGCAGGAGCGAGCGTGCCCAGGACCACGAGCAGCGCGAGACCGACCGAATCGGCGAGCACCGCCTCCTGCTCCGGGGAGCTTCCGTCCGTCAGCGTCACAACCGGGTCGGGCACCTGCCCGTCCAGGGGCTCTTCCCGCCTCGACCTGCGTGACTGCAGCATGTTCAGGCACACGCGGGCCACCACCGTCGTCAGCCAGCCGCCCAGGTTCTCCACCGAATCGGTGTCCGTGCGGCTCAGCCGCAGCCAGGATTCCTGCACCGCGTCCTCGGCCTCGGTGAGCGAGCCGAGCATCCGGTAGGCCACCGCCCGCAGGTGCCGGCGATGCGTCTCGAACTGCTGCGCCAGCACGTCGTTCTCGTTCATCGGTCACATCCCTCCGTCGCCGTCTGTCACCTATATGACCGGCGAAACGCGGCCGATGTGACGACGACGCGTCGCCCGTGGCCCTCTGATGCGCGTAATGCATCCAGTTTCCCCGGTTCCGCTGTCGGATATCGCCGTGGTTAACTGAAATGACG
The DNA here is from genome assembly GCF_029269925.1 of Rhodococcus sp. T2V. Classification (NCBI taxonomy): domain Bacteria; kingdom Bacillati; phylum Actinomycetota; class Actinomycetes; order Mycobacteriales; family Nocardiaceae; genus Rhodococcus; species Rhodococcus sp. T2V. The sequence continues at coordinate 21,949 of NZ_JARJBD010000093.1, forward strand.
CTCACAGTCTCTGAAGGGCTGGACGGCATGTGGAAAGCTCAGCAGGTCGGACGTCTGTTCCTCGTCTCGGTACTCGCGGCACTCGCCGTGTGCGGAATGAGCGCCGCCGCGTCGGCGGCGCCCCCGGCCGTCACCGGAAAGATCCTCGCGCCGGCACTCTCCCCCGCGAGCGGTCAGGTCGTCGGCATCGCCCATCCCGTCGTCGTCCGGTTCACGTCTCCGGTCCCCGATCGCGCACTCGCCGAGCGTGGTGTCCGGATCACCCCGTCGACACCGGTGCCCGGGCAGTTCTCCTGGATCGACGACCGCACCCTGCAATGGAGCCCGGACCGCTTCTGGCCTGCGCACACCGGGGTGACCGTCGAAGCGGCGGGCGCGAGGTCGCAGTTCCAGGTCGGTGACGCACTCGTCGCCGTCGCGAACACGACGACGCACCAGTTCACGGTCAGCATCAACGACCAGATCGTGCAGACCATGCCTGCGTCGATGGGCAAACCCGGATACGAGACACCACTCGGGACGTTCCCCGTCATCGAGCAGTTCCGCGACATGATCATGGACTCGTCGACCTACGGTGTCCCGATCGACGACGAGGAGGGCTACCGCCTCTACGTCGAATACGCCACCCGCATCACGTGGGGCGGGATCTTCGTGCACGCTGCACCGTGGTCGGTGGGTTCGCAGGGCTTCGAGAACGTCAGCCACGGCTGCATCAATCTCAGCACCGAGAACGCGCGATGGTTCTACGACAACGCCAAGATCGGCGACCCCGTCATCGTCACCGCGTGAGTTTCGCGCCCGAGACACAGAAAAGGCGGCTCCCCGTTTCCGGGAAACCGCCTTCGCTGATCATCTGGTCGGGCTGACAGGATTTGAACCTGCGACCACTTGACCCCCAGTCAAGTGCGCTACCAAGCTGCGCCACAGCCCGTCCACACCCTCGTTCAGGTGCTCGATGAGATTACATCAGTGGCAGTCCGTAACGCTAATCGCCTGGTCAGAGCGTATTCTGTCGGATCAACGACTCCGCCGTTCACGCTTTTCCCGCACCCGCACCGAGATGCGGACGGGGCTGCCGTCGAAATTGAACTCCTCGCGCAGGCGCCGCTCCAGGAACCGGCGGTAGCCGGCCTCGAGGAACCCGGTCGTGAACAGCACGAACGTCGGCGGACGCGTCCCGGCCTGCGTGGCGAACATCACGCGAGGCAGCCGGCCACCGCGCATCGGCGGCGGCGTCGCGGCGACGACTTCCTTGAGCCACGTGTTGAGCCTGCCGGTCGGAATGCGCTTGTCCCACGATTCCAGCGCGGTGTCGAGGGCGGGCACCAACTTCTGTACCGCGCGTCCCGTCTGCGCCGAGATGTTGACGCGCTGCGCCCACGGCACCCGCACCAGGTCCCGATCGACTTCGCGGTCGAGCTGAAGTCGCCGGTCCTCGTCGACGAGATCCCACTTGTTGAATGCAATGACGAGAGCCCGGCCGGCGTCGGCCACCATGCTCAGCACGCGCAGGTCCTGCTCGGAGATCGGCTCGGAGGCATCGATCAGCAGAATCGCGACCTCCGCGGCCTCGATCGCGCTCTTCGTCCGCAGCGACGCGTAGAACTCGGCGCCGCTGGCGTGGCTGACCCGCTTGCGCAGACCGGCGGTGTCGACGAAACGCCACGGCCTGCCGCCGAGTTCCACGATCGAGTCGACCGGGTCGACGGTGGTGCCCGCGACGTTGTGGACCACCGAACGCTCGTCGCCCGACAGCTTGTTCAGCAGGCTCGACTTCCCGACGTTCGGCTTCCCGACCAGGGCCACACGTCGCGGTCCGCCGCCGGGGATGCCCTCGCGCGGGGTCTCCGGCAGGGCGGCGAGCACCTCGTCGAGGAGATCGCCGGTGCCGCGACCGTGCGTCGCACTCACCGAATGCGGCTGCCCGAGCCCCAGCGACCACAGTGCGGCCACCTCGGATTCGGTGCGGCCGTCGTCGACCTTGTTGGCGACCAGCAGAACCGGTGTCTTGGACCGGCGCAGCACCTTGGCCACGGCCTCGTCGGTCGCGGTGGCACCGACGACGGCATCGACCACGAGCAGGATCGCGTCCGCGGTCTGCATCGCCAGCTCCGCCTGCCGGGCCACCGACTGCTGCAGGCCCTTGGCGTCGGGTTCCCAGCCGCCGGTGTCCTGCACCATGAACCGGCGTCCGCTCCAGTTCGCCTCGTACGAGACACGGTCCCGGGTCACACCGGGAATGTCCTCGACGACGGCCTCGCGGCGGCCGATGATCCGGTTGACGAGCGTCGACTTGCCGACGTTCGGGCGTCCGACCACGGCGAGGGTCGGAACCGGGACGTGGGCCTCCCCGTCGCCGCCGTCTTCGAGGTCGAGGACCTCCCAGTCGGATTCCTCACTCCAGGTTCCGTCGCCTGCGAACTCGGTGGTGAATTGTTCGGTCACTGCCCTGCTCCACTTCTTTCGCTTACCACCAGCAGCAACCTGCCGATCACGTCGTCGATTCCGAGTTCGCTGGTGTCGACCAGCACGGAATCGTCGGCCGGCCGCAGCGGCGACACGGCGCGCGTGGAGTCGAGGTGGTCACGGCGCTGCACATCAGCCAGCACGGCCGCGTAGTCGTCGCCTCGTCCTTCCGCGAGATTCTGCGCATTCCTGCGCTGGGCCCGGGCTTCCGCCGAGGCGGTCAGGTAAATCTTCACGTCGGCATCGGGAAGCACGACGGTGCCGATGTCCCGGCCCTCGACGACGATCCGTTCGGTCTCGCCCGTGAGACGACGCTGCGCCGCGACGAGCAGTTCGCGCACCGCGGGAACGGCGGAGACAGCCGAAACGGCCTTGGTCACCGCGTCGCCGCGGATCTCCTCCCCCACGTCCTCGCCGTCGAGCAGGACCTGCTCGCCCGCCGGGTCGGTTCCGATCGACCACGGCAGTCCGACGGTCGCGTCGGCGATCGCGGCGGGATCGGTGAGGTCCACGCCCTTGCGCAGCACATGCAGCGTCGCGATGCGGTACATGGCTCCGGTGTCGAGGTAGCGGGCGTCGAGTCGCTGCGCCAGCATCCGCGAGACGCTCGACTTCCCGGTTCCGGACGGGCCGTCCATCGCGACGACCAGCGACGAGGCGCTCACAGGCCCACCGCCCCGTAGAGACCGCCGACCTCGCCGCGCCCCAGGACGCGCAATGTGCCGGGCCGCTGGTCGCCGAGCGCGACCGCGCCGATGTCCGTCCGGACGAGCCTGATGACGGGGTGACCCACGGCGTCGAACAGGCGACGCACGATGTGCTTACGGCCTTCGTGCAGCGTGACCCGGACGAGCGACTTGCCCTCGTTGATGTCGAGGAGCGTGAACGTGTCGACCTTCGCCGGTCCGTCCTCGAGCTCGACACCCTCCTTCAGCTTCTTACCGACGCCGCGCTCGAGAGCACCCGACACGGTCGCCAGGTACGTCTTCGACACCTCGAACGACGGGTGCATCAGCCGATGCGCCAGGTCACCGTCGTTGGTGAGCAGCAGCAGTCCCTCGGTGTCGGCATCGAGCCGACCGACGTGGAACAACCGCTGACCGGCGGCGACCCGCTCGGAGACGATGTCGCCGACGCACGGGCGGCCCAGGTCGTCCGACATGGTCGACTGCCAGCCGCGGGGCTTGTTGAGGGCGAGGTGGACCAGGTCCTTCTGAACGACGACGCGGACACCGTCCACGCGCACCACCGCGTTCTCGGGGTCGATGCGCAGCCCCTGTTCGATGACGATGCGGCCGTCGACCTCGACACGACCCTGCGAGATCAGTTCCTCGGCCGCACGACGCGACGCGACGCCGGCCTGAGCGAGAACCTTCTGCAGGCGCATGCCGTCGCCCTGCGGCGGGCCGGCGGGCCGATCGGCGTCGGAGTACTGGTGCCGGGCCGGCTTGGCGTTGCTGATCTTGGGGGCCTGGGCCTGCGCGCGCTGCGGCTTGGCCGACTTGGGCTTGCCACGCTTGTTCTTCGCGGCAGGGTCGGGCCTGCCGGGTTTGCCCTTCGCGGCGTCGGGCCGGCCTGATCGATGACCGGCCTCGGCCCTGTCCGGACGCCCTCCGGCCTCCGACCTGGTGCGCCCTCCGGCCTCCGACCTGGTGGGGCGCTGCTTCTTGTTGTTGCGATCCGGTGTGCCATCTCGGCGAGCGGGTTTCTTCACTTTTGTACTATCCCTGTCAGTCTTCGGTGTCCAGCCCGGTGTCCAACTCTTCTGTGGAAGCCGTAGCTTTATTCATTCTCGCAAATCGTGGGTCAGATTCCAGACTGTCACTGATGTCATCTATCAGATCCACATCCGGCAACAACGGAGCCAACGCGGGAAGATCGGCCAGAGACGCCAAGCCGAGCCGTTCCAGGAAGAGTTCCGTCGTCGAGTACTGCGTGGCGTTGGTATCGGGATCGACGCCGGCTTCGGCGATCAACCCGCGAGCGAGAAGTGTGCGCACCACACCATCCACGTTGACGCCGCGCACCGCACTGATCCGTGCGCGGGTCAACGGTTGACGGTATGCCACCACGGCCAGAGTTTCCAACGCCGCCCTCGTCAGTTTGGAGCGGGCTCCGTCGAGCAGGAGCCGTTCCACATAGGGCGCGTACGCGGTGCGGGTGTAGAGACGCCAACCGTCACCGGCATATCGGAGGTCCATCCCGCTTCCCCGGGCGGTGAGCTCGGCTGACATGCGGTTCAGCGTCTCCGTGATGCGATTCACAGAAGCACCGGTCGCGGACGCGAGCTGCTCCGCACCGGCCGGAGAGTCGACGATCAGCAGCAAGGACTCGAGAACCGCAGCGAGTTCGGTGTCCGACAGCTCGGGTTCTGCGTCCGACAGCTCGGGTTCCGCGTCGACGGCGCCCTCGTCGTCCGGCTCGTCGAACGGGGCCGAACTCATCCGTAATCCTCCTCGGTCACCGGGGCGTCTGTGCCTTCCCCGATCCAGCTCACCAGCAATTCCCCGAGTGGCTCGGGCTGTTCGAACAACACCGACTGCTCGCGGTACAGCTCGAGCAGCGCGAGAAATCTTGCCACGATCAGGGCGGTGACCTCGCACTCCGAGACGAGGTCGCCGAAGGTCGCCCACTCCCCGGCGCCTCGCTCGCGGAGCAGTTCCAGCATCCGCGCCGCCTGTTCGGGGACCGACACCGCGTGCATGTCGTGCAGGTGGTCGAGTCCCACGGTGGGCTTCGGGCGGGGTGTGAACACGGTCGCGGCGATCTCCGCGAACCGCTGCGGGTCGACGCCGAGCAACACTTCCGGCAGCAACTGGGTGAACTGGTCCTCCAGTGCCGACGATCGCGGGTATCGGCGCAGCGCGGCCGCCTCGAGCTCACCGAACAGTTGCGCCACCTGCTTGTACGCGCGGTACTGCAGCAGCCGGGCGAACAGCAGGTCGCGCGCCTCGAGAAGCGCGAGGTCCTCGGCGTCCTCCACCTGCCCCGCCGGGAGCAAACGCGCCGCCTTCAGATCGAGCAGCGTCGCGGCGACGACCAGGAATTCCGTCGTCTGGTCGAGTCCCATCTCCGCGCCGAGCGTGCGGGTGTAGGCGATGAAGTCGTCCGTCACCTGGTGCAGCGCGACTTCCGTGACGTCCAGCTGCCGCTGGTTGATCAGGGTGAGAAGCAGATCGAACGGTCCCTCGAAATTGCGCAACGTCACCCGGAAGCCGGGCTTGACGGCGGGCGCCTGCGGGTCCTCGCCGTTCGAACCCTCGGTCTGCGGTGGTGCCGGAATGTCTTGCGTATTCACCACTTACCGGCCGGACCGGTGAATGACCTCGCGTGCCAGCGCACGGTACGCCTCGGCGCCGGTCGACTTGGGCGCCCAGGTGGTGATCGGTTCCCCGGCGACGGAGGTCTCGGGGAATCGCACGGTCCGGTTGATCACGGTGTCGTAGACCAGGTCCCCGAACACCTCCACCACGCGGGCCATCACCTCGCGCGCGTGCAGGGTACGCGAGTCGAACATCGTCACGACGATGCCGGCGAGTTCGAGACGCGGGTTGAGTCTGTCGTGGACCTTCTCGACCGTGTCGTTGAGCAGCGCCAGGCCGCGCAGGCTGAAGTACTCGCATTCCATCGGGATGATCACCGAGTCCGCGCAGGCCAGCGCGTTGACCGTGAGCAGTCCGAGGGACGGCTGGCAGTCGATGAGGACGTAGTCGTAGCGGTCGAGCACGGGATGCAGCACCCGTCCGAGCGTCTGCTCACGGCCCACCTCGGTGACGAGCTGGATCTCCGCCGCCGACAGGTCGATGTTGCTCGGCAGAAGGTCGAGGCCCTCGACGCGCGTCCGCATCAGGACGTCGTCGATGGAGACGCGCGGTTCGACGAGCAGATTGTGGACGGTCAGTTCGAGGTCGTTGTGCGCGACTCCGAGGCCCGCGGACAGCGCCCCCTGGGGATCGAGGTCGACGAGCAGGACCCGCCGGCCGTATTCGGCCAGCGACGCCCCCAGGTTGATCGTCGACGTCGTCTTGCCGACGCCGCCCTTCTGGTTGCACATCGCGACGATCTTGGCCGGGCCGTGCGAGGGCAACGGGGCGGGTTCCGGCACCTCACGCGTCGGCCGGCCCGTGGGGCCGAGTTCCTCCTCCACGACCACGGCAGCGTCGTCGAACAAGTCTGCGGTTTCGGTTTGCCGCACGTCGAACATGTCGCCCTCCGGTTGCGAGTGCTCTGACTCCGCCGCTGGCGGCTGCGGTGTCACCACGGTCCGATGATCCCCTGTTCTCTCGATGATCGCTGTCGATCCCACATCGTTATACGAACGCTACCGCCTCGTACCGTGAATTTTCCCCTCGACACGCTTTCCGCTACCGCGCCCCGGGGTTCGCTCCCGCCCACACCTCGCGCAGCGCACCCACTGTCACCAGCGCGATCACCACGTCAGGTCCGCGTGGCTTCGTCCCCAGCGGCACGTGCGCGCTTCCGCTCGATGAACCGTTCGGGGCGATCGACCCAGGGGGCGCTCACGTCGCGGAGTTCGCCGAGACCGCCCGGCCGGGACCGGGCGGCGGCGAGGGCCATGACGCCGGATGCGGCCGTGGCGTTGACGATGGTCCCGTTCAGCACCATCGTCACGACCTCGTCGAACGGAATCCGTTCGATCTCGAGGTCGGCTTCCTCGTCCTCCGGGTCGGGCCGGTCCACCTCGTACAGGTCCTCGGCGAGGAACACGCGCACCGACTCGTCCGTGAACCCCGGTGAGAGAACGACATCCACGAGGACGGACCACCGCCGGGCCGCGAGGCCAGTCTCTTCCGCCAGTTCGCGTCGGGCGGCGTCGACGGGGTCCTCCCCCGGCTCGTCCAGCAGACCCGCCGGGATCTCCCACAACCGGCGCCCCACCGGGTGCCGGTACTGGTGGATCAGGACGACCCGGTCTTCCTCGTCGAGCACCACGACTGCGACGGCGCCGTGGTGCTCGACCACCTCGCGTTCGGCGGTCCGGCCATCCGGCATTGCGACGTGATCCACCCTCAGCGCGAGGATCGCGCCGCTGTAGACGGCGCGCGAGTCGAGGGTCTCGAATTCGTGCCGGCCGATGTCGGGCATGGTCCGTCTCGCCCTATCCCGCGCTGTCGACCGACGCGACCTCGTCGCGGTCGGCGGAATCGGCGATCTCGTCGTCGGCGGCCGCCGCACGCTCCTCGCCGTGCACGTCGACGGGGAGGCGCTCCTCGAGCTTGTGCCTCAGCGCCGCGTCGACGAACGCCGCGAACAGAGGATGCGGGCGCGTCGGACGGCTCTTCAGCTCGGGGTGGGCCTGCGTGGCGACGAAGAACGGGTGCTGGTCGGCCGGGTACTCGACGAACTCGACGAGGTGACCGTCGGGAGAGGTGCCGCTGAACCGGAGTCCGCTCTTGGCGATCCGGTCCCGGTACGCGTTGTTGACCTCGTAGCGGTGACGGTGACGTTCCGACACCTCTTCGCTGCCGTACGCCCGCGCCACGACGGACCCCTTCGCCAGGACTGCGGGGTACGCGCCGAGGCGCATCGTGCCACCGAGGTCGGCCTCGCCGGCGATGACGTCTTCCTGATCGGCCATCGTGGAGATCACGGGGTGCGTGGTCTCGGGTTCGAACTCGGCGGAGTTGGCGTCGTCCAGACCCACACTGCGCGCGGCCTCGATCACGACGCACTGCAGACCCAGGCACAGTCCGAGCAGGGGGATCTTCCGGTGGCGGGCGTACCGGATCGCGCCGAGCTTGCCCTCGATGCCGCGGATGCCGAAGCCACCGGGGATCAGCACGCCGTCGACGTCGCCGAGCGCGGCCTGCGCGCCCGCCTCGGTCTCACATGCGTCGGACGGCACCCACGAGATCTCCACCTTCGAGCGGTTCGCGAACCCGCCTGCACGCAACGCCTCGGTGACGGACAGGTACGCGTCCGGCAGGTCGACGTATTTTCCGACCAGGGCGATCCGCACGGTCTCGCGCGGCTGGTGGACGCGCTCGAGCAGGTTTCCCCACACGGTCCAGTCCACGTCGCGGAACGGCAGTCCCAGCTGACGGACGACGTACGCGTCGAGGCCCTCGCTGTGCAGCACCTTCGGGATGTCGTAGATCGACGGCGCGTCGGGGGTCGAGATGCAGCCGTCGACGTCGACGTCGCACATGAGCGCGATCTTGTTCTTCAGCGCCGGGGGGACCTCGCGGTCGCAGCGCAGGATCAGCGCGTCGGGCTGGATGCCGATGTTCCGCAGCGCGGCGACCGAGTGCTGGGTGGGCTTCGTCTTGAGCTCACCCGACGGCGCCAGGTACGGGACCAGGGAGACGTGGAGGAAGAAGACGTTGTCCCGGCCGACGTCGTGGCGCACCTGACGGGCCGCCTCGAGGAACGGCTGCGACTCGATGTCGCCGACGGTGCCGCCGATCTCCGTGATGACGACGTCGGGGCGGTGTCCCTGCAGATCCGGCCCGCTCATCGCGAGGATCCGGCTCTTGATCTCGTCCGTGATGTGCGGAATGACCTGAACGGTGTCGCCGAGGTATTCGCCGCGCCGCTCCTTGGCGATGACCGTCGAATACACCTGGCCGGTGGTCACATTCGCCTGACCGGACAGGTCGCGGTCGAGGAAGCGCTCGTAGTGCCCGACGTCGAGGTCGGTCTCGGCGCCGTCCTCGGTGACGAAGACCTCACCGTGCTGGAAGGGGTTCATCGTGCCCGGATCGACGTTGAGGTACGGATCCAGTTTCTGCATGGTCACGCGCATTCCCCGCGCGGTCAGCAATTGCCCGAGGCTCGAGGCTGTGAGGCCCTTGCCGAGTGAGGAGGCGACGCCGCCGCTCACGAAGATGTGCTTGGTGGCGGTACGCGAATGAGTGCGTGACTGTGGCAAAGGGGCTCCCGTGACGACTGTGCAGGGCTTGGTCTGTTCGAGCAATGCTGGGGCCTGCCGACCCACGGGACTTCACGGTAACACCTCGGCGGACGTCCCGGAAACAACGCGCCGCGATTGCCCGCCCCGATGTGACGCGCGCTACGCCGGGGTGGCCCCCACGGTGACTCCGGTGGTGCCGGGTCCCGTGCCGTACCGGCCTGCGCCGCCGTTCAGTTGCTCCTGCAGCGCCAGCGGAACGGTGATCTTGCCCGCTTCCCGGTCGATGTTGTCGATCGTCGTGAGCGCCGCCGAGAGGGCGGCGTCGGCGCGTGCCACGGCGACCGCGCCGTTGCCCTGGGCGGAGGCCGGACGTCCAGCGAGCACCGCCCCGGCACCGCGCGAGTCCAGCGCGCCCGCGAACCGGGCCACGACCGCACCGCGGTTGCCGCTGACGCCGTCCTCCACGTCCCGATCTCCGGTCAGCACCACCGCGACCTGCGCAGGCTGGACGGCCCCGTCGTCGTAGCTGACGAATCCGGCGCCGCGCAGGGTCTCGAGGGCCAGCGCCATCTCCTGGGCGGAACTCTGCGGCTGACCCGTCTCCTTGCCGAGCATGAGGACCGAACCCAGCAGGTCGCCTGCGAGGCTGCCCTGGTCGACGGCCCCGGTCTTCAACGTGACGCCCGCGGGGATCACATTGTTGACGACCGTCCGCAACCGGTCGCCGCCCGTGGCGTCGACGAACGAATCGGTCAACGACACCCGCCCGGTCACCGAACCGCCTGCTTGCGCGATCATCCGGTTGACCCCGTCGAGGTCGGCGGGGTCGGCATCGGGGGTCGTCACGACCATCACGGTGCGCTGCGCGAGCGAGTCGGCGACCACGCGGCCGCCCACCGCGGAATCGAATCCGTCGGCCGAGTTCAACTGCTCGGTCAGTTGGTTGTTGCGTTCTGTCGCGTTCTCCATGTCGGTCTGCAGGTCAGCCTTGTCGTCGCGCAGCCCCGACACGAGACCACTCGACAACAGGCCGGAGCCCATCACCACGCCGATTGCCAGAGCCAGAAAGATCGCCGCTATGGAAATGGCATGTTGACGCAGAGAAATCACTTGAAGAACCCCTGCACCCACAACGCGAAGCTGTTCCACGTCGCAACAGCCCAATCGAGTGCCTCACCACCCACGTTGGACACGACCAGAGCCACGATCACCGCCACGAGAGCGGCGAGGACGAGCAGCGCGATCGCGCCGCCCGACACCCGGCTGCGGTACAGGGTCGCCACGGCCTTCGCGTCCACCAGTTTCGGCCCGACCTTCAGGCGGGTCATGAACGCCGACGGGTTGCTGTCGCGGCGGCCGCGGTCGAAGAACTCGTCGAGGGAGACGGTGCTCCCGACCGTGACGATCAGCGACGCGCCGTGGTGGTCGGCCAGCAGGAGTGCCAGGTCGGACGGGGATCCGGACGCGGGGAACGTCATCGCTCCGATGCCGAGGTCCTGGATCCGCGACAGACCGGGTGCGTGACCGTCCTGGTCGGCTGGCAGAACCACCTCGGCGCCCGACTTCAACGTCGCGCTGGTGATGTCCTCGGGGTCGCCGACGATGAGGTCGGGGCGATAGCCCGCCGACTTCAGGACGTCGGCGCCTGCCCCGACACCGATGAGGATCGGCGAGTACTCCTTGATGAACGGCTTGAGGTTCTTCAGGTCGGACGCGTGGTCCGGGCCGTCGGACACGATGACGACGTGCCGTTCCTTCATGTCGACGTCGACGTCGGGGACTCCGACCCCGTCGATCAGCAACGGGCTCTCGGTACGGATGAACTCGATGGTGTTGCCGGAGAACGCCTCGAGGTGGTCGACGAGACCGGTCTTCGCCTCGATCATCCGGTCGGAGATCTCCGCCTCGGTCTGTTCGTCGCCCTTGGCGATGCGCCGTTCCCCGGAGTAGACGCCTCCCCCGTTCACTCGGACTTTGCTGCCGTCCTTGATGCTCTTGAAGACCTCGGCGCCCGCCGAATCCACCAGGAGGATCCCGTTGGCGACGATCACCTCCGGGCCGAGGTTGGGATACCGCCCCGAGATCGAGGGCGACGCGTTGATCACTGCGAGGACGCCCGCCTTCACCAGGGCATCCGCGGTTCCGCGGTCGAGGTCGAGCTCGTCGAGAACGACGATGTCACCGGGTCCGACGCGGCGCAGCAACTTGGCCGTGTTGCGATCCACCCTGGCGATGCCGCTGACCCCAGGCAAAGTTTCGGTGTTACGTGACAGCAGTGCCGGCATCTTCATGGATTCGATGATGGACCGGAAGCCGGACCGACCTGTGGAGGCGCGCCGAACCGTTTACCACATCAGTCACACCATTACCACGGACGGCCCGCCGGGCCGGGTCATGCGGAACGCTCGGCGCTGGCGGTCGCCAGCAGCTCCTCCGCGTGGGCGCGACCGGTCTCGGTGTCGTCGAGGCCGGCGAGCATCCGGGCCAGTTCCACGACCCGTTCGTCGTCGGTCAGTGTGTGCACGCCACTGCTGACGACGCCGTCCTCGTCGTCGACCTTGTCGACCACCAGGTGGGTGTCCGCGAACGCCGCGACCTGCGGCAGGTGCGTGACGACGATGACCTGGTGCGTGCGGGCCAGCCGGGCCAGCCGCCTGCCGATCTCGACCGCTGCCCGTCCGCCGACACCGGCGTCGACCTCGTCGAACACCATCGTCGCGCCCGAGTCGGACCCGGCGAGCACCACCTCGAGGGCGAGCATCACGCGTGAGAGCTCACCGCCCGACGCGCTCTTGCTGATGGGCAGCGACTGCGCGCCGCTGTGCGCCGACAGCCGGAACTCCACTTCGTCGACGCCGGACGATCCCGCATGGAGTTCGGTGCCGTCGACGGTGAGCGGGGCCGTGTCCTGGGGTCCGGCGATCCGGGGCCGGACCGTCACCCCGAGCGCCGCCCGGCCCATTGCCAGACCGGCGAGTTCGGAGCTGACGGCCTTGGCGAGTTTGGTCGCCGCCTTGACGCGGGCCGCGGTCAGTTTGGACGCGGCCTCCGCGGTCGACGCCGCCGACTCCTCCACCTGTTTCGTCAGCGCGGCCAGCGCGTCGGAGGACACGTCGATCTTCTCGAGCCGCGCACGGGCTTTGTCGGCCCATTCCAGGACGCCGTCGACGTCCGCGGCGTACTTACGGATGAGGTTCTTCAGCTCGGCCTGCCGGGACAGCAGGGAGTCCAGTGCCCCCGGGTCCGCGGGTAGCCCGGCGAGGTAGGTGGTGAGGTCGGCGGAGACGTCGGTGACCACCGCGATCACCTCGGCGAGGCGGGGTCCGAGCCCGTCGAGTTCGGGGTCGGTGGCCGATTCGATCCGGGCCCGCGCCTCGGACAGCAGGTCCAGCGCGGGCGCGGCCACGCCGTCGCCGTCCATGTCGTCGCCGCCTGCGAGCGCGGCGTGTGCTTCCTCCGCCGCCGACCGCAGCGAGTCGAGTTCGCTGAGCCTGCGGACCTCGGAGACGATCGACTCGTCCTCGCCCGGGGCCGGTGCGACGCCATCGATCTCGTTGAGGGCGAATGTCAGTTGGTCGGCTTCCTGCGCGAGTTCCCGGGTACGACCGGTCCGCTCGATGAGTTCGGATCGCGCGGTCATCCACTCGTCGCGGTGCTTGCGGTACCGCGTGACCAGCGGACCGACCGCCTTGTCCGCGAATCGGTCGAGTGCGGCGCACTGCTGGTCCGGGCGGAGCAGCCGCAGCTGATCGTTCTGCCCGTGCACGGTGAGCAGCGGATCGGTGAACTCGGACAACACGCCCGCCGGAACGCTGCGCCCACCCAGGTGGGCACGGGACCGGCCGTCGCTGCCGACGGTGCGGACCGCGATGATGGTGCCATCCTCGTCACGCTCGGCACCGGTCGATTCGAGCAGCCGGGACACGGCGCGTTCGACGTGCTCCGAGCCCTCGTCCGTCATGAATCGGCCCTCGACGACGGCGCGGGGCGCACCGAGGCGAACCCGTCCCGCGTCTGCTCGCGCACCGCTGAGCAGGTGCAGGCTCGTCACCACCATCGTCTTGCCCGCACCGGTCTCACCGGTGAGTACCGTCAAACCTTCGTGGAATTGCGCCGACGCCTCGGAGATCACACCGAGGTTGTCGATCCTGATCTCTGCCAGCACGTCTAGGGCTTCCTTCCTCGCCACCCGGTGACGGGCAGCTCGAACTTTCGCACCATCCGGTCCGCGAACGGCGCCGAATCCAGTCGTACCCAACGAACGGGTTCCTTGCCACGCACCACTTCGACGCGGGCGCCCGCAGGCAATTCGAGGGTCCGGCGACCGTCGCAGAACACCAGGCCGTCGTGGCTGCCCGCCACCGTCTCCACCGCGATCAGCGATTCCGGGCTCGTCACGAGGGGGCGCGCGAACAAGGCATGGGCGTTGCTCGGGACCACCAACAGCGCCTCGAGCTCCGGCCACACCACCGGGCCGCCCGCGGAGAACGCGTATGCCGTCGACCCGGTGGGTGTGGAGATGAGCACACCGTCGCAGCCGAACGCCGACACCGGCCGCCCGTCCACCTCGAGCACTACCTCGAGGACACCGAGCCGGGACCGGTTCTCGATGCTCGCCTCGTTGAGCGCCCAGCCTCGTTCGATGATCTCGTCGTCCACCCGGACGAGCACGTCCAGCGTCATGCGGTGTTCGATGCGATATTCCCGGCGCACCACCTGGCCGAGCGCCTCGTCGAGGTGCTCGGCCTCCGTTTCCGCGAGGAACCCGATCCGGCCCAGGTTGATGCCGAGGACCGGAATGGACGCGGCCTGGGCGAGTTCCGCTGCCCGGAGGAATGTCCCGTCCCCGCCGAGGACGAGCACCATCTCGCACCCGAGGGCGGCGTCGGGGCCGGCCTGCACGATGGTGACTTCGAGCCCGGGAACCAGGAATTCGTCGGCCGCCATGCCGTCCATCGGTTCGATGCGAGTGCTGTCGACCTCGTCGACGAGGACGCGCAGTCCGATCCCGGCCCGCTCGAAGATCTTGCCGACGCGCCGCGCCGTCTCCGTGATCTCGGCGCGACCCGGGTGCGCCACGAGCAGGATCTCCCGCTCGCGTTGCTGGGCGCCGCTGCTTCCCCCGCTCACTGTGGTCCCTCCTGCACCGCGGTGCGGATCAACTCTTCTACCGACTCGACCGGTACATCATCCGTCCCGGGTGTGACATCCGCGCGGAGCCACAGGAAGTATTCGACGTTCCCCGACGGTCCCGGCAGCGGGCTGGCCACCGCACCGACGGTACTCAGTCCGAGCGAGGCCGCCGTCTTCGCGACATCCAGTACCGCGGCGACCCGCAACTCCGGGTCACGCACCACCCCACCGGAGCCCACGTGATCCTTGCCAACCTCGAACTGCGGCTTCACCATCGGAATCAGGTCTGCGCCCTCGCCCACGCAGGCGACGAACGCCGGGAGAACCAGCTTCAGGGAGATGAACGACAGGTCCGCGACCACCAGTTCGACCGGGCCGCCGATCTGCTCGGCATCGATGGATCGCACGTTGGTGCGGTCCACGACGTGCACGCGGTCGTCGGACTGAAGCCGCCACACCAACTGTCCGTACCCGACGTCCACCGCCACGACCTCCCGCGCGCCGTGGTGCAGCAGCACGTCGGTGAAGCCGCCGGTCGATGCGCCGGCGTCGAGGCAACGCTTGCCGTCGACTTCGAGTCCGCGGGGGCCGAACGCCTCGAGAGCACCGAGGAGTTTGTGTGCGCCACGGGATGCCCAGGACACTTCGTTGTCGACCTCGACGACCCGCAACGGGGTTCCCGCTTCGATGGCGGTGGCCGGTTTGGTCGCTGCCGCACCCGAGATCAGCACTCGGCCGGAGGCGATGAGTTCTTGCGCGTGTTCTCGGGACCGGGCCAGCCCCCGCCGAACGAGTTCGGCATCCACCCGTGCTCGACGGGCCACGTCAGATCTTGTCCACGGTGGCCAGGGCCTCCACCAGCACGTCGTGCGCCTTCTCGAGAAGGTGGGCTTTGCGTGGAATGACCCCGACGCCGTGCTCGTCGTCGGGGTCAGGTTCGACGGCTCCGAGCCGCGACAACAATCCGTCGACCTCCGTGTGGATCTTCTCGGGGTCGACACTCTGAGGAGGCCCAGGTAGATGGGCTCCCGGGCGCGGTAGTGGCGTGCTCATCGGGCACAACGCTAGTCCATCGCGTTCCGATACGCATACAGCGAATCGCGTGACGAACAACGCGGGTCGGGCGGGTTTCAGGCACCCCAGCCGGACACGACCGCGCTCACCGCGGGCGTCGTCGAGCTGATCCGCACGAAGTCGGGGAATTTCCACGCACCGACGGCCACGGCCCGCAGCAACGCAGTCGAATCCACCGGCTCGGTCGAATCCGCGGTCGGTTCGATCACCAGATCGGTGCCGTCGAACTCGACTGACCACCGGCTGTCCTCACCGACCAGCGACTCGTCGGCCGGCCGGTTGAGAGCGTCCAATGCGGATGCCAGGTAGGTGGGACGCTGCTCCGGGGCGGCGCGCAGGACGTCGATCGCAGTGCTCACTCCGGTGAGGACCAGCAGCGAGTCGAGACCGACGGTGCCGGCGCCTTCGATGTCGGTGTCCAGCCTGTCGCCGACCACCAGGGGCCGCACACAACCGCTGCGGCGCATCGCATCTTCCATCAGCGGTGCCGCCGGCTTGCCCGCCACGAGCGGTTCGCGGGACGTCGCCGCGCGCAGGGCCGCGACCATCGAACCGTTGCCGAGGACGAGACCCCGCTCGGTGGGGAGGGTCGAGTCCAGGTTTGCCGCCACCCAGACGGCGCCCGCGCGGATCGCGAGCGTCGCCTCGGCGAGGATCGCCCAGCCCGTGGTCGGCGAGTGTCCCTGGACGACAGCGGCGGGTGCGTCCGCGAACGACCGGACCGGACGCAGCCCGACGTTCCGGACCTCGTCGGCGAGCGCTTCCGTGCCCACGACCAGCACCGCCGAGCCCGGTGCCACGTTCTCCGCGAGGAGCCTGGCCGCAGACTGCGAACTCGTCACCACCGTCGACTCGTCGGCAACGAATCCGAGTTCGGTCAGGTGTTCCGCGACGTCGCCGGGACTGCGACTGGCATTGTTGGTCACGTAGTAGCAGGACTGCGTCCCGGCCGCCAAAGCCTCACGCGCACCGGGGATTTCTTGCGGCCCCTGGTACAGCGTGCCGTCCAGGTCGAGCAGCAGAGCGTCGTACCCGTCGCGCAGAATCGTCACTGATCGTCTCCGGTCAGCTCGGCCACACGCTCCTCCGCGTCGGTATCACCCTCGAGATCCGCCGCAGCGGAGTTGAGGAACCACTTGAGTCCGTCTTCGATGCGACCGGCCGCGACCAGGGCATCCGCGTACGCGTAGAACAGACGGGCGGCACCGGGGCCGGTCCGCGCGGCGTCGAGATCGGGAGTCTGCAGCGTGACTACGGCCTGATCGAACTGACCGAGGTCCATGCGCGCTCCGGCGACCACCATGCGCAGTTCGGCAGCCTCGTCACCGGACAGCGCAGCAGCTTCCTCGCTTCGCCCGAGTTCGATCGCACGCTCCGGCCGGCCCAGTCCACGTTCGCAGTCCGCCATGACCGCGAGCAGTCCGGGACCACCGGCCATGCGACGAGCAGCGCGCAACTCCGACAGCGCCTCCGCCCATTCGCCGGCGTGGTACGCGGTGATACCCGCAGCCTCACGGACGACGGCGATGCGGCCCGCGCGCTGACGCGCGGCCCGGGCGTGTGCGAGTGCGAGGCGCGGATCGTCGTCGACGAGCTTTCCGGCCATCACCAGGTGGCGCGCAACCGTGTTCGCGTTCGTCTTGTCCAAACTCAGCAGGTCGCGGCGGACACTCGGATCGAGTTCGCCGGCCTCGACGTTCTCGGGCAGATCCGGTTCGTCCGGACGAGCCTGCTGCCGCTGCGGACGGTCACCTTCACGTCCGCGAGGCGCGAAGCCGCCCTCACCGCCACGACGGGGTCCGCCACCGCGACGATCGCCGCCGGCACCACCACGGTTGTCGCGCGAATCGCGACGGGGACCGCCGGACGAGCCACCACGACCGGAACCGCCGGCACCACGGTTACCACCGGAGGCACCACCACGGTTAGCACCGGAGGCACCACCACGGTTAGCACCGGAGGCACCACCTCCGCGGAAGGACCGACGTCCGTCGTCACTCTCCGACACAGTCATTCCTTTCACACAAACCACGAAAGGGGACCCAGTATATTGGGTCCCCTTTCGGTAACGGATGTTCGGCGGTGTCCTACTCTCCCACACCCTGTCGGGTGCA
>NZ_JARJBD010000094.1:0-39391 GCF_029269925.1 Rhodococcus sp. T2V
GCTCAACACGCACGACGCGACACGAAAACTCGGCTACCTAGGAAACTCACGCTAGCGGGACCGGCACCGAGGAGCAGTGTCCCGGTGAGGGCGGTGAGCACGCCGGCGGCACGGGGAAGGCGTTTCGGGGTATGTAGGGGCATGGTCAGTACTTTCCGGTGGGGGCGGGGCAGCGGCCGGTGTATTTGGTGAGTCCGATTCCGCGGTGCGCTTTCTTGCTGCGACCGACGGGACCGTTTGCAGGTTCGCGGACCAGGTACCGGTGGTGTCGAGTCCGGGCATGTGTTCGCTCCGGGGTGGCTGTAGCGGGTTTCGCCGTCCACGGTGAGGATGCCGTCGTGCACGTCGATGTGGGCGATGGTGGCCCAGTAGGAGTCCTGTCCGTTGCCGACGTAGACGAGGATTTCGTCGGCGTCGTCGCCGGGGAGCCCGCCGGGTGCTGCGCGCCCGTAGCGGATGGCGACGCGGGGGGAGGCCGAAGGTGTCGATCGCGCCGGCTCCGTTGTCGACGCTTTGGTAGACGTTGACCAGGAGGTCTCCGTTCTCGGTGGGCAGGACGCGGACCTGTTCGACGGCGGGCCGGTTGCCGTTGCCGGGGCCTTCGCTGTCGCCGTAGTGGTGGATGAACGGCCACGTGTCGAGGCTGCCGCGGTGGCGGGGTTCGCCGCTGATGACGACGAACTTGTTGGCGTTGAGACCCCCGCACCGAACAGTGGAAGGAGCGATACCGCCGATTCGTCGAGTCCATCCCTTCTCGCGGAGACAGACGGACTACGCGGAACTGGAGAAGGATACGAGAAGTGAAGCACCGATACAGATCCCGCATGCGCTGATCGCGAAAAGCAAAGGTATCGACGCCGGGCGCGTGCATTGTGGATCTGCGCGAGAGTGATGTGCGCGTTGCGCCATTCCGGCGCAGAGTGCGCCGAGTAGAACACCGCTCAGAGTGAAGGTGATGGCTCTCGCGGTCGAATGGTCGACAGACCAGGCGCGGCAGCAGAGGAGGGTGAGGCTGGCTGCGGTCAGGGTTGTCCGTCGCCACGCCAGCACCGTGCGCTCGGGCTGCAGGCCGGGGTCGCGTTGGGGTGTTGCCGTCATAGGGCCACGACACATGTGCAGGCGATCGCAATGATGCACACCCCTGTGACGGTCACGCGAACGATCATCGGCGACGGCAAAGGTTTGTCGCGTCTCATGGCCGCCTGCACCTGTCGCCAGCGATGGAAGGCGCCCAAGGACAGTGTCGTAGCCACGGTGACGCAAGCGGCGGCGAGGGCGGTGTGCCCGAGGCTGTCTGTCTCGGTGGCGAAGAGTTCGCCGACTGCCACACCGGCGGCGAGAAGTGCGAGCGCGGTCCGAATCCATGCGAGAAACGTGCGCTCGTTGGCCAGCGTGAAACGATAGTCAGGCTCTCGATCGGCCACGTCCGGCGGCTCCTCGGACGGGCCTGTGGCGGTTGATGCGCCCCGGCCGCTCAGCGATCTACCCACACTGATCACACCTTTCGTGCTGGATGGTCCCCCAAATTGTGGGGTTGACTAAGCTGTCAGTCAACGCCTAGTTTATGGGTGGTCTGAATCACACAGGTGCCCGTCAGGCGATGAATCACTCCGCGATCGATGACGCGGTCAGGGCTCTGGAACTAGTAGCAGAGGCAGGTTGAATTATGGGTGCAATGGCACTGGATGGTCGTGTGGTCGTCGTGACCGGGGGCGCGCGTGGACAGGGCTGGGAGGAAGCGGGACAGTTGGCCGCGGGAGGGGCCACCGTGGTGGTGACCGACGTACGCGAGCCCGAAGCTGAGCTGCCCGATGGTGTCGTGTACCGGCGACTCGATGTCACGTCGCCTTCCGGCTGGGCGGGTTTGGCAGGGGAGCTGAAGGAGACCTACGGATCGATTTTCGGTCTGGTCAACAATGCGGGAATCGTCGGAGCCCGTGGCCGCGCCGGACGTCTGGAGGATATCTCGCTCGATGACTGGAACAAGCTGATCGAGGTCAACACCACCGGCCCGTTCTTGGGCATTCAGACCCTGGCACCGCTGATGACCAACGGGGGATCGATCGTCAACATCAGCTCGATCGCTGGAGCGGGTGCGCACCTGGCCGCCGGGTACGGCGTGAGCAAATGGGCTCTACGGGGTTTGTCGCGTATCGCGAGCATGGAACTCGGTCCGCGCGGAATTCGCGTCAACAGCATCTTGCCGGGGTATATCCACTCGCCGATGCAGGATCAGACCCCACAGCAGTTCATCGACGCCCATTTGAGTTTGATTCCCCTCGGGCGGGTCGGCTCGGCCCTGGACGTGGCTCCGCTGGTGCTGTTCTTGATGTCAGATGTGTCCTCGTGGATCTCGGGTGTCGACATTCCGGTCGACGGCGGAGCTCTGGGTCATCTCGGTCTGCGCATCATCTCCGATGCCATGACCGCCGCAACCAACGGCGCCTGAGTAGTCACCGGCGCATACGAGTGATCACATTCTCGGGCTGCTCGCACCGGGCGATTCGATTCTCAGCCCGCATCGCCGAGCCGGCCGTCGACCCCATTCGACTCGAAAACTAGGAAGACTGCCTTGACTGCACGTTCTCGCTCTACCCTCGTCGTCGACGATTTCAGATATCCCGGCGATATCGGGCGGACCGACGTCGACGCGGCCGCGACCACGGCTGCGCTACGTCAGTTCTCTCTGCACCGGTTGCTGGCGTATGGAGTCGAAGCTGGAGACGCCCTGCGCCTGATGGACCTGGTAGCCGAGGGGAAATCGTGGCGGGGATCGGCTCTGGCGCTGGCTGATCAACTCCTGGTCCGCGCAGACGATGCGGATTTGCCACGCACCGTCCGGTCTCAGGCGGATCTGTTCGCTCGCGCATCGGCGTTGCAACGGATCAGCCAGGTCATGGACCTCGGCAACACCGCCGACCGGCGGGCGACGTACCTGGCTGCCGCCGCCAACTTCGCCACAGCGCGAGCACACGATCGCCGGTACGAGCACGTGGTCATCGACACCGTCGGCGGCCCGGTCGCCGCATGGGTGATCACGCCGGAAACCGAAGGGCCACATCCGGTTGTTCTCGTGCACGGCGGAGTCGACGGCTGGTCCATGGATTGGGAGGGCACCGCGCTGCCACTGGTCGAGGAGGGGTTCGTCGCCGTTGTCCTCGACGGCCCCGGACAGGGTGAGACTCGATTCGTCCACCGGCATTACCTGACGCCGCACTGGCTGGCGTCCTACGAACAGATCTGCGATTACCTGGTGCATCGCGCCGCCGGCATGCCCGTCGCCGCGGTCGGCAACAGCATGGCCGGCGCCCTGGTCGTGCTGATTGCGTCCCGCTATCCCATCTTCTCCGCAGTGTGCAGCAACGGTCCGGTGATCTCGATGGCATCAACGTTGGTGCGCCGCAGCTACGCCCGCAAACTCGGCACCTTCTGCGGAGAAGCCCCCACCGACGAGCAGGTCCGCGCGGTGTTCGAGTCGATGGAGCTGTCCGCGGACCGGATCGAGTTGACGTGCCCGTTCCTGCTCCTGCAAGGCGATTCCGACCCGATGGTGTCCCTCGAAGACGGCGAACGACTGCTCGACCAGGTTCCCTCACCCGACAAACACATGGCGTTGTTCGAACGCGGCGAACACGTCATCAACCGCTATCCCGCCGACAAACACCATGTGACACGCACCTGGCTGCGCAACCGGATCGACCGTGCACCACGGCCGTCCGAATAGACAACCTCCTCACCCCTGACTGGAGAACCCACACCCATGACGACCACACCCACCGTGACACGCGACGAACTCACCGCCATCCTGCGTGAAGGCGAAGTCCCCACCCAACTACTCACCCTGTGCGAGCTCACCCAGGACCGGTCCTACGCGCAGCGGTGGTCGTCCTACATCACCGGTGCGTCACCGTGGGACCACACCTTCCCCGACCACATTGCCGGCGAACTCAGAGAACACCTGGCCGATGCCATTCTCACCAGCGACCTCCACGCGAACCCCGACTTGTCCGTGATCGACGCGCTGCTCGACCACGCCGCAGGATCACCGCTGCCCCCCGCCGAACACGCATTGCTCTACAAGGAGATGGGACTGACCGACACGGGCGAGGTGCACTGGACCACCGGGCGACCGGATGCCGCAGACTCGTTCCACGTGCTCATCATCGGTGCCGGACTGTCCGGTATCGCGGCAGCACGACACTTGAAACGGCTCGGTATCGACTTCGAAGTTGTCGAGAAGAGCGACAATTGCGGTGGCACCTGGCATCACAACACCTATCCCGGATGCGGTGTCGACATCGCGAGCCACTACTTCTCCTACTCGTTCGCCCGCAAGCCCGACTGGGATCGCTACTACGCCAAACAACCCGAGATTCTGGCGTACATCCGTGACTGCGTTGCGACCGAGGGGCTCTCCGATTCCATCAGCTACAACACCGAAGTCCTCTCCGCCACCTGGCACGAACACGATCAGACATGGCTGGTGGCGACCCGCACCGCCGACGGCGACGCCCGCAACATCCGCGCCAACATCGTGATCAGCGCAGCCGGTCTTCTCCATCGCCCCAGCATCCCGGACCTGCCCGGGCTCACCGACTTCGAAGGTCCGGCCTTCCACGCCGCCGAGTGGGATCACTCGGTCTCGGTCGAAGGCAAGCGTGTCGCCCTGATCGGCACCGGCGCCAGCGGAAATCAGATCGGTCCCGCCCTGGCACCCATCGTCGACCACCTGACCGTATTCCAGCGCAGTGCCCAGTGGAACGTCGGTGTCGAGAACTACAGTGACACCGTCACCGACGGCGAGAAGTGGCTGCTGGCCCATGTCCCGGCCTACGCACGTTGGTTCCGCGCCCGCACCCTGCTCTCACAGAACGATGTCATGCGCCCCGCCCAGACAGTGGATCCTAACTGGCATGGCGACGACGGCTCGATCAGCGCGGAGAACGCGAGAATGCGCGAGGTGCTCACCCAATACATCGTCGATGAACTGGGGGACCGACACGACCTGTTGCCCCAGGTGCTGCCCGACTACCCGCCGTTCACCAAGCGGATGTTGCGCGACAACGGGTGGTACCGGATGCTGCGCCGGGAAAATGTGGAGTTGGTCTGTTCACGTACCCCGTGTTTCGAGGCCGACGCGATCATCGACGACGCCGGGAACCGGCATCCCATCGATGTCGCGGTATTCGCCACCGGGTTCGAGGCATCCAAGATGCTGGCGTCGTACTCCGTCTACGGGCGCCAAGGAACCTCGATCCGCGACGTCTGGGGAGACGATGATCCGCGTGCCTATCTCGGCATCACGGTGCCCGGGTTCCCGAACTTCTTCATCATGTACGGGCCCAACACCAACATCGGTACCGGGGGGAGCATTTTCGCCCAGGCTGAGAACTGGTCCCGGTACATCGCCGATCTGGTCAAGACCATGATCGAACGCAATGTTGCCGCCGCCGACGTCAGCGACGACGCCTGCACCAGGTACAACGAACAACTCGATGCCCGGCTCGCCCAGATGGTGTGGTCGGTCTCCCCGGCAGGGACCTGGTACCGCAACCGGGCCGGCCGGGTGACCACCAACATGCCGTGGACGTCATTCGAGTATTGGGCCATGACCCAAGAGGTGGACCTCGACGACTATGTCCTCGACGCCCCGAACACCACATCACCGTCCGAATCGACGCTGGCTCGGTAACGAGTACCCTGAACCGAAGGTTAATGTCATGTCTGTCAACGTTGGAGCGCACATCCCTACCGCGCCCGTACTCGAACGGTCCACCGCCCGAGCCTGGGCCGTGACGTTCATGCTCGTGGTGCTGGCGCTGGTGAACTGGGCCGACAAGGCGGTTCTGGGGCTCGTCGCAGTGCCGCTCATGGACGACCTCGATGTGAGCCCGAGTCAGTACGGGCTCCTCGCCAGCTCGATCTATTTCCTGTTCTCGCTCTCCGCTGTCGGTGCGGGCTTCCTCGCCAACAGACGGAGCGTGAAGTGGCTGCTGGTCATCATGGTGGCCCTGTGGTCGATCAGCCAATTCTCGATCTGGCTTGCCCCTGCATTCGGCGTCATCCTGCTCTCCCGGATCTTGCTGGGACTGGGCGAAGGCCCCTCCGCTGGATTGTCGTTTCACGCTGCCGGCCAATGGTTTCGTGACAACGAACGCAACATTCCCATCGCGCTGCAGAATGTCGGCGCCTTCGGTGGCATCGCCATAGCCGCGCCGGGACTGACGTGGGTGATCAGCAACCACGACTGGCACTGGGCGTTCTTCGTCGTCGGCGTGGCAGGTCTGATCTGGATGGCGGTGTGGTACTTCGTCGGCAAAGACGGACCCTACAGCGGCGGGAGCAAAGCCGCATCCACGAGCGGCTCGATATTCGACGGCGACGGACGAGTCCCGTACCGGAAGATACTGCTCAGCCGAACCTACATCGGCACCGTATGCGTGGGTCTTGCCGCATACTGGGCTCTGGCGATTGTCTCGGCCTGGCTCCCGGCTTTCCTACGAAAAGCACAGGGCTACACAGCGCAGGGCGCGTCGACCATCGTGATGGCAGTCTCGTTAACCGCAATCTTCTTCCTGATCACCCTGGCCCTCGCCACTCAAACCATGATGAAACGCGGCGTCAGCACACGAGTGGCCCGCGGCGTCGTGGCCGCTGGCAGTGTCACGCTCGCCGGAGCATTCATCATCGCCAGCGCGTTGATACCACCCGGGGCACTCCAAACCATCGCCCTGTGTATCGGGTTCGGACTCGGCCTGGTCACCTTCACCACCGGTGCCACACTGATCTCTGAATTCGTGCCCGTACTCCAACGCGGCGCCGCTCTCGGGATCTACGTCGCGATCATCACCCTCAGCGGCGTCGTCTGCCCGACAGTCTTCGGCGCGATCGTCGGTTCCGCCTCCGGCGGAGACGGCTACCTCGAAGCGTTCGTCGTATCGGGTGTGCTGGTCCTCGCCGGCGGCATCGCTGGCCTCTTCCTCATCAATCCGGCACGTGAAGCCGCCCGGATCTCACTGATGTTCGAGCACACCGCCACCTAACCGATCGGTGCACCGCGGCACCGATGAAGGAGCTGGGACAACTTCCTATCGTTCCGATATGAAATGTCCCAGCTCCTTCATCTGCTCCTCACTCAATTCCATTCCGCGAGCCAAGGTTTCCTTGAAGAACATCCAGCCGAAGTTCGTACAGACCTCGCGCACGATATGGGCTTTTGCCTCGAACTCGCTCAATTCCGGATGGTGCGCAAGAATCTGGTCCAACTCGTGGTTCATCACCGGATACGTCCAACCCAAGGAGGTGTACGAGGCCCCGCCATCCGCGGAGAAATTCGCCGCCGCCCGCCACCACAGCTCATGGCCCTCGAACGGCAACCGGGGCAGCGGGATACTCCGATCGACCGTGGCGTCTCGATGAGCAATGTACTCATCGGTCAGCTGCTGCATCGCCTCCTTGAACAGAGCATCCTTGGACTCGAAGTAGTGGTAGATGAGCCCGTAGTGAATGCCCGCTTCTTTCGCGATCTGCTTTCCGGTAATGCCGCTCGGAGGGCGTTGGGCCAGCAGTCTCTGAGCTCCTCGCACAAGCTCGGTCCGCGAATCGGAGTCGCTCTTGACCGCCTCCGCGGCCGCCGCCTTCTTCGAACCAGTCACGTTCCGATCCTATGCGTTGTTCGGCGGCCGACTCCTCGGCGTCCTGCCCGGCCTGCTGAACAGGATGCCGAGCCGCAGCGTAGACCTACCGGGGGAAGGCTCAGGGGTAATTTCACAAGGACCACAATACGCCAGATCGGGCCTATTGTGACCCGGTTGGGTGTATTCTCACGAAGTGACCGTCCGCGGATTGTCGATCGCAGAGTTTGCTGCTCGTGTCGATCGTTCGGTGAACACGATCAAGAGCTACCGCGCCAAAGGGATGCTCCCGCCCGCCGATGTACGGATCGGAACCATGGACGGCTGGTTTCCCGAGACGATCGACAACTGGGCGGCCAACCGTCCAGGACGGGGAAACAAGTACTACAACCGCTTACCGGAGCGCTGAGCAGCAGATCGCGTCGCGGCAGTACGAACCTTGGCAGAGGTGGAGCGTGCAGCCGCGATTGTGCGCGCTCGCCGCTATCGGAGAAATCCCCACGACCCGCGCCCCATGCCTGACCTCGGACCGGCGGCCGTCAGTGTCTCAATAGCGTTGGGGGCAGGCGTTTGTCTTACCCAACTGCTCTGAACAGGTTCGCGACCGACCGGCCGGCGACTCGAAGTACCTGGGCCGGTCGCACCGCATCCCACGTGCCAGAACCTGATCGGTGCGAAACGGAAGGAGAAATGACGTGGTCGTGGAACAGTTGTTCCTGGGAGCAGTAGTCGTCGCAGTTGCGGCGGCGATCGGGGGAGTGTCGGGATTCGGGTTCGCGTTGGTCTCCACCCCGCTCTTCCTGCTGATCGGCCTGCCCCTACCCACGGTGGTGGCGATCAACTTGGCTTTCGGCATGTCGACCCGACTGACCGTTGCCATTCAGTTGTGGCGGGAGATCGACTACCGCCGTGTACTGACTCTTCTCGTCGGCACTGTGCCAGGGATAGCTCTCGGGTGGCTCCTTCTCGAACACGTGGATATGGCCATCCTCAAGAAGGGGGTGGGAGTCGCCGTTCTCGTGGCAGCACTCGTGTTGGCGACGTCGCGGCCCACTGGCCGACGGTTCGGGGGTGCCGCAGCATCCGGGGTCGGCGCCGTAGCCGGTGTGCTGGGCATCGTCGCATCGCTGAACGGAGTGCCCCCTGCGGTCATGTACGCCCGTGAAGGGCGCAGCGCGACCTCGACACTCGCTGACCTGGCCGGATTCCTGGTGTCCTCCAGCATCCTGTCGGCTGTGGTGGTCGTGATGAGCGCACCCCGCGACACCGGGACCATTCTGATCGGAGTCGCCTGTTGGCTACCGGTCGCGTTGGCTGTAACAGCCATCAGTACCCGCTTCGCACGGCGGCTGCCGGCAGACACCTTCCGCAAGGGAGTGATCCTGCTGATCGCTGCAGGAGGTCTGTCCGTGCTGCTCTCGACTTGATCCCGGCCCTCAAACGCCCCACACGGGTCCTCCTCCACGCCGCACAGGTCCTCCACAACTCGGCCGAGCGCAGGCGAAGTGACGGTTCCACACTCGCCCTGATGTGAGCCATCAGCCCACACCCGATAGCAGGCAAACCACCGCCAAACTTCTCTAGATGTCACCGTGCACCGCCGTAGCATCGGGAGACCGACTCTCTCGACGCCGTCCGGATCGCCCGGTCGGTGCTCGCGGTCGACAGCTCCGGCCGTCCATGGTTGTCGTGGGGGCCGCGCCACGGGACATGATCGCCGGCGGTCGGGTAGGACGTCACCATGCGAACTTCGAATCTCAGTCATCACGAGGGATCGGGGGCAAGCTCCGAGTACTTCCACGAAGGCGTCGAGCGCTGATCACCCACGTCGGACCGAGTTTTCGAATGAAAACCTAGGCGAAGTCGTGGCTCGGCAATTTCAGGATCTCGCTACAGGTGTGCTGGAGGTGAGAGCGCATCAACGACTCTGCCCGGTCGCTGTCGCCCGACAGAATCGCAGCTGCGATTTCCTCGTGCTCGGCCATTGAATAGTCGAATTGGGCCTGGGCTGACCGGAACTGGAGACGAAATGTTTGAGTTTCCAACCGATCGGTCAGTTCGATCAACCGTGGGTTTTCGGTGAGTTCGACAATCACTCGGTGAAACCGAAAGTTCTCGTCCAGGTATCGGGGCTGGTCGTATTGCGCTGCGACTTCGCGCGCAGTGGTCACCGCAGCCTCGAGACGTTCTCGGTGTCCTGGTAGGTCGATGTTGCTTGCCGCCAATCGCGCGCTCATCCCCTCCAGCGCTTCTCGGACCTGGTAGAAGTGCGCAACATCTTCTCGTGTGAGGCGGCGGATGGAGGCGCCACGGTGCGGCTCGAGCTTGACGAGACCGTCGCTGCCGAGCTGCGCCAACGCTTCCCGAAGGGCGTTGCGCCCGACTCCTAATTCTCGGGTGAGGTCGGGTTCGATCAACCGCTGGCCCGGTACGAACCGGCCGGACCGGATGCCCTCGCGGATGGCATGAACAGCCCGCTGCACGGCGGTTCCGGGCTGGACCGTCTCGATCGCCATTCAGACCTCCCAGTTGTCAGCCATTCACCGCTGCGCCGGTCGGCGCAGCGAAACGCTTGTTGCTGACATCCAACCATCGTCGCAAGCGCCGTCACGAAATCGGCCTAGTTGACAACCTACCAAATCATCCCTAGATTTCGTAGGACGATAGATGAGTCCCAGATCACAGGACGGTGGTCTCTGGCTCCGCACTACAAGAGCCAGTGCCCCTCCGGCGAAGTTTTCCCGGGGGTCGGACTGCGACTAATCACAGGAGTGTCATGAGCAGGTTTGAAGAGGGCGCGTCTGCGCTGGTCACCGGAGCAGCGGGGGGGATCGGTCGAGCAATTGCGCGCCGGTTGGCCGCCGAGAATGTCGCGATGACCCTGACGGACGTGGATCCGGCGGGCTTGGCCGCGGTCGCCACTGAGGTCGCCGAACTCGGAGGGAAAGTGGTCACCGAGCCGGGCGACGTGACCGATGCAGGGTTTAGGAAGCAGATTGTCGCTAGGGCAGTCGGCGAGTTCGGCCGACTCGACACCCTTATCAACAACGCGGGAATCATGGTTGGCGGTACCCCCGAATCCATCACGGAGGCTTCGTGGGATCACATCTATGGAATCAACGCACGCGCGCCCTTCTTTCTCGTCCAGGAGGCACTGCCGCACCTGATCGAAACCAAGGGCTCGATCGTCAATCAGTCTTCGGTACTCGGATTGCTGGGTATGCCGTCCGGCGCTAGCTACGTCTCATCCAAGGCCGCTGTGGTCGGGTTGACCTGGGCACTGGCGGCGGACCTCGCACCCCACGGCGTGCGCGTCAATGTCGTCTGCCCGGGCACCATCGACACCTCCATGCCGTGGACCTACGTGAACGCAGCGTTGGGGTCCGGCCGGCAGGAAGAGGCAGAGGCGTTGCTGGTCGCGCGGCAGCTGATCAAGCGACTGGGCACTCCAGACGAAGTGGCAGCGGTGGTCGTGTTCCTGGCCTCTTCCGACGCGTCCTTCATGACAGGCGCAGCAGTGCCGGTCGACGGCGGTTGGAGCGCATCGTGACAAACATCCACACGAATGGGAAGTCTGCAGTGAGCACGGAAGATCAAACAAAAGCGTCTACCGACGCACCCCTGCTGAACAGCGAGAACGCATTCAAGCTCGCAGTCTTTGGCGCCAATGTCAGCGGAGGCTGCGCGGTCACCTCCGCCGAGGGAACCATCGCGGTCGATTGGTCCGAAACAAGACGCATTGCGCAAGCGGCTGACGCGGCCGGCCTCGACGCCATGGTCCCTGTGGCACGGTGGAAGGGGCCAGGCGGAGCCGTCAATTTCAACGACCGCTCGTTCGAGACCTTCACCTGGGCGGCCGCGGTGGCTGCTGTCACCGAACGGCTCCAAGTGCTCGCAACAATCCACGTGCCAACAGCTCATCCGCTCCGTATTGCAAAGGAAATCGCGACGGTTGACCACATCAGCGGAGGACGCTTCGGCCTGAACATCGTGGCGGGCTGGAACGAACCCGAATTCGCGATGTTCGGAGTTCCCCAGCTTCCGCATGACGAGCGATATGCTGTTGCCGCGGAGTGGGTTTCGATCATCAAGCGTTTGTGGAATGAGGATACCTTCGACTATGAGGGCAAGTACTTTCGCGGAAAGGGCGTGCACTCCTCCCCACGCCCCGTGCAGTCCCCCGGCCCGCTGATCATGAGTGCGGGTGCCAGTGGCGCAGGTCTAGCCTTCGCCGCCGAGCACGCGAACATCAACTTCATCATGGCCGAAGACATTGCTGCCCATGCCGCAAAGGCCGAAGTGGCACGGAGAACCGCTCGCGACGAATACAACCGCGAGATCGCCGTAATGGGAATGGGTTACGTCGTCTGTGCCGACACCGAGAAGGAAGCCAAAGCCTACTTCGACTACTACGTCAACCAGAAAGGTGATTGGGAGGGCGCCGCGAAAATGATGGGTGTCGCCGCCACAAATGTCGAGGCGATGGATATGAGCACGAAATCCGCGCTGACGAGCATGGTCGCTGGATATGCCGCCCAGCCTCTGGTTGGGACCCCCGAGCAGATTGCCGACGGAATCCTGAGAATGTCCCGTGCGGGTCTGAATGGTTGCACCCTGAGTTGGGTCAACTACGAGGAAGGTATCGCTCAGTACCGGGAGCAGATTCTGCCCCTCCTCATTCAGGCGGGACTCCGGTCAGAAATCGTGACCACTGCCGATGCCGACCTCACCACCGAAAGAGTGGCACTGTGACGACCGTGAATATCTCTTTCTTCAGGCCCTCGCAGCGACTTCGCGTCCTTCTGTCCTGCGATCAGATCTTCACTTCAAGCGCATAGAACCCCGGAGTCTCCCGTGAATACCTCGACCGACACGACAGCCACCCAGCTCAAGGATGTTATGGCAGGAGTGTGCACACCCGTCGCTGTCGTAACCGCCATGGATGGTGCGCGACCTCATGGCACCACAGTCAGCGCTTTTGCGTCACTGTCGATGACGCCGCCCATGGTCCTTGTCTGTCTCGAGCGTGGGTCCGAGTTACTACGGATCATTCGAGAGAGCGAACAGTTCGGAATGAACATCCTCGGTAGCGCGCACTCAGATCTGGCAACGACATTCGCGCGCAAAGGTCTCGACAAATTCGACAGCGTGGACTGGGATCTTCGGAGCGGTGTACCGAAACTAGTCGGTACAAGTGGGTGGCTGGCGTGTGTGGTCTCGCAGTTGGTCGACGGCGGTGATCACGTGATCGCGTTCGGTCGAGTGAAAGAGGCGACGGCGGCCGACATCCAGCCCCTCACGTATCACAAGCGCAAGTTCGGCACTCACGCACCGCTCGAGTCGGTCCGATGAACGCCTCGCCATCGGTGTTGGTTCAGCACGCCATCGCAGCCCTATCGGCGGGCGGCATGATTATCGTCGTCGATGATGCCGACCGCGAGAATGAAGGCGACCTGGTTATGGCCGCGGAGTTTCTCACGCCCGCGCAGATGGCCTTCATCGTGCGACATACCACCGGGATAGTCTGCGCGGCGATGAACAGCCAGCGGGCTGATGCTCTACAACTGCCACTCATGGTGTCCGAGAGCACCGACACGCACGGAACTGCCTTCACTATCACTGTCGATCATGCTTGCGTCGGCACAGGCGTCAGCGCCGATGACCGATCATTGACGGTTCGAGCCCTGGCCGACTCCAACAGTGGCCCGGTCGATTTTCACCGGCCGGGGCACGTCTTTCCACTTCGGGCACGGCGGGGCGGCGTCCTGACCCGGCCTGGGCATACCGAAGCCGCCGTCGATCTGACGACCATGGCCGGCCTCAGTGGTGTGGGAGTCATCGCGGAGATCGTCGCCGACGACGGCTCGATGCGCCGCGGAGAAGACCTATGTGAATTTGCCGACGCTCACGGCCTGCCACTGCTGTCAGTCGCCGATCTCATCCGGTATCGTCGGTCAACTGAACGGACCGTAGCGCAGTTGGCCAGCTCGGCAATTCCGACGCAATTAGGCGACTTCCGAGCTCATGCCTACCGGTCCACATTCGACGGCACCGAGCACCTCGCGTTGGTGATGGGGGACGTCGCGAGTGCCGGACAATCCGAGCAAGGTGTTCTCGTACGGGTGCACAGCGAATGCCTGACCGGCGACGTCATGGGGTCCCTTCGCTGTGACTGTGGAACCCAACTCGCACAATCTAAGGCGGACATTGCCGACGAAGGATGCGGAGTCTTGGTGTACCTACGTGGCCATGAGGGCCGTGGCATCGGACTTGTGAACAAGATCCGAGCCTACGGTCTCCAGGACAAAGGTCTGGACACCGTTGACGCAAACACGGCACAAGGTCTGCCTGCCGACGCCCGCACCTACGACGTCGCGGCACAGATTCTCACCGACCTAGGAGTTCGACGGATTCGTCTGATCTCCAACAATCTCGAAAAGTACCGCAGCCTCAACAACTCTGCCGTCCATGTGGTCGAGCGCGTCGTTCATCCGCCGATCGAAACCCAACACAATCAGCGCTACCTCCGCTCGAAGCGTGAACGGATGGGCCATCTTCTCGACGTAGACCAAGCAATCGCATCCACTATGCCGAGCTAGCGTCGGACGCACCCAGCGCACGCCCGGAGGACCTGAAAGACACATATCAAATGCACAAACGCCTCGCCTGCTCAGTGATTGGATGCGCTCGTCGGATCTTTCGGAGTATTGCGGTTGCACGCGTCAATGCGCGTTGGGCAGCCATGATCATGAGCGCACACGACGAATCCTTCGTGCCCCATGACCGCACAGCGCCTCCCTGACCCAGCCCTCGAGTGGGTGGCCCACCGACAGCCATGACTTCTCCAAACACGCTAGTCCTCACCGCGTAAGGCGGGACGTCGTCAGCGAGCATGGTCTCGGTGAACCCGTGGCCGCGGAGCCTGCGCGTGATCTCGGGCGGCGGCGGCGTCGTCGGCCAGCCAGATCGGGCGGGTGGTGTCGACCGGCGGGCGCAGTGTTGGTCGAGTCCGGACAAACCCTGTCTCGCCGCCTCGGATACAAGCCACACCACGGACAGAACGCGACTCCCCGTGCTGCCGGATCGACGAATTAGACAAGGACCGTAACGTATGGCCAGGAACATCATCGACAAGATCTGGGACCGTCACGTGCTGACACAGTCGCCAGACGGCGAGTCCGACCTGCTCTACATCGACTTCCACCTTCTCCATGAGGCGTCGAGCCCGCAGGCTTTCGAAGGGCTCCGCATCGCCGGCAGAACGGTCCGTCGCCCAGACCTGTCATTGGCCACAGAAGACCACGTCGTCTCCACTCGACCGAACCTGCTCGGGTCCGGCGACGACAATCCCGTCGCCCGGGAGATGGTGTCGGCCCTGCGGAAGAACTGTGCCGAATTCGGTATCGCCCTCCACTCGCTGGGATCAGCTGATCAGGGCATCGTGCACGTAGTCGGCCCTCAACTCGGCATCACGCAACCGGGCATGACGATCGTGTGCGGCGACAGCCACACCAGCACGCACGGTGCGTTCGGGGCGTTGGCGTTCGGCATCGGCACCTCGCAGGTAGAGCATGTCCTGGCCTCTCAGACACTGTGGATGACCAGACCGAAGACCATGGCCGTCACGTTCACCGGAAAGCTTCCGCGCGGTACCACAGCGAAGGACCTCGTATTGCACCTGATCGCCGAGATCGGGACCGGCGGCGCCCAAGGATTCGTGATCGAGTATCGCGGCCAACCGATTCGCGAGTTGAGCATGGAGAGTCGAATGACTCTGTGCAACATGTCTATTGAGGCCGGTGCGCGCGCCGGGCTGATTGCGCCGGACCGCACGACCTATGACTATCTGCGCGGTCGTCCCTATGCACCGGTGGGCGACGATTGGACTGAAAGCAAGCACAACTGGGACCAGTTGCTCACCGACGACGACGCCACCTTCGACCGAGAGGTCACTCTCGACGTCGCCGACTTGGAACCGTTTGTGACGTGGGGGATCAACCCAGGGCAGGCGCTGCCGGTCAGCTCGTCGGTTCCCGACCCCGTCGGGGAGCCAGATGCACGCCGGCGTGAACAGATCACCCGCGCACTGGACTACATGGACCTCACTCCCGGCACACCATTGCGCGACGTCGCCGTCGATGCGGTCTTCATCGGCTCGTGCACCAATGGGCGCCTCGATGACCTGAGAGCGGCAGCGGAGATCCTCCAGGGTCGCCAGATCCCCGAGCACGTGACGACGGTAGTCGTCCCCGGATCGGCGGAGGTGAAGCGTCGCGCAGAGTCCGAAGGCCTGGACGTCATCTTCGAGGCGGCCGGCGCGCAGTGGCGCTCTCCTGGCTGTTCGCTGTGCGTGGCAATGAACGACGACTTCCTCGAGCCCGGTACGCGATGCGCCTCGACCTCGAATCGGAACTTCGAAGGCCGACAAGGCAGCGGCGTGCGCACCCACCTTGTCTCTCCGACCACCGCCGCCGCCACCGCGGTGCTCGGCCACCTCGCCTCAGCGAACGACCTGTGACGGAGCCATGCAAAAAGTAACGAGTCACCGCGGAACCGCAATTGCTGTGCCCCAGAGCAACATCGACACCGATCAGATCATCCCCGCACGCCATTGCCTGACCACCAAACGGAGCGGATTCGCCCCGCACCTGTTCTCGAGATGGCGACGGGACCCTGATTTCGCCCTCAACGATCCCCACCGCTCGGAAGCCACCGTGCTGGTCGCAGGTGCGAACTTCGGGACCGGATCCTCACGCGAACATGCTGTGTGGGCGCTGCAAGATTGGGGCTTCGCGGTCGTCATCGCACCCAGCTTCGGAGACATCTTCTACACGAACTGTGGTCGCGCCGGCCTTCTCCCGATTCGCCTCGCACCGGACTCACACGCCCACTTGGTCGACGATGTGCTCAACGATCCCCAGCTACAGATTCAGGTCGATCTGCTCGAATACAGCGTGGACTGGTCGGGACGACGCGAACCCCTCCTCATCGATGCCGATCTGCGCCGCCGATTCATCGAGGGATTGGACGATATCGACCTCACGCTCGCATACGACCAGGTCATCGCCGACTTCGAGAAGAAGCATGCGCGCATCCCCATGACGAGGAAGTAGACACCCATGGCAAATACCAAGGCAATACAGCTACGCAACCTGCTCGCCGACGACCACAGCATTCTCACCGCCCCCGGCATCTATGACGGACTCAGCGCAGCCCTCGCCCAGCGCAGCGGCTTCGAAGTCGGCTACGTCAGCGGTGGCGCAGCCTCGGTGTCGGTCATCGGCCGCCCTGACCTGGGGATCATGACCGGCTCAGAGATGATCGACCACGTCGGCCGCCTCCAGGGCGCGACCGATGTGCCCCTCATCGTCGACATCGACACCGGATACGGCAACGAAATCAACATCCGCCACACCGTCGAACGGCTGGCGCAGCGCGGCGTCGCGGCCGTGCAAATCGAAGATCAAACCTTCCCCAAGCGGTGCGGCCACCTGCACGGCAAAGACGTCGTCAGTCGCGCCGACGCCGTCAGTCGCGTGCACGCGGCGTCCAAAGCCCGAGGCACCGACGAGATGCTGATCATCGCGCGGACCGATGCCATCGCACCTCAAGGCTTGGACGAAGCCATCACCCGAGCGCATCTCTACATCGACGCCGGCGCCGACATCATCTTCGTCGAGGCTCCCGCGTCGCTCGAGGACGTGCGCACCATTGGAGCAGAGGTGCCCGCGCCGTTGATGATCAACGTCATTGCCAGCGGCCGCACCCCAGTGCTGAGCGCGAGCGAGTACGCCGAGCTGGGCTATAGGATCGCGATCTATCCGGCGCTGACAATCACAGCAGCGATGAGAGCAATCGACTACGCGCTCACAGAGTTACGCCTGCACGGTAAACCGCCGGCAGCGGCCAGCCCCAAGGAACTGTTCAGTGCTGTCGGTTTGGACGACTGGCTGAGCTGGGCCGACGCCGAGGTGACCGAACTCGAGCAGGCCCGCGTCTCACCGTTGGCGCAGTGAGACCTCGCAGCATCATCACCTCAATCGAAACGAAACTTCCGCCATGACATTTCCGAGCCCTTTCCCGACGTCGAGATCCCGGACCTGAGTGTCTACGACTTCCTTTTCGGCTCCATCGCCGACCAGGTCGCCCCGCACAAGAAGGTGCGGGCGGTCGAGTTCATCAACCTGATCCCGAAATCAGCCTCCGGCAAGATTCTTCGCAAAGATCTCCGAAGAACCAGCCCCGCCCTGTGATCGACCACGTGCGGAGGAGGCCAACTCCCAGACACCAGCGACGACGACGTCCACCCGCGCTCAGCCTCGCACGGTGCACACCGAGCGAGCGCAAGCCCATCCAACGCGAACAAAGAGCGACCTGAACTGGGCAATCCGGCCCAAGAAAATTGAAAACTCGAAGTCACAAAGCCCGCCGAGATATCGATTTCGCCCTGGTCCGGCAGACGGCGGCACGGCCACGGAGTTCGGCAACCGGGACTACACACGGCCGCGGAAAACCTGGCCTCGAAGTACCACTCAAAAGAGAAAGAGACACGATCATGACGTCACCCAGTTTCACCACCAACACCATCACCCTCCGCGCGGCCAACGCGGCGATCGAAGCCGGTCTGCAGAAGGCACAAGAGCTGGGACTGGCCGTGACCATCGCGGTCACCGACCCGAACGGCGTACTCAAGGCCTATCAACGGATGGAGGGTGCATCGGTGCTGTCCACCGACATCGCAGTTCGCAAGGCACGCACCGCGGCCACCTCCGGATTCAACACCGGAGCACTCTTCGACTTCATCAAGACCGACCCTGCGCTGCTCCACGGCATGACGAACGTTCCGGATTACGCCGTCTTCGGCGGCGGCGAGCAGATCAGCCATCCCGAACTCGGCGTGATCGGCGCGGTCGGCGTCAGCGGGGCCCACTACAGCGAAGATGAGCAGATCGCGCTCGCAGCCGTGGAGTCCGTGCTCACCGCATGAGAGCGACGGGACCGCGGCCGGTGGGCCGATGCCACACCCGGCATCGGTCCACCGGGCCAGGCCCAGTGCATCTCGGCGTGGTCGTCGCCGGCGATATCCTTGAGAGCACGCCATCGAGAGGTGAGTCCATGATTGCATCTGCGCTGGTCGCGCCGTCGGGACCAGCGCACGGGAACCACGAGCCGGTCGGGCAGGTGACATCACTTCAAGAAGGTTAAGGCTTCGAGGCGATGCGCACGTACGCCGGGTCGAACCCCTGG
Organism: Rhodococcus sp. T2V; assembly: GCF_029269925.1. Lineage (NCBI taxonomy): Bacteria > Bacillati > Actinomycetota > Actinomycetes > Mycobacteriales > Nocardiaceae > Rhodococcus > Rhodococcus sp. T2V. The sequence goes on from NZ_JARJBD010000094.1 coordinate 18,882, forward strand.
CGGCCCCGCGGGGACGGAAGTTTGGTCACCGTCATCAGCAGTGCGATTGCCGTGCCGCGCGGATCGGCGTCGATATTCTTCCATCGTGCGTGGAGATCGTCGACATCGATCTTCTCCCATCGTGCGCGGAGATCGTCGGCACCGATCGACTTCGCCAGCCGGTCCCATTGTGTCTGGGCGGTGAGGGCGGCGTCGGCCCGGGCGACGTCGTACCTGACTTGCGTGGTTCGTGCTTTCAGCTGGGTTCCGTCGACCGCGCCGGCTGTGAAGATATGTGCCAACGCTTCGAGCCGGTTCTGCCTGGCCCGTTCTCCCTCCGGGACTCGGACATTGACCCCGTCGTCGGACTTGTCGAGGAGGGGCTTCGGGTCCTCCGTGGTGAGTCGGTCGATCACCAGCGTGTTGATATATGCGTCGAGGGTGTCCTGTCGCCTCCATAGGTGGGCTGCCTCTTTGCAGACGTTCCGTGATGATCTTGAGGACGTCATTCTCGCCGTAGCGATTGGGATTGAGGCACTCGTCGGCAAGGAGCCCGATGCACTGACGCACCGTATGGCGCAGCGAGCTGCAATCGCGTTTGCTGATCCGCCGACATTCCGCTGGAGAACACGTACAGCCTGTTGAAGCAGTTCTACGGCATTCGATCCAAGATCGCTCATGGTGACTCGCCGAGGAAATGGACGGTCAAGCTCGGCGATGAGGAGTTCAGCGCGTCCTGGACGGGATGGTATCTACTCCGCAGCCTTCTTCGGAGCTTGTTGTGGGCCGACAAGCCATGGGATGCCACCTCACTGGATGAGCGCATGCTGGAGCGGTTCGAGCGACCCGGCGGATACTCCCCCACCGATCCGGATGAGGTGTGAAAGAGGCACCACATATGACGGGCGGTGAACCCCGTTCTGCTACACCAGGTGTTCTCCACCTCGGTCGGTACGGACCTCGTCGCTTGACATCCAAGATCCAGGGATGTCCCTGGCCGGAGCGATAGGATTACCGGAAATTTGGGCTAGTGGCCGTTCCATATCAGCTCGGTCTTTGAAGTGGCGGAAGATGGCGAGGCTGGCGGCCCAGACAACCACGAAGAGGGCGACCATCGCGAACCCGATGTACTTGAGGTCGAGGCTCCCCACCCATTCGATGGCAGGCACACGCAGCTCATCGGCGGCGAGCTGCAAGAGCACGATGACGCCTATGGAGAAGGCGACGGTCACCGACAGCATCGTGACCGTGAAGTTGTAGTAGATCTTACGCAGGGGCCTCAGGAACGCCCACTTGTAGGCCTGTGCCATGAAGACTCCGTCCAGGGTGTCGAACAGCGTCATGCCTGCTGTGAACAGCACAGGGAAGACTAGGACGGCGTACCACGGGAGGGATACGGCGGCGGTGCCTCCTGCGAGCACGAGCAGGGCGACCTGGGTCGCCGTGTCGAAGCCAAGACCCATGAGCAGGCCGACGGGGTAGAGGTGCCATGGTTTGCTAACCCGTTGTGTCACGCGCTTGAAGATCCGCGCGAGGAAGCCGCGGTTGTGCAGGTGATGCTCAAACTGCTCCTCGTCGAAGGTGCCCGCCTTCGTGTGTCGGTAGATGTGCGCGATGCCGAACAACGTGCTGAGGTTCATCAGGCCGATGATCAGCAGGAAGCAGCCAGCGACGAGTGTGCCGACGACGCCGAGGGTGTGCTGTAGGGCCGACGACTCGTCCTGCACAGGTCCGGCCAGGCATTTGACCCCGATTGCCAACAGCAGTGACAGCGCGAACACGACGGACGAGTGGCCGAGGCTGAACCAGAATCCGGTGCTCATGGTGGGCTTGCCCTCGCCGACGAGCTTGCGCGTGGTGTTGTCGATGGCAGCGATGTGGTCTGCGTCGAACGCGTGACGCGCACCGAGCAGGAAAGCCGTCACCCCGGTACCGACTCCGAACACACCCGCCTCGCCGATCTTGTAGTCGTTCGGCGCGGCCAGGGCAAGGAGGGAGGCCCATCCAAGGAGGTTGAGCAGCAGGACCAACGCCCCCATGCCAAGCACGGCCGATCGCTCTGCCCGGGTCCATCGATATGCCATCAGCATCCTCATCTCGTACTAGAACTTTGCGCGACTGAAGTAGCCCCCTCCGCGTCTTCCCAGTCGAAGCTACGGCGAGTGTTGCTCGGGCTCCTCGACGCACAAGCGGACCCATCGTGCCTGGGCGTGAGCGAGTGCAAGTTCACGGACGATATCTTGTGGGATGCGTATCAAGCGACGGGGGAGGAAGAGGCTGAGCGCAGCAATGAAGGCATGAAGGAATAGGGTTGGCATGTTGCAGTTCCTACGGTGTCTGTAGTGGGGTGGACTATTCATGGATGTCTCAGCTGAGACGGAAGCGACCAGCGGTCGTTGCTGAGCGCTTCGATGCCGTCGGAACTGGCGCTACGAACAAAATGTGAGGACTCTCCGGCACCTTAATATTGCCCACCCTGGACGCTCGACCCATCTAATCGACATCTAATCGGCATGCGCACGATGCCTACGCAAATGTCCTCCGGGGGTCATTTTCTGGCCGCCAAACTCCGCTTCGGGACAGGACGCTCGGCGATCGCTGCAGCGTCTCTACCGGACTGGCTCCGTAGCGGGCGCGGTAGGTCGCCGTGAACCGTCCGTAATGGTTAAAGCCCCAACGCCTTGCAACTGCAGCCGCAGTGGTCTGATCAGGTTCCGATCGTTGTAACTCACTGTGAATCCGGGCCAGCTTGAGCTCGCGCAGGTAGGCCATGGGCGGCATTCCCACGTGTCGGCGGAAACCCTCTTCTAACGCGCGCACGCTCAGCCCCGCTCCTCTCGCGACATCGGTCACCGAGAGGATGTCGGCAGCACGGGTTTCGATGAGCTCGACGGCATTACGGATGACCGCAGGCGGTTCCGCTCGACCTACGTCGGACAGTTGGTCGGAGTAGTTGTGCGGCTGCCCGCGTAATAGCCCGGTCATCACCAGCCCGGCCAGACCGCCGGCCATCACGGGGTCGGACGTCATTCCGTCCGGGCGCTGAAGTTCGGTCCGCAGCAGCTGCAGGGCGCGCAGGAACGAGCCCTCGCGTGCGCCCCCAAGATCCATCCGGAAGTTGAATCGGATCGGTTCTACCGGCGACCTGCCGAGCAGCGAGGCGAGCACGCGCTCCAGGGCCACAGGCTTGAAGCGTGCTGTGACGAGCCGGCAATCCTGGCTCCAGTCCTCGAAGAAGACCGGCTCCTGGAGCGAGGTGATCACGCCGCTGGAGCCCGATACCAGCACAGAATCCCGCTTCGACCCGATCCGCACACGGCCGGCGCCCGCCAGCACGACGATGTAGTACGGGGGCGGTGGGGCATACAACCGAACGTCGGTTCCGAGCTGAATGTAACCGAAATCCAGACCGGGCATGCTGTTGCTCCACAGGCGCATGTCGAACCGGTTCGGCGTACCGGTGATCTGCATCTTGTGCGGGGCATAGGCGTCGGTGATCGCCGTTGCCGCCTCGTCCGGGTCGGTCGTGCGCTGCATCCTGCCGGCTGGTGGCCCCACCTCCGCGAGGACCTCGAGTTCGGCTGGTCCGCTCGGCTCCATTGCCTCGATCCCTTCGACGCTCGTCTACTTCACCGTGCCTGCTGGTCGTCGGTGCAGCCCGAGTAGGTCTATCGTATGGCGCGCGCTGGACGTGGGAAGCCACGTCTCGCTTCCGATCAGCCAGTTTCCGCGGATACGTGGTGATGGCGCTGATGATGGCTGCGTAGCAGGTCCCGGCCGTAGTCGTTGCCGTTCGGTGTCCGAACAATCGTGTGCACGTGGTACGGCTCGGGTTCGGGGTTGTCGAGGAAGATTCCCGAGTGGTTGTCGTACTCGACGAGCAGCACGGGGCCGTGCATCCGGTAGTAGCAGGCCTCACCTGGGTCGCTTCCGCCGATCCAGGCGAAGCGAGTCTCCTCGATGTGGCGCTGAACCTGAGCGCGCTTCGCCTCGAACGGCCCGGGCGGGAGAGCCGCCAGATAGGGACGCGCCACGGCGAGGAGCAACTCGCGTTGGCCGAGTGACAGCGCGTCACCTTTGATGCCCTCGTAGGGGATGACGCGATTGTCCCGGCCAGCACCGGCTCGGTGCCGGCCGTCGATCGCGCCACCGAGTTCCCATGGCAGATCGGTCGAGCTGATCGATGGGTACAGCACGGCCTGGCGCCGTTGTGTCGAGGTGAGCGAGCCGAGTAGTTCGGCGGCTGCTCGGTAGTGCTCGGCGAAGAGGGTATGCCCGTCGAACTCGGTGCCCAGGAAGGTCGGCGTCATGACGAGTTGGTTGCCGACGACCAGGCAATGCAGGTCGAGATGGTGGCCCAAGAGCTGCCACCCCCAGGGCTCGGTGACCGAGGGCGTGCCGAAGATCGTGAACCAGTACTTGAATTCCCGCAACGTGTCCTCGTACCCCGGACAAATGTCGCCGAGCTCCGCGTTGAGCCGCATGGCTGCGCGAACGTTGCGGAATCCGGCGCCGCTCATGCTCGCCGCGATCACGTCGAGGGCTGCGCGGCGCTGTGGTTCTGCGAGGTCGTCGAGTAGTAATCCATGCTCAGGGAAGGTCAGAAAGGCGTTGATCCACAGGCGCCACTCGGGCGCGTCCAGCGGGAGCACCGCTGCCGTGAGTTGCTCGGGGCGCAACCCTTCGAGGTAGCCCTCGGCTGCCCGGACCAGACGCTTGCCGTCGAGACCCTCGTCTGCCAGGTGAAACAGGTCCGGCACTGTCATGCCGTCGGTTGTGATGCCGACGAAGGGTTCTGCAGCGGACTCCACGACCGGAGGCAGCTCGGCGTCTCCGATTACCTCCATCAGGTTTGCGACCTCGGTTTCGTCGCTCAGATCGACTCTGCCGTTGTGGAACGGGAGCTTGGCGGTTCTCGGCCGCGCCGAATGCAACGCATCGCTCATGTCCGGATCACCTCTCGTCGTACGTCAGTGGGGCGAACCGTACTGCGACAAACGTGGCCGACTGATCCGGTTTCCGCCGTCCTACGTCCAGCCAGAGGCTCAAACCGAGGTACCGCGATCGGCGGCCGAGGCGCGGCGAAAAGCGGATGCCCGGGTGGAACTTCTCCCGGTTAGCTGACTCAGACAACTTCGAGACTGGAGGTGGACAGTGCGGTTCGGTGTCCTGTACGACTTTCGCAATCCTGCTGCGTCGCAATGGCATATTCCCTGGCCCGAGTTCTACGGCGGGACCTTCGAGCACATGGAGGAGATGGAGCGACTCGGCTTCGACGCCATCAGCCTGTGTGAGCACCACGGAGACCCCGACGGCTACAACCCCGGGCTCCCGATCACCTTGGCCACTGCGGCGAGCCGCACGAGCACGATCCGGATCGGGACCAACATCATCCAGGTCCCCTTCTACCATCCGGTGCTGCTCGCGGAGCAGCTCGCTGTGCTCGACATCGTGAGTGGGGGCCGCCTCGACGTCGGCCTCGGGCAGGTCGGGCCGACCTTCGACATGGAGTTCCCGATGTTCGGGGTCAACCCACGCCACCGGCCGAGCATGCTCGACGAGGGGCTCGACATCATGCTGCAGGCTTGGCAATCCGAGGAGGCATTTTCCTACCACGGCAAGCGGTGGAATCTCGACGACATCTGGTTGAACCCAAAGCCGCTGCAGGAGCCGCTGCCCGTATGGCTCGTTGCGGCGTTCTCCGACAAGTCGATGGATCGCGTCGCGCAGCGCGGCCTGAACGCGGGTGGCCACGGCGGCTTCATGCTCGGCCTGACCGGCGGTGATATCTGGCGGCAGTGGCTCGAGGCTTGGCACGCTGCCTGTGACCGGGCTCAGCGTCCCCGCGACTACGCCGAGATCTACTCCTTCGGCACCTGTTATGTGACCGACGACCCCGAGAAGGCGTGGGCCGAGCATCGCGAGGGGCTCTTTCATGCATTCCATTACCAGCGGTCGGGCGTTCACCCGTACAGCTCGCTCATGATGGAGACGATCCCGCAGGTCCCGGAGGACATGCCCGGCTGGGAGAAGCTGTTCCAGACGCCCGACCAGGTCATCGCGCAGCTGCGAGCCGACTACGCCCACGGAGGGCCGACCGAGCTGCACCTCATGGCTCGCAGGCCGGGCATGTCGTTCGAGCAGTCCGCCCAGTACCTGCGCAACTTCGCCGAGCAGGTCATGCCCGCCGTGAAGGACCTCTGACCGATGTTCGGGAGTGAATTTCAATGCCGCTGATCAATGTCACGCTAACTAGCGGACGTACCGACGCCCAGATCGCCGCGCTCGGCCCCGCTATCACCCGGGCCGTCGTGGATGCTCTCGACGCGCGCCCCGAGAGCATCCGGGTGTCGATCGCCCTCTGCGAGCCTGAGCACTTCTTCATCGGGGGCGATTCGATGGCCGCGCTGCGGGCGTCCGGCCGACGATGAGTGGTCAGCCTCACGGACTCGAGGAGCCGTCGGAGTCCGCCCTGCGCCGTGCCCTACGCCGGGCATGCGACGGTGTGGCGCTCGACGTATCCGAGGCCGCCGTGCTTCTGGCCGCGCGCGGCGAGAAGCTCGATCAGTTGCTCGACGCCGCCTCGAAGGTGCGTGACGCGGGGCTGATCGACGCCGGCCGTCCCGGCGTCGTCACCTACTCGCGGAAGGTGTTCATCCCACTCAGCCGCCTCTGCCGGGACCGGTGTCACTACTGCACCTTCGCGACGGTGCCACACCGCGTCCCAGCGGCATTTCTCGAGCGCGACGAGGTGCTGGAGATCGCCCGGGCGGGCGCCGCGCAGGGCTGCAAAGAGGCCCTGTTCACGCTGGGGGACCGGCCGGAGGACCGTTGGCCTGCGGCGCGGAAGTGGCTCGACGAGCACGGCTACAACTCGACGCCCGACTACGTCCGGGCCTGCGCGATCGCGGTGCTCGAGGAGACCGGACTGCTGCCGCATCTCAACCCTGGCGTGCTGTCGTGGGAGGAGCTCACGCGGCTCAAACCGGTCGCCCCCTCGATGGGATTGATGTTGGAGACGACGGCGACCCGGCTCTGGTCGGCGAAGGGCGGCCCGCACTATGGCAGCCCGGACAAGGAACCGGCGGTCAGGCTGCGGGCGCTGACCGACGCGGGACGCGTGGGCGTGCCGTTCACCACCGGCTTCCTGGTCGGCATCGGGGAGACCCGGGCCGAGCGCGCGGACTCGATCTTTGCGATCCGCTCGGTAGCCCGGGCGTACGGGCACATCCAGGAAGTCATCGTGCAGAACTTCCGGGCCAAGCCCGACACCGCCATGGCAGGCGACCCCGACGCCGACCTCGAAGAACTCGTGGCTACCATCGCGGTGACTCGGCTGGTGCTGGGGCCCAAGATGCGTGTGCAGGCCCCACCGAACTTGGTCGGCGAACAGTTCGCGCTGATGCTGCGGGCCGGGATCGACGACTGGGGCGGCGTCTCGCCGGTCACCGTGGACCACGTCAACCCGGAGCGCCCGTGGCCGGTCATCGACGAGCTCGCGGCGCGTTCGGCCGACTCAGGATTCACACTGCGGGAGCGGCTCACGGCCTATCCGAATTATGTGTTGGCGGGCTCGCCGTGGATCGACACCCGGCTGCACGCGCACGTCGCGGCGCTCGCCGACCCGCTGACCGGACTGGCCGACGAGAAAGCCGTCGTCGCGGGCCGGCCATGGCAAGAGCCGGACGGCGGGTTCTCCTCGACCGGCCGCACGGACCTGCACATCACCATCGACACAGCGGGTCGCATGGGCGACCGGCGTGGGGATTTCGCATCGGTGTACGGCGACTGGGAATCGCTGCGGTCGTCGGTGGCGGCCTCCCGGCGATCCGCCCCCGAACGTCTCGACATGGACGTCCGAGCGGGACTGGATCTGGCCGCGTCCGACCCCGCCGCGCTGCTCGACCCGGCGAACGCGGATGCCGCCATGTCGGTATTGACCGCCGAAGGTCCGGCACTGAATGAGCTGGCCAGGCTTGCCGACGACGTTCGGCGCCACGTCAACGGGGACGAGGTCACCTACGTCGTCAACCGAAACATCAACTTCTCCAACGTGTGCTATGTCGGATGCCGGTTCTGCGCATTCGCCCAGCGGGAGCGCGACGCCGACGCTTACCGGCTATCGCTACCCGAGATCGCCTCGCGCGCAGTAGAAGCCGCGCAGCACGGCGCTACCGAGGTGTGTGTGCAGGGCGGAATCGACCCGCAGCTACCGGTGACCTTCTATGCTGATCTCGTCCGTGCTGTGCGCGAGGCCGTGCCAGGGATGCACGTACACGCGTTCTCACCGATGGAGATCGTGTCCGCGGCGTCGAAGGCCGGGGCGTCGGTTCGAGAGTGGCTCACCGAGCTGAAGGCGGCTGGGCTCGGGTCGATCCCGGGCACCGCGGCAGAGATCCTCGACGACGAGGTTCGCTGGGTCCTCACCAAAGGGAAGCTGCCTGCGGCGCAGTGGATCGAGGTCGTGTCGACGGCGCACGAACTTGGGATCCCGTCGTCGTCGACGATGATGTACGGACACGTCGACGAACCACGGCACTGGCTGGCGCACCTGCGCACGCTCGCCTCGATCCAGGATCGCACCGGCGGGTTCACCGAGTTCGTCCCTCTGCCGTTCGTGCACCAGAACGCGCCGATCTATCTGGCCGGGATCGCCCGCCCCGGACCCACCGAACGGGACAACCGCGCGGTGCACGCCTTCGCGCGGCTGGCCCTGCACGGGCGGATCGACCACGTCCAGTGCTCCTGGGTGAAGCTCGGCGACCACCTCGCCGTCGACATACTCCGCGGCGGTGCCGACGACTTGGGCGGCACGATCATGGAGGAGACAATTTCTCGAATGGCCGGCTCGGAGAACGGCTCCGCACGGTCCGTGGCGGAGCTGACGGTGATCGCCGCGGCCGCCGGACGTGCGGTCCGGCAGCGCAGCACCACCTACCGAGACCCCGTCACCCCGCTGGGCAACGCGACCAGTCTGAGCTCGGGATGAGCATCGATCTCCTCATCCCGGTCAAGGAACTTCAGCGAGCGAAATCACGACTTCTGCTTCCCACCATCGTGTCTCACGCCAAGACTTCGCTGGTCCTGGCGATGCTAACCGACGTTCTCCAGGCGGCGATAGCGGCGCCGCGTACAGGCCGTGTCGTTGTAGTAACCCCGGATGCTGTGGTCGCCGCGGTTGCGCAGCGCTGCGGCGCCTCAGTCCTGCGTGAGGGGCCGTCGATGGGGCTGAACGAGTCGATATCGCGTGCGGTCGACGCGCAGTCCCACCGAGCTGCGATCGGCATCCTGCTGGCGGACTTGCCGTGTCTTCGATCAGAAGAACTCGACGAAGACCTGCTCGCTGCCGCCGAACACGACCGTGTCGTGTGCCCGGACAGGAATGGGAACGGGACCGTTTTCCTCGGACTCGGCCGGCGCCCGGACGTCTACACCACAGTGTTCGGCCGAGGGTCGTATGCGCGTCACTCCGAGGCAGGCTTTCGTACCGTGCTGACCCGGTCGATTCGCTCACGCCACGACGTCGACACATACCGGGATCTGCTCACCGCACGGACATTCGGCCTCGGACCCACAACTGCGGACTGGTGCACCAGGTTCGTGCCTCGCTAGAGCGCCGTGCGGAAATTAACTTGACAGCTACCCCTGAACGGATGTCCATCCGCTTTCACACCTTGCCGCGGCAAGGACGACCAAATTCCGAAGGCCACCAATAGGCCACTGAGCAGATCGTTCAATCCGATGAATTCACGCGAGAATCGCAGATGGTCCCAGCGGCGACGCGCCGCATGGGCCGAGGACAACAGCACGCGCAAGCATGGCGACACCGAGGCGGAGTTGCTCATCGAGTTCGCCAGTATGTGGGCACCATACGGCGGTCCGGACGAGGAAGAGATCCTCGTTCACTTCGGAATGTCGCGGCACCGGTTCATCGAACGTTTGTGGCAGGTCGTACCTGAGTCCAACTGCGCTCAAGGGGAAATACGTAGTTTAGCGAGGATATACCCCGCGAACGGACGATCCTCGGTTGGCCGGTGAGTCGCTCGGCGGGTCACGTGGACGGAGCGGGCGGCCGGCGATCCGACGGCGATCCGACAGATCCCAGGAAGTTACGCAAACTTCAGCACGCGCCTCACATAGGAACGAAATGTGGAACGCCCTAGTGACAGCGACATTCTCGGCTCTTGTGCTTGTTTGGGGACCGCTCGGTGGGCTTGCTCTAAGGGACCATGCCGCATTCGCAATCGATATCGCCGAGTACAAATGCCGACTAACGGCAGCTGTCGGGCCAGGTGTCCCAACTTCGGAAAGGCGTCACCTCCCGTGAGTTCGTCCACGGGGCAATATCGGCGTTTGATCGAAATCTACTGCGTGTGGGTGACAAATGAGGCGGGAAGGATTGACGACCGAAACACTGGATCCCGTGGGCGACACTGCGGATCGGCAGCAGCTGGCCGAGCCGCTCGTGGCGCAGCGAGACGACAGTGTTGAGGTCACCGGCTGTCTTCCGTAGACGTCTGAGACAGGCTCTGGCACAAATCGAATGCAGTGCGGTAGCGGCGCAGGGCGCGGGAGCGTGTACGGTCAGGTCAGGTCAGCCCGACCGGGCTCGCCTGACCTGACAAGCAGCGGCGCAGCGTGGTGGCCGAGGTCGGCGAGGATCGCGCCGGCGGCGGCGTCATCTGCGGCGGTCCACGGGTGCCCGTCGAGCGCACCGACGGCCCGCACGCCCGTGCGGCGTAGATAGATCAGGACCCCGCCCTGGTGGGCGACCAGTGCCGCGGACTCTGCCAATCGTCTGCGGCAATCACAGCTCAGCGCGCCGAAGACGTCACCGACCGCGCACTCGGCGTGCACCGCCACGAGCGGCCGGGTCGCCGGTTCCCGTCCGATGAGCGCGATGTGCTCGGCGCCGGTGATCTCGTCGCGGTACCCGACGGCGTCGAGCAGGCCGTGCTCGGTGGGTAGTCGGGTAGCGGCGGCCCTGGTGACCCGGCCGCGCTCACCGTCACCGAACCGGAGCCGATGGTCGACGAGTTCGGCAATGCCGAGGATCGGCAGGTCGTGCCGGCCGACGAGAAGGGCGGCGTCTTCGTCGCCGGCCATTCCGCCGTTCGCGCCGACCAGTTCGGCGATCAGGGCGACCGGGGGCAGCCCTGCCAGGCGGCACAGGTCGACTCCGGCCTCGGCGGGCGCGGGCCGGTCGACGACGCCGCCCGCACTGGCCCGCACCGGGAGCACGTGCCCCGGCCGCACGAGGTCGGTGGGCAGCGTCGCGGGATCGGCGAGGACCCGGGCGGTGCGCGCACGATCGGTCGCACTGATACCGGTGCCGACGCCGTGCGCCGCGTCGACAGACACCGTGTAGACCGTGCCGCGCGGATCCTGGTTGTCGCGGACCATGGGGTCCAGGGCGAGGGCGTCGGCGCGTTCGGCGGGGAGCGGCGCGCACAGCAGACCCGAGGTGTGCCGGACGGCCCATGCGGTCCACCGCGGCTCGGCCAGCACTGCGGGGAGGACGACGTTGTACTCGCCGGCCCCGGTGACGTCGTCGGCGACGAGTACCGGGCGCCCGGCGCGCAGGGCGGCCACGGCCAGGCCTACCCTGTCGACTGCAGGTAGGGTCTCGAGGTGGACGGACATCAGGCGCTACCTTTTCTCTGTGCACCGCGGCGGGGCGGGCAGCGCATGGAGTCGGCTTCCGTGGAAGACCAGGGGGCCGACGTGGTCGTGCGTCTCCATGGCCTCGACGCGCAGCAGCGCCAGGTCGTGGTCCCCGGCGGGGACAATCTCGTGCACCGTGCAGTCCAGCCACGCCGCTGCGTCGTGGAGGAGCACCGCGCCGGCGTCGGTGACGGTGTACTCGATGCCAGCGAACCGATCCCCGGTCTTGGACGCGATCTGTCGGCACGCACGGTCGTGCGTCGACCCGAGCACCGACAGCCCGAGCCTTGGCCGGGCGGCCAGCAGCGGCCAGGTCGTGGAGGTGTGCTGGACGCACACCGCCACCAGCGGCGGATCCATCGACACCGTGACGAACGAGCTCGCGGCGATGCCGATCGGCGCGCCGTCGCGGAGCGCACAGACAGCGGTGACCCCACTGGGGAAGGCGCGGTAGGCCCGGCGCAGCGCGTCGGTCTCGGTGGGGTCAGGGACGGTCATCGTTGTTCCCATGACGACTTGCGACATCGTTTCCTCCAAGGTTCGGGTTCAGCAGCAGCCGAGTTCGAGCGAGCCCAGCCAATCGATCGAGACAGTCACGACGTCACCGGGCCCGACTGGGACCGCAGCGGTCAGCCCGCCCGAAAGCACTATCTGGCCCGCTCGCAGGCTCTCGCCGTCGACCGCGAGCTGTCGGGCGAGCCACGCGACGGCCGCGGCCGGATGACCGAGTGCGGCCGCGCCCGACGCGGTGGCCACGACCGTCCCATTCTTCTCCAGCACCACTCCGGCGAGTCGAAGGTCGATGCCCGCCGGGCTCACCGGGGTGCCGACGACGTACCGGGCGGCCGAGGTGTTGTCCGCGACGACGTCGGCCATCGTGAACCGGTAGTCGGCGTAGCGGGAGTCGAGCACCTCGATCCCGACCGCGACGCCGGACGACGCGGCGATCACCTCCGCTGCGGTCACATGCGGGCCGGCGAGGTCGCGGCCGAGGGTGAACACGATCTCGGGCTCGCACCGCGGCTGGATGAGCCGAGAGGTGTCCAGCCGCTCGCCCAGATCGACCGCCGCTGCGCCGGCGAGGAAGCCGTAGACCGGATCCGCGAGACCGACCTGGGCTTGTTTGGCCCGCGACGTGACGCCCAGCTTCCACCCGGCCAACGGGACGGAAGTCGAGCGCAATATGCGCTGGACACGGTATGCCGTGGCGAGGTCGAAATCGGGGTGCTCGACCGAGGGCTGTGTGATCGCGGTGCGGTTCGCGGCCGCTTCGCCCAAGCGCCCGGCCAGCTCACTGATGCCGATCATGCGACCACCCGCACTGTCACCGGCCCGAGCCGGTCGAAGTCGGCCCGGAACACATCACCGGGCGTCATCGGCACGGCGGCGTGTAGCGCGCCGGTCATGATCAGGTGCCCGGGTTCGAGGGCGATACCGTTCTGGCCCAACACGTTCGCGAGCCATGCGACGACGGCGACCGGGTCGCCCAACGCAGCCGCGCCGGCGCCGGTGTCGATCAGCTCGCCGTTGCGGGTCAACGTCATCCCGACCAGCCGGGCGTCCAGGTCGGCGACCGGCACGATCCGGCTCGACATCGCGACCGCGCCGTTTGAGGCAAGGTCGGCGACGGTGTCGGCCAGCTTGATGCGCCAGTCGGCGATCCGGGAGTCCACGATCTCCATCCCGGCGACCGCGCTGGCGAGCGCAGCGCGTGCCTGTACAACGGTCACGCCCGGGCCAACCAGCCGCTCGCCGAGCACGAACACGATCTCCGCCTCGACCCTCGGCGCGATGAACCGGCTCACCGGGATCTCACCGCCGTCCTGGTAAACGGTCGAAGCCAGCACCGGGCCGTAGTCGGGGGAGTCCACGCCGATCAGCTTCTGCATAGGTTCGGAGGTCAGGCCGACCTTGTACCCGACGATCCGGTCGCCGTCGGCGAGCAACAGGTCGATCAGTTCGCGCTGCACGGCATATCCGTCGGCCATCCCCAGCGTCGGGTCGGCGTCGGTGAACGGCGGGATCGGTACACGGGTCCGTCGGGCGTCGTAGAGCGCCTGGGCCTTGGCGCGCGCGTTCAGTGTCACAGCCGGCCTCGAGCCTGGGAATTTGTCGCCGCGAGATCGATGGCGACGTCGATGATCATGTCTTCTTGGCCGCCGACGAGGCCGAGTTCGCCGCAGCGCGTGAGTATTTCGTGGGCGGGTACCTTGTATCGTTGTGCGGCGGTCTCGGCGTGCAGCAGGAAACTGGAGTAGACCCCGGCCCAGCCCTGGACGACGGCGTTGCGGTCCATCTTCGGCCAGCGCTTCAGGTAGGGATGGACCACGTCTTCGGCGGCGTGCAGCAAGGCTACGACGTCGAGCCCGGTGTCGATGCCCAAGCGATCGAACACGGCCGCGAGGACCTCGGTCGGGGAGTTGCCGGCGCCGGCGCCGAGCGCGCAGAGCGACCCGTCGATGTAGCGCACGCCGACCTCGTGGGCGATGACGGAGTTGGCGACGCCGAAACTCATGTTCTGGTGGCCGTGGTAGCCGACCCAGGCCTCGTCGCCGACCTCGGCGACCACCGCTTCGAACCGAGCGCGGGCCTCGTGCATGAGCAGAGCGCCGGCGGAGTCGGTGACGTACGGGGTCTGGCAGCCGGCGTCGACCATGATCCGCGCCTGTGCGGCCAGGTTTTCAGGTGAGGTGCGGTGGGCCATCATGAGAAATCCGGCGGTCTCCATGCCCAGGTCGCGAGCGGCGCCGAAGTGCTGGCGGGACACGTCGGCCTCGGTGCAATGGGTGGCGACGCGGACCATATCCGCGCCGTGGTCGCGGGCCCTCTTCAAGTCGTCGACGGTGCCGATGCCGGGAACGAGCAGCACGGCGATCTTGGCCTGCGTGGCCTCCTCGCGCGCCGCGGAGATGAGCGCCATCTCGTCGGTGTGGGAGAACCCGTAATTGAACGTCGACCCGCCGAGCCCGTCGCCGTGGGTGACCTCGACGACCTCCACACCAGCGGCGTCGAGCGCCCGGACGGTCTCACGGACCTGGGTCTCGGTGAACTGGTGGGCCACAGCGTGCGAACCGTCACGCAAGGTGGTGTCGACGATCCGGACGTCGTGGGCGAGTTGTGGGAAGGTCACGCGGCGACTCCGATCTTCTGTCGGGCCATCAGCTCGCCCACCCGGGCGGCGGCCGCGGTCATGATGTCGAGGTTGCCGGCGTAGGGCGGCAGGTAATCGCCGTTGCCCGTGACCTCGAGGAACAGCGCAACGCGCGCACGCCCGCCCCAGGACTCGCGCGGCTCGTCGAATTGCGGCTCGGCGCGCAGCGTGTAGCCCGGCACGTACTGCTGGACCTCGGCGACCATGTCGTGCACCGACGTGGCGATGGCGGCACGGTCTGCGTCGGCGCAGATCATGCAGAACACGGTGTCGCGCATGATCATCGGCGGCTCGACAGGATTCAGCACGATGATCGCCTTGCCGCGGCCGGCACCCCCGACCTCGGCGACGGCGCTACCCGTGGTCTGGGTGAACTCGTCGATGTTCGCCCGTGTGCCGGGGCCGGCCGAACGGGAGGCGACGGAGGCGACGATCTCCGCGTACGGCACCGCAATGACTCGCGAGACGGCGTGGACCATCGGGATCGTGGCCTGCCCGCCGCACGTGATCATCGATACGTTCGCAGCGTCGATGTGGTCGCGCAGGTTGACCGGCGGGCACACCATCGGGCCAAGGTGCGCCGGCGTGAGATCGACGGCCTGGATGCCTGCCTCGGCGTAGCGCGGCGCGTTCGCTGCGTGCGCCTGCGCCGACGTCGCCTCGAACACGATCTCGGGCAGGGGGTCCTGCCGCAGCAGCCAGTCCACTCCCTCCGCCGACGCCGCGATCCCCTGCTGACGGGCCCGGGCGAGGCCGTCGGACTCCACCACCCCGACCACGTACTGCACGTCGATCACGCTGCTGCGCCGCAGCTTCGCCAGCAGATCGGTGCCAATATTGCCCGGCCCCACGATCGCGGCCGTCACCTTTCTCGAACTCATCGTCGTCCTTCACTTGTGGTCGGCGCCTGTCCTCGACGTCCGGCAGGCTCCGGCTCCCGGACGAATGCACGCAGCAGATCAGCCATCCGTCCCGGTTCATCGACCATGGCGCCGTGGCCGCTGTCGTTCAGCGTCTCGACCTGCCAGCCCGACAGGTTCTGTTCCCGCAGCCAGTCGGCCCACCGCGGGTCTGCGATCCGGTCGTGCGCACCCCACATCACGAGAACGGGCACATCGACCTCGTGCAGCCGCTCCCGGTAGTCGATGTCGGCGGCATGGGCGAAGTAGCGCAGGCCGAGGTGGACGGGCAGGTCGAGGCACTTGCCGGCGAGCCAGGTCCCCGTTGCTGCGGGGGTCTGGTGGTAGAAGTTGTCGACGATCCCGAGCAGGAGGCCGACATAGTCGGCGGCGAGCGCCGCGGACAACCCGGCGTAGGCATCTGCAGGCATGCCCGGTGCGCCCTCGCTGCCCACGATCAGGGCCGGCACCGCCGGACCGACGAGCGCGAGCCGGCTGATCCGGCGTTCCTGGTTGTGCCCGAGTACCGCCTGGGTTGCGACCGCGCCACCGAGCGAGTGGCCCACGACCGTCACATCGTGAAGATCGAGCCGCTCGGCGATCGCGACGAGGTCACGCCCCAGTTCGTCGAGGGCGTAGTCCGAGTCCGGCTTGTCGGAAGCACCGTGTCCGCGGGGGTCGAACGTGATGCATCTGTGCGTGGGTGCGAGTTCTGCGACGAGCCAGTTCCACAGGTCGAGGTTGTTGGCGAACCCCGGATGGAACAGCAGGGCCGGGCCGGAGCCCGCGTCGCGGTAGTGCAGCGCGGTTCCGTCGTCGACAGTGATGGTGCCCATTGGCTTGTCCTTGTCGTCTGTGTCAGGAAGGTTGTGGCGTGACTGCGGGGAGCACCGCGGCTCCGCCAGCGACGAGGGAATCGATCTGGTCGCCGAATCCGAGCTCTCGCAGCAGGTCTTCGGTGTGCCAGCCGACTGGCGGGGCCGGCGTGCCCGCCCGCATCGGTGTTGCGGTGAGCCGTGGGACCGGCGCGACCAGCCGTCCGGTGCCGCCCTGCGGGAATTCCACGAATCGAGACAGGCCGTGCGTGCGGGCCCACGGGTCATTCATCGCGTCGTCGATCGAGTTCCAGGCGTGGGCGCCGAGCCCTGCGTCGGTGAGCCGCTGTGCCCACACCGCACGGGAAGCGGTGGAGAAGCGAGCCGCCAGAGCTGCTTCGAGGTCGGGGGTTTCTGTGACACCCTCGAGCCCAGCGACACCCGCGAGGGTTCTCCTGGTCGCCGCGGTGTCTGGAGCGCCGAGGTAGAACCAGCCGTCCGAGGCGAGGTATAGGTGCTCGGTGGGGCTGGTGCCGCGGCAGCCCAGTCCGCCGGGATCGTCCCAGTCCCGCCGCCGGTGCGCGATCATGTAGGGCACCTGAAAGAGGCCGGCCGCCTGGGCGAGTGACGACCCGACCCACTGGCCTTCGCCGGTACGCATCCGGTGAAACAGTGCCAGCATGATCGCGAGCGCGGTGAGATGTCCTGTGCCGCAATCATTGACCGCGAACGGCTGCATGATCGGGTGCTCTGCGTCTTTGCCGAACCGAACCTGCATCCCCGTGACGGTCTGCCCGACCTGCTCGTGGCCGCGGTATTCCGCGCGGGGCCCGACCGGGCCGTGCGCCGACAGTCGCGAGTACACGATGTCGGTCCGGTACCCCCGCACCGTCGGCTCGTCGATGCCCAGACGCTCGGCCACGGCTTCGGAGAAGTTGGTCGAGAGTACGTCGGCGCGCTTGAGCAACTCCCGGAAGACGTCGAGCCCGCCGGGGCGCTTGAGATCCAGGCTCATCGAACGCTTCCCGCCGTTGGTGATCCGGTGGTAAGCCTGCGATGCGCGCCCGTGCGGGTTCGACACCTGAACGACGTCGGCCCCGTACTCCAGCAGGATCCGACCGACGGTCGGCCCGGCAAGCAACTGACAGGTGTCGACGACGAGAACGCCCTCCAGAGCCGACGCCACGGTTCCGCTTGAGCGCCGTCCAGGCGCCTCCGGCGCGCTCGACCATGTCGGTGCTCGGCCGCCGGTGGGCAGCTCGCGGGGGCGCCGGACCTCGGGCGGGGTCGCAGACATGGTGACGGTGTGACCCAACTGGTGGGTGACGCCCAACTCCGGGTCGGGCAGCGTAATCACCGATCGGGTCGCTCGAGCCTGCTCGTCGTAGAGCAGCCATTCCTGCGTCGTGGCGCACTCGGTGAGATCGCAGTCGGGGTTGACCAGTCGCTCCCACTCCGCGGCAGGCCGCTGCAGGAATATCGGTTCGAGGTGTCCACGCAGCTTGGAGCGCAGCCGCGGGTCGTCCCAGAAGCGGGCGAGCGGGATGTCCAGCACCCCGGCTTCGGCCCACTCTGCACGCATTCCGACGAGCTCGGCGAAGGTCTCCAGCTGCCGGCCTTCCAGCCAGGACAGATGAACCCACCGGCCGTCCGCGCACCGATAGTGGTCGGCTGTCGGGGGATCGAAGCTGCCGCCGAGCTGGAACGACTGCGGCACGACGGCGTCGGCGGGCCGGTCGGGAGCTTCGCCCGCGACCTGGTCGCCGTAGAAGCGGGTGATCTCGAAGCACGCGTCGAACAGAGACGTCTCGATGCGCTGCCCGACGCCCGTCCGCTCACGCGCAATGAGCGCGGCGACAACGCAATTGAGACCGATCATCGCGGCGAACACCGACGCGAGCGGCATGGTGTTCACGATGGGCTCGCCGCCCGGTGCGAAGTCGCGCTGCGGATACAACCCGGCCGCCGCACTGACCACTCCCTCGTGCGCGTACACGCTCGCCCTGGGGTCGTCGGAAGCAAAGCCCGGCAGCGAGCAATAGATCAACGACGGGTTGTCCTGCCGTACCGTGTCGAATCCCAGCCCGAGCCGCTCCATGACGCCGGGGCGGAAGTTCTCCACCACCACGTCGGCGGAGACGACGAGCCGGCGGGCCTCGGCCAATCCGACGGGATCGGTGAGGTCGAGAACGACGCCGCGCTTTCCGCGTTGCAGGATCGCGTTTGCCTCGCTGCGCCACCGCGGACCGCCCGGGGGTTCGACCCGGATCACCTCTGCACCGTGGTCTGCCAGGATCATCGCCACGAGCGGACCTGCCACATACTGCCCGAAGTCGACCACCCGGATTCCTGCCAGCGCTCCACCGGATGATTCCATGGGAGTCAACGGACTTCCAGAGAACGGAGTGCGGGGACGATCTCCTTGGCGTAGAGCTCCATGGACCGCATAGTTTGGTCGCGCGTGAGCTGGCCGAAGGAGAACCAGTTCATGAGATGACCGCAACCGATCTCCTCGACCTGTGCGACCAACTGGTCGCGCACCGTGCTTGGTGACCCGACAACGACTGCGCCCGAAGCCTGCAGGTCCTCGAACCGGACCCCGCCCTCCGCAGCGAACGGCGCAAAGAACGACGAGTAACCCTCGTAGCCGGGAGCCATGTGCCCGAGGTCGTCCGGCACGGCCGCCTCCTTGAACAAGCGGAAGACATGATCCAGCGCCGGCTCGGCAAGGTCACGTGCCTCCTCGTCCGAATCCGCCACGAAGATGTTGCGCATCACGCCGATCTGCTCGGGAGCGGTCGAGTGGCCCGCGTCAGCCGCCGCTTCGTTGTAGATGTTGCGGAACTGGGCCATGACCTTGGCCGGCATAAACGCCAGCGAAAGTCGGTAGCCCTTGCTGCCGGCCCAGGCGATGGTCGCCGGGCTCAGTGCGGTCACCCATATCCGTGGGGTTCGACGCGGACGCGGATAGATCGAGACGTCGTCGTAGTGGAAGAACCGGCCATGATGAGTGAATCGTGGCTGCTCCCATGCCTTGTGCATGAGTTCAAGAGACTCCTCGAACCAGGGCCGGGTGTCCTCCAACGGGAACCCTTCCTTGCGGAATTCGTGGTCGTCGGCGCCACGGCCGAGGCCGACCTCGAGGCGGCCTCTGGTGAGGTAGTCGAGCATCGCCGTCTCCTCAGCGAGCCGTCGCGGGTTGTGGAACGCCGTGACGTTGCACATCGCTCCCAACCGCAGGGTGTTCGTTCGCTGCGCGACCGCGGCGACGAGCAGGTTGGGCGAGGGGCTCATGTTGTACGCGGTGAAGTGGTGCTCGGAGAACAGCACACCGTCGTACCCGAGTTCCTCTGCCTTGACCCACGCGTCGAGGTGCCAGTCGAACTCGTCCTCGACCAGCGCCGGGTCGAGGCCCTCGGGAGCGGAGTCGTATGGGTAGTTGAAGATATCGAAGAGCCAGGACTTAACCATGCCCGCAACCGTAGGAACGGCGAGGGCGCCGCAGCGTCCACTAAGCGCGGATACAGGTCCAGATTCCGCCTGTTCTTCGTCGGCCGCCGGAGCGCGGATTGTCGCTCGCGTAGGTTTGACGTGTCGCGTGTGGATGAAGCGGTTTGTCTTGCGCGACGTCGCCCGCGCGTTGCCGATATTCGACTCCTTTGGCTGAAGAGGCCATCGCTCACGCCGTACCGGTTCCGGTATCTCGCGCGATTCTCAATTTGGCAGCTGGATTCACCGGCGATGAAGGCGGCACCAGCCGTACGGGAGCAGCTAGGTAGACATCAGGTCCGAATTCTGGAGGCAGTGCAGAAGTGATAAAGCTTGGATATAAGGCGTCTGCGGAGCAGTTCGGTCCGCGGGAGTTGGTGGAGCTGGGTGTGCTGGCGGAGCAACACGGCATGGATTCGGCGACGGTGTCGGATCATTTCCAGCCGTGGCGGCACGAAGGTGGTCATGCGCCGTTCTCGCTGGCGTGGATGACGGCGGTGGGGGAGCGGACGG
>NZ_JARJBD010000095.1:0-39188 GCF_029269925.1 Rhodococcus sp. T2V
CAGTGGCACTTCACCACCGACGACGCCCGCATCAAACTCCGCCACCTATATCCCACCACCTAGCGGCGACGGTCTAGTAGCCGCTGCGTTGCGCCCCGCGATCCGCCCCAATGTCACTGCCGATCCAATGTGGACACCTCCGAGTCCCATCGCGGCGTTCATGGTTCCTGCGCAGTCGCCCGCCGCATAGAGCCCGGGAATCGCAGCTCCGTCCTCGCCGAGCACTTGAAGGTCTAAGTTGACTCGAGCGCCCCCGTTTGTGTTTCCGATTCCGACCGTGATCGGGATAACCGTGAAGGGCGGCGTCTCGATCCGCGCTCGGTCGAATGGAAAGGTCACACGACCAAAGTCGGGATCCCGGTCATCGGCCGACGACATCAGTCTATTCCACTTTTCGACCGTTTCAGTTACTGCGTTCGGATCACATCCGATTACCCGTTCAACTTGCTCTAACGTTGCAAGTTCTTTCGGACGGCCTGACAGTTCTGAGATATGCTGCCTGTTTCGCGCCGCCGCAGTTGCGTCGTATAGATAGTATCCGATCTCGCCAGGCTGCTCCCTCAATGCCGCAACCCGTTCAAGGTAAGGGCCCGCTTCGTCGAAAAAACGACGTCCCTCGCCGCTGATCGCAATGCAGTCTTCCATGAAACGGGAAGGTCCCTCAAGATACTGGGGGATCAGATCCATGTTCACGACTCCAGCACCCACCTCTTGCATCATCAGGATGCCGCTGCCGTCGGCAGTATCTAGTCCCACGTACGGGGCGTAGGGGTCATCGAGTGGCCGATACTTACGACGCATATCCGGGTTTGCGGAAAATCCGCCAGCGGCAACTACGACGGCCTTTCTCGCGCTTACTCGAACTTCCTCGCTCCCTGAGGAGATGAGCACACCGTCCACGCGACCACATGGACCGACAGTCAACTTGGTCGCCGACCGACGGAGCAACGCCCTAACCCCGAGAGCCTCGAACTCGCCTTCGAATGCCGTCCGGAACTCAGTCGGATCCGTCAGCGTAAGGAGCCGCGGGGTCGTGTGCTGTCGGGGTCGCGGGATGATCCTTTGAAATCTAATCCCGATATCGACGAGAAACTGGTACGCATCCGACGACTCGGTCGCATACCTCTTCGCGAGATCCAGATCGAATTCAGGATGAAAAGAGGGTTCAAGAGAACGAACCTCGCGTTCCATGTCGTGGACGAATTTCTCAACACTGTCTTGCACGCCAATTTCGCTTTGAAAGGGAGTGCCGGAAAGTGCTACGTATCCAGTTGAGAAAGCGCCGTTACCGCCTAGTTCGCCTGTCGTCTCGACGACAATCACACTTGCGCGTCCTCGGGCCGCTTCAATGGCCGCGGATCCGCCAGCCGGTCCAGCGCCGATGACAACAACGTCGGCAACTAGCGTTTCGGATTGCATGGTAGTTTCCTCCTTAAGATCGAAATGAAACAGTATTCTCTGCTGTGCTATTGAGGCTCAGTAAATCTAGTTCTATTTTACGGACGTCCGGGCAATGTGGGACTGCGCGCACTCGAGATCATTGTCGGCCGTTCCGGATTGCTGTGCGGTTCGCGCGAAGTCTAATCGCTCAGCCTTCTTAGCTTAGGTGGATTCGGAGCGCGCCCGAGGCCCGAGGTGAATCGACTTTTGGACTTCGACTCGGTTGCGTTCGACTTTGACCGCGAGATCATCGAGCGGGGCATCGTTTCGAAAGTGCTGCCGTCGACCTGCGTTGTTGGAGGACGGTGGGACAATCGATCCTGTGTTCGTGCGAGGCGCCTGTCCTATAGGCGGCGATCGCCGTGATCGGGGAACTCGCGGGCTCAAGGGCTATCCGGACTCGCCGTCCGACTGATAGACACCGGCAGGCTCGACTTGTAGACGTACAGCTCAGACAACGCATCAAGGTGATCCAGTGAGGTCGTCATCATCGGCCACTCAACCAGAAACTGTGAGACGAGTTCACGGTTCGTCACTCTAGCTGAGTGGAACCTGTCGGTCGAGATAAAGTTGCAGGATCGAGGCGGCGGTTCTGCGAAGCGGCCTTGTGTAGGCCGACAAATCGTGGTGGGTGCGGTGATGACGGTCTTGACAAGGCAATCTGCCGGGAAAGCTTGCCTTCTAGACGGTGGAATCGTCGGGGGGAGTTTGCTACCGTCTCGACTGGGACGATCTATCGTGCTGCCTCATCTGGCGGGACACTGGCGGCGGCCTCGGTTCTGGTTATCGGAATCGGCACTCAAGGTGACGGAAATTGAGTTCCACGGCGGCTAGCGTGAGAGGGTGTGTGCATACGGGACAGGACATTCCACGGCTGGCGGATATTCAGGCGATCAGGGAACTTTCGGCGGTTTACAACCGGGCGGTAGACGACGGAAGCGTCGACACGTTCGTGTCCATCTTCACCGACGACGGACGGTTCGAGACGGTTGGGCCGAGCGGTCCGATCGTGCGAGAGGGCTGCGAAGCGCTGAAGGAAGTGGCGGCCCGTCCGCGGCGTCAGCAACTGCATACGACTACTGATGCCGTCGTGACCATGGATGGCGACGAAGCGAAGCAGATATCCGCTCTGGCCTGCTTCAAACGGTCGCAGAACGCCGGTGAGCCACCGTCGATTGGTTGGTCACTACGAAGATGAGTTGATTCGAACCGATGAGGGATGGAAGTTCACGCTGCGGCGAGCAACAGCCTGGTTCTAGACGGAAATGTGACCTCAGGTAGAACCCACTTTTTACCTCAGGCCGAGATGAAGGAGCACACAATGGATTCGAACTTTCCAAAGGTTCTGCCTGTCGGTCGTGATCTCACCGCGCAGCAGAAGATTGCACTCTCCGCGCGAATGATCTCCGACGCGCATATGGCACTGGATGTGGCCGGCCACATCACAGAGATGCGCGACGATGGAACGATGCTGTCGACGCCATATGGGAAGTGGTGGTTTGAGCTTCAAGCCTCAGACATGCTCCTTCTCGATGCTGACGGACGCGTTCTTGAAGGGAATCTAGACGTCACGCCCGCGATTCACATTCATACCGAGATCCATCGTCGCCGCCCGGATGCCAAGGTAATCATTCACAACCATCCGCACTATTCGACACTCCTTTCTTCACTTCACATGATCCCGGAGATAATTGAGCAGCAGGCAGTGATTTTCGACGACGAAGTCGTGTTGTTCGACGAGTTCACTGGCGGTATCAATGACGTTGAGAGCGGTCGCCATCTGGCCGACACGGTCGGTGAAAGAGGAAACGTGGTGCTTCTCGCGAACCACGGCCTTCTGACTTTCGCCGAGTCCATCGAAGAAGCGACGTATCGATTCTTTTCGTTTGAACGATCTTGCAAGTTCAACTACGAAGCAATGGCCAGTGGCAGGAAGCCGATTACGGTGCCGGAGGCCCCGCGTCGTGAGATGAAGCGAATCATGAAGAAGTACAATCACTTCTACTTCTGGAACGGTGCCGCTCGCCAGGTATTGGCAAATGGTGATGCGGTTCTGGATTGAGCAGGGGTTCGACGCGGCTTACGTGACGCTGCCTCATCGCGAGCGAGGAAGCGGCTGGGCGTGAATATTGCGCGGTGTGGTCCGTCTCCTTACTCCACGAGAGCATCAGATTGGCTTCCCCTGCAGCGTTTTCCGATTTTTCGACAGGGGAGTGCACCCGTCGTAACGTTGGCGGAGGAGAGCCTGCACACCGCGTGTTGCGACCGTTGAGCTGTGCGCCCAGCCGTCGGCATCGACTGACAGTCGGTGCCGACCCCGGCGTTTTCGTTCAAGCCGGCGTGCGTGCGTCGACCTCGGTGCGCAAAACTCAGGATCTCTTGGTTCTTCGTAAGACACGTAAGTCAAGTGCACGCCGCCGTCAATTTCATTTAGGCTCGGTCGGTTGAGACATGTTTCGCACCGGCTTGCCATTCGGACTGCTGACGGTGTGGACCAGAGCGCCGTCTGGGAGACATGGGGCCCTGCGCGTGGCTCCGCAGAAATGTTGTGCGGCGCAATGGACCAATTGTCGCATCTGCCCTGGAACATATGAACTATGTATGGAGAGATGACTATGGAACTGATCGGTGGTGGCACCATGGGTGCAGGCATCGCCGAGATGTGCGCACATGCCGGTAGCGACGTCCTGGTGCTTGAGATCAAGCAGGAGTACACCGACGCCGCGCAGCAGCGCATAACCTCGTCCGACTCCCGTGCTGTCGCCAGGGGCAAAAGCACCCAGGAGGATGCTTTCGCCGCGGCCGCCCGCGTACGCCTCACCCTGGACATTGAGGAGTTCGCGGATCGTGACCTCGTCATCGAAGCTGCCCCAGAGATCGAGTCGCTGAAGCACGAAATCTTCGGCATGCTCGACAAGATCGTCAAGCCGTCCGGCATCCTCGCCACCAACGCGTACTCGATCCCAGTGATCAAGGTAGCGGGCGCCACGGAGCGTCCGCAACAAGTCGTCGGCGTACATTTCTTCAAGCCGGTGCCCGTGACGCCGCTGGTGGAGATCATCTCCACCCTCGTCACGTCCCCGGCGACCGCCATCGCGGTCACCGACTACGCGAAAAACACCCTGCGCAAGAACACCGTCCAGGCCGGTGACAGCGCCAGTTTCATCGTGAACGCGCTCCTCGTCCCGTACCTGTGCCAGGCAGTGCGGATGCCTGAGTCGGGTTACGGCCTGCGCCGAGGGCATCGACGAGGCGATGAAGGGCGGCTGCGGCTACGGCTACCCAATGGGCCCATTCAGCCTCCTCGACACCGTCGGCCTCGACGTCGCGCTTGCGGCAGCGGAGTCGCGGTACGCCGAGTCGCACCACGCCCCGCCGGCGCTGCTGCGCCGCATGGTCGACGCAGGCCGACTCGGCCGCAAGACTGGCCGCGGCTTCTACACCTACTTATAGGCGCTAAGCGTTCGGTCGAAGGGCTGTCCGCGAGGGCCTCCAAAGGCCTCGATCGCTGCATTCACCAAGACATCGGCGAAGGAACTTTCAGCTTTTGGCATCACCGTCAACGCCATCTCGCCGAACGTCACCACGCGGATGACTGTATCGACCTCCGACGGGAGGGCCGAGCTCGCCGACTCGATCTCACGGTTCGTCGAACCGTCCGATATCGCCGCCGCGGCCTGCTCGCGTCCGACGAAGTTGGATACATCGCCGGCGTTTGTCGTTCTGGTCGATGACGGCGTTGCGAAGTGGCAAACTAACCCAACCGTAGGAGAACAATTGTGAACATCCTCAACATGTTTCGTCTCGACGGACACGTGGCGATCGTCACCGGGGCTTCCTCCGGGCTCGGGGTCGCATTCGCCGCAGCCCTTGCCGAGGCAGGGGCGGACGTCGTACTTGCTGCGCGTCGCGCCCACAAGCTCGAAGATACAGCTGAACTCGTACGTTCAACTGGTCGTCGCGCGCTGGTCGTCGCGACTGACATCGCCGATCCGGACCAGTGCCAGGAACTGATCAGCGTTGCGATCGCCGAGTTCGGGCGGATCGATGTTCTCGTGAACAATGCCGGTGTTGGTACCGCGGTTCCGGCGACACGTGAGGCCCCCGACGAGTTCCGATCGGTGATCGACATCAACCTCAATGGTTCGTACTGGACGGCACAGGCCTGTGGCAAGGTGATGAAGCCGGGTAGCTCTATCATTAACATCTCCAGCGTTCTTGGCCTCACCACTGCAGGACTTCCACAGGCAGCGTACAGTGCCAGCAAGGCTGGTCTCGTCGGTCTGACCCGCGATCTCGCGCAACAGTGGGGTGGGCGCAAGGGGATCCGGGTCAACGCCATCGCCCCGGGATTCTTCGCCTCCGAAATGACGGACCAGTACGCCGACGGGTACCTGGACGCCCTCGCACCGAGAATGACCCTCGGGCGTCTGGGGGATCCGGTCGAACTCGCCGCCGCTCTGGTCTGGCTGGCGTCGGACGCCGCTGGATATGTAACCGGCCAAACGATCGTGGTCGACGGAGGTGTGACAATCTCCTGAAGCAGAGCGCGGAGCTCTTCAGGTCCGCTTGGACCTGCTCGATGATCGCGTGCCCGCGGTGGACCTTGTCCGCGGCCACGGTGTCCAGGACGGCCGGGTCGGTGGTGGTGAAGAACGCGTGGAATCGCCAGGTGTCGAACAACGTGCTCTGACCGTCGGTGTGCTGGGGTTCAGGTCGGGGATGCGGCGCACCACCAGCCGGCCCGGTGTCCGTTCGGAGGCGAGCCGGGTGAAGGCGGTGAAGTCGATCTCGGCGACCTCAGCGCGGGAGATCCACCGGCCGGTCTGTTCGTCGTAGACGGCGTCGGTGTAGTCGATCGGGATCCACGCATCCTCGTCGATGGCGGTGATCCACGATTTCACCGTCGCGGTCATCCGCACGGTGACCGAGACGTCGGCGCCAGCGCGCACCAACACAGACCCCGGTGACACCTGCGGGCGCTGGTGGCGGACAGTCGCGAGGGCGTCGCTGACCATCCGGGATGCCCGCCGCGGGGATCCGCAGCCACCGCGGCGCAGGCGTTGGCCGACGATCGCCGCGGCCTTCACCGGGCGTATGGGAAAGTCGCACCCTAGAGATGCTCTTCGTGTTGATTGAACTAGTTCTGTGAGGAGTCCAATTCTTTCAGCACGCAGGGGCATCTCGACGTTTCGACTCACCTTCCCTGACACCACATCGGTGGACCCAGACTTGAGCCCTGCGTCGTTCACGTCATGTCACGTCTCGGCTTGGCGGTTGGCTATGTGCGCTCCGCGATGAGGCATTGATGAGGTCGGCGTTGGTGAGTGTCGAGGGTGTCGCGGTGTGTGCGCCGATGCCGGATAGCGATCGCGCATTAGGTGCCTCTCGGTCGACGGGTGTGGGTGTGAGGACCATCCGGTCATACCTTCGCGGACGATGACTCTGTGTTGCGCTCCCCTGGAGTCGCTCGACGAACGCAGACCTGAGAGGGTCACGAGCACGTCGGGCGGCAGAAGTCCGTGAGACTAATAGATCTATTGACTCATTTGCGGAATGGTTGGATGGTTTCCTGCGTTGCGCGCCGTGACGCAGCGGTTAGTGGCAAACTGACTGAGATTGCGTGAACGCCTGGGGTCGCGGACCGGCGACGTCTCGGGTCTGAACTGTCATGGCAACCGCGCCATCCCCTCCGGACTCGATCACGCTCCGCGAGCCGCAACCGATTCCCGAGTGGCCGGGTCAACGCCGAGCATTGCATCCTCCTCCAACACCGGGCTTCATCAGCTCCGACGTGCAAACGAATCACGCGCACGTGCGAAAGGCTCCCCGAATCTCATCGCTGCCAGGTTCAAGGAGGCAACGGCGTCGGCTTCTTTTCATGCGCGCCGGGAGGCGTTCGGGGATAAGTGAGACAAGGAGTTGCGCAATCCCTGCGTCGAAACCGGTTGTTGACCGGCGACGCCGGAACCTCTAAATTACTAACTAATAATCGTTTGTGTCATAGGGCACATCCAGCGATCAATGAGACATACGCCCATCCGGCCTGGATGGCAAGCATTTGGCGGTGGCAAGGAGCGGCAATCAGCATGGCTCGTATTCGAGGTTTCGGAGAGGATCACGGCCTAGAGCGCGTCTGCTGTTTGCGGACGCGGTGATGAATGACGAAGGCGGCGAGGAGTACGCCACCGAGGTGCTCAGGTCTCCATGACAATTAGGGAGATGCGACATGTATGAACACAGTATCAATCGAGCCCTGGTCAGTGTGGGGTTGCGGAGTTGACATCCACCCGGGTGTGCCCAGCCTGTCTCGGCATCGACGGCCTGTCGTGCCGGACATCCACGATGCTCGCGGTCGAGCAGGTCTGTCGACCCGTGTTCGAACCGTGAAGGAGAACTGGGCCCGATGCCGATCATGGGGCAGTAGCAGCAGATCTGGGCACGCTGAGGCAAAAGCTGGGCCCCTGACGTGAAGGCGGCGCTGCGCGGGGCCGGGTGCATCGTGGTGCGGTCGTCGCGTCACCGACCTGAGGTGCTTCCTGTTGCGATCGGTGGCCCCGAGCGGGCGGGCGGCCTCGTGAAACGCAGGATGATCGCTGGTGGGCCGATATATCGCCACCAGGCAAGTACGTGAGACGATTACGCCAATCGTTTCACATCTCACCTGAACTGGGATAGGGTGTCGGACAGACGAGATGTCAAGGTCTCTGCGGATCGTCAAAGCTGGCGCGCCGATGTCCGGTCGAGGTGAACTGAACCCACTAACGGAGGTAATGTGAAGGACTACCGAGCAATTGAAGTTACGCAGAGTGGCCAGGTTGCCACCATTCGCCTGCGTTCGTTGACGGAACTGTTCAAGCTCGACCCCCCCGCGGATCCGCACATGGACATTCCGCTGGCGCTTGAGGAATTGCGATCCGACAACAGCGTCCGCGTAATCGTGATTACCGGCGAGACAGACGGGGAGTTCCTCGTTCCACCCTCCCTTGAGTACTACAAGTCAGGTCGAGCGACATCACGTCTGGCGAACCCGAATGGTGCATGGAATGTCGGCACCGGCATCGTACGTACCCATCAGATGATGACCGAGATCGAGAAGCCGATCATCGCAAAGGTGAACGGCGACGCGATCGGCTTCGGTCAAAGTATTCTCTTCAGCGCCGATTTCGTCATCGCGCGCGACGACGCGGTTGTTGCCGATGGGCACCTGAGCATGGGCGATGTAGTGGCCTCCGACGGCACCCGGACCGGCACACCGTTTGGCGTTGCTCCTGGAGACGGCGCGGGAGCCCTCATTCCGCTCTTCATGACCCCTCCGTTGGCCAAAGAGTACATGATGCTCTCGCGATCACTCTCCACCAAGGAACTCGCCGAAGCTCGAATCATCAACAGGGCAGTCCCGATTGCAGACCTCGACTCCGTGACGAACGACTTCGTCGACGGGCTCCTGCGTCGCTCCGCATTTGCACTCGCGTGGACGAAGAGACTGCTTAATCGCCATGTCGCGACGCAACTGAACCAAACCCTTGACGCCGGCGTCGCATACGAGTTCCTGAATCTTGCCCAGATCGCCCACACCGGGCTGGACGGGGACCCCTCCACCCTCGGCTGAAGTGATTGTGAGATTCGTGAGCACCCTCAGCACGCGCTCACGAATCAACAACCTGTCTGCTACCCAGAACCTAGGACCTCCAATGAACGTCAACTTCCCACGGGTCGGGTCACCCGGATGCAAGCGGCCACGCCGAGCGCGGAGCCTGAGCACGTATCGCGATAGTTCTCCAGTAGGAGTCAGCTCATGACCGTCGAACACACGTCGCCGAGTACCCCGGACCTGGCATCCCAATTGGCCCCCTACGGGCCTGATTTGGTCGCTCGCTACCAGACCTCAGGCCTCTGGTCGACCACCGAAACCGTCGCATCGATCTTTGCAAGAGCGACATCAGAGCGTCCAGACGCGCTGGCGGTGGTCGACTCTCTCGGTGGGCAACTGACATGGGCGGAGGTCGGCGACCGCTCCGCAAGACTCGGCGGTGCCCTTCAACGTCGAGGAGTTGCGAAAGGCGACGTCGTCGCAGTTCAGATGTCGAATCGCGCCGAGGCAATGGTCGCGGTTGCGGCGATCGCACGCATTGGCGCAGTGGTGAATCCGATGGTTCCAGCGTTCCGACGCGGTGAGCTCACCTACATGTTGAACCACTGCCATGCCAAAGCGCTGATCGTCCCTGGCGTCTATCGAAAGTACGACCACGACGAACTAGGAATCGAAGTATCACGCGACGTTCCGTCCCTGGGAACCGTCATCTCGATCAGCAACACCACGCGTGAGGGAATCGAGACCTTCCAGGACCTGATCCGCGAGGAACCGGGCCGGGATGTGGCGGTGTCACCCAGCGATCCCACATGCGTGATGTTCACCAGCGGCACAGAGGCGGCGCCGAAGGCCGTGGTCCACAGTTCCAACTCGATGTTGGCGAGCTTCCGCCAGACGGCTCGGCTCCTCGATCTGGACGAAACCGACTGCGTGTTCATGGCCTCACCCTTCGGGCACGGAAGTGGCTACGGGATCGGCACGCTCATGACCGCACTGATCCGCGGGACCCTCGTCTTTCAGGCCGAATGGGAACCGTCGTCGGCCGCCGAACTGATAGCGCGCCACCGGTGCACATATGCGCACGGGTCCACGCCCTTCCTGCAGGAGCTGAGCGCGCTCGAGAACGTCAGCCCCGAGCAACTGGGTTCCTTCCGATGGTTTGTGACTGGGGGAGCGTTGATTCCGGCGGGGTTGGTCAAGTCAGCTCGCGAACGCCTGGGGTGTGTCGTCCTGCGGCAGTACGGGCAGACCGAAGGCTTCATCACCTCCTTCAACCGCCCCACGGACGCGGATGAAGTACTTGCGTCCAGCGACGGCGCGCTGCTCCCCGAGGTGGAGGTCCAGATCCGCTCCGAAGACGGCAACGTTCTTCCAGAAGGGGAGGAAGGCGAATTCTGGATCCGCGGACCCCATCGTTGCCTGGGGTTCGCACATGATCCAGTGCGCACCTCTGCCTCTATCGACCCTGAAGGCTGGCTCGCCTCGGGCGATGTCGGAACTCTGGACGGTCGCGGACGTCTGAGCTTCAAACGCCGCAAGAAGGAAGTCATCAACCGGGGCGGCTACAAGTACAGCGCAGCCGAGGTTGAGTCGGTTCTTCTCCAACACCCAGCGGTCCAACGAGTGGCGATCGTTGCCATGCCCGACGCTCGGCTGGGAGAGAAGGCGTGCGCGTTCATCTCACCGAGAGGAACGTCGAGCATCGATTTGGCCGAAATCTGTCGCTTCCTCGAAAAGCACGGTGTCGCCAAGTACAAATGGCCGGAGCGGCTCGAAACATTGGCAGAACTGCCAGCAACATCGTCCGGAAAGATCCAGAAGTTCGAACTGGTCAAACTGCTCTCGGAAAGCAATCCCGCCCAGGCGGTTCAGGAAGACTCGCGGCAAGGGGCCACCCAATGAGTTCAACGATCCTCATCGAGCGCCAAGGTTCTGTCGGCTACCTTGTTCTCAATCGTCCCGCGAAGCTCAACTCGATCACTGAGAAGATGGTCACCGACTTCGGATTGGCCTTGAGCGAACTCGAGAGTGACCCAGATGTCAGGGTGATCGTGGTCCGCGGAGCTGGAACGTCCTTCTGCACCGGCTATGACCTCGACGAAAGCATCGATGCCTTCCTGCGTTTGGGGCTGGAAGAGGACCTTGAGTGGATCGAATGGCAAGAGCAAACGTTCGAACAACTCTGGCGATGCAAGAAGCCCACCATCGCTCAGGTTCACGGCTACTGTTACGCGGGCGGTGGAATCGTTGCGGGATTCTGCGACATCATCGTCGCGGCGGATGACGCCCAGTTCGGACAGACCCAGCGCATCGGCTATCCACCCGAACTCTGCTTGTGGCCGATCACCATCGGTCCCCGCAAGACGAAGGAACTCTTGTTTGCCGGCGCATCCGTCTCCGGCACACAGGCGCACGAAATGGGTATGGTCAATCACGCCGTACCGCTGGATGAGCTCGAGGGCTTCGTTCAGAAGCTCGCCGGAGAGATCGCGCTCACCGATCCGCAGATTCTGCGATACCAAAAGCGGCTCATCAACCAGATCTACGATCAGATGGGCTTCCGCGAGATGATCAACGCGGGGGTACTCATGGATGTTCTCGGACATCGATCGAACGCCATGCAGAACTTCGTTCGGGTACGCGACGAACAGGGGTTGCGTGCCGCCATCTCGCTCCGGACGCACTCTCCGGACAAGCGACCTGATCCGTCAACTACAGCAGACTCGTAGCAGATTTTGATCGCCGGAGTATTCAGGCCGAGCATGCTGTCTGGGCACTTGAGGTCTTTTCTGGTTCTTCGGCTGCCGGGGTTTCGCCCAGGCGCGACAGCCGGAGAACCAGAGGCCTCGTCCCTGGTCTCGGGTCGCGACCTCTGGCGACAACTGTTGGCGAAACAGCTCGACAAGGCGCCCCGCCGTGCCGAAATCTGCGGGCTTCGGGCTGGTGACGGTGGCGCCGGGACTTGCGGAGCGAACCGGTCTCGAGCCTGTGGACATAGGACTATCCGGTCTGCGCCGTGCTTTAAGTCGAAGCGCGCCGATAGAAGCGGCGCGAAGCCACCGTGCTCCATGCCCCCAGTTTGGGGGTGGCGCAGATACCAGCCGGCGGCGGCCGCTGCTGAGCACTGCAGCGTCTCGGAACATCGCCGCGCCAGCGTGACACCAGCTCGCGCTCATTCAATTGCATCGGATGCCCGACGCCGAGGTGCCGATCTCGAATAAATGTCCCATCCGCAACACCGCTCGTTCGGTGCCGTCTCAGGGACAATCTAGGACGACGTGTCACATCGCGCAGTGAGACATATTGCTGGAATGGCGCATCCGCAGCGACGCGATCACCGCGGGCGACCAGCTCGGCGTCGCCTGGCCGCGAATGTGTGTTGGAACGAAGAACGAAGACTCTGGTTCTCTGCGAATCGGGCTGCATCACCCTGCGAAGATCGGGCCTGATCACGGCCACCGGGAAGGGCTGTCAGGCACGAAACAACCGTCCAAAATTGAGGATGGTCCAGTGAGACGGATACTGCTAAGGTTTCAGAAGGTTTGATGTGACGCGCGCCATGCTTCGCAGCGTCACTCGACTTCAAGAGGTGCGTATGTGCGGCCATTCGCCGATGTGCATGGGATTCAGGCCACTGACCGAGTCGCCACGCGAAGCGCCCCTCATTTACCGGACGATCTGAGCCCGCAAGGGTGGCTCGATAAGAGAATTGGGGAACACGTTGAGCGTTCAGGAACTGTTGATAGGCGTTGACGTCGGCGGCACGTTCACCGACTGCGTCATCTTCGAAGGAAAAGCATCTTGGCGAGCAAAGGCCCCGACGACATCGGAAGACCTCGGCAAGGGCGTTCTCAACGCAGTAGGGCTGGCGGCTCAGCGCCGCGGGCTGCCGCTTGAAGAACTACTGCCGCGCGTGGCGCGGTTCGGATTGGGCACGACTGCTATCACCAATACCCTGGCCTCACGGACCGGTCGCTCGGTCGGATTGCTGACCACCGCAGGCTTCGAGGAGATGATGCTCGCCGCGCGAGGCGCAAAGGTGATCGACGACGAGGGATGGTTGCACACACCAGCTCTACTGGAGCGCAACATGGTTCTCCCCGTCGTTGAACGAATCGACCGCAACGGCGAGATCGTGTCCGTGCTCGACGAGGATTCCGTGCGCGAAGGCGCCCGGATCTTGGTGGAGGAGCGCGGAGCCGAAGCCATTGTGATTTCGTTTCTCTGGTCCGTCCTTAACCCACAGCACGAGCAGCGCGCCGCCGCGATTGTCCAGAAGATGTACCCGGATCTACTCGTCGTACAGGGCGCGGACCTTCATCCCGTCGCGCGCGAGTACGAACGAACCACGTACGCCGTCCTCAACGCCTACGTCTCCGGCCCCTTCGCGGGAATCGAACAGCTCGAAACACGCCTCAAAGAAGAGGGAATGCAGGCGCCGCTCCTGGTCGTTCATTCAGGTGGAGGCACCATCTCCGTTCCTGAGGCGCGTCGGCTTCCGCTGCTGCTGGCGTTGTCCGGACCGGCCGCCGGCGTGTCGGCGGCAGCAGCGCTCAGTGAATCCGCAGATATGCCTAATCTGCTCACTGGTGACATGGGCGGCACCTCTTTTGATGTTTCGGTTGTGAGGGCCGGCGCTGCCGCCAGGAGAGCGCGTGGCGATCTCATGGGCGTCTGGACTGCCTTGCCGATCGTCGATGTCCAGGCGATCGGTGCTGGTGGCGGCTCGCTCGCGTGGATCGATGACCGCGGAATGCTTCGGGTCGGGCCGAAGTCGGCGGGGGCCGTGCCCGGACCAGCTTGCTATGGGCGTGGCGGTACGCAGCCAACGGTTACCGATGCGCTCGTCGTACTGGGCTACATCTCGCCTGAGCATTTCCTGGGCGGCGGCTTCCATCTCGATGCAGACGCAGCACTGCAGGCCTGTCAAACTCTGGCCACAAGGCTAAACATGACAGCTCAGGAAGTGGCCTGGGGTATTCGCGAACTGGCGTTGTCGGGTATGACGCGAGCGATGCGCGGACGCATTGCATCGCTCGGTCTGAACCCGACGACGTTCGCAATCCTGAGCTATGGGGGCAGCGGCTCGCTCTTCACTCCCGACATTGCTTCGTCCCTACACATCCCGCGCGTCGTTGTTCCGGACCTCGCCTCGGTCTTGTCGGCGTCGGGGGCAGCGACGGCCAACGTACGCCGAGAACGCCTCCGGAACGTGCTCAGCCCCATGCCTGTTCCCCTCGAGAGTGTTTCCACCTCCATGGCGGAGCTGGAAGAGCTGTTGCGCAGCGATCTGACCGCTGACGGAGTCAAGGCCGACGATGCCACTATCACATTCGAGGCCGACCTCCGGTTCACCAAGCAGACCCACGAGCTGTCGATCGCCATCCCAGCAGGACCCTTTGACGACGCGGCTCGGGACCGGTTGCTGGAAGGCTTTCTCAGCGAGTACACCCAGCGGTACGGTGGCGGTTCGGTCGTGCTCAAGACTCCGATCGAGGTCGTGTCGATTCGAGGCATCGGTGTCGGGGCACCTGTGAGTGATAGTGGAAATGCGCACAGTCGAGCGACTTCGAGTACGGAGACCAGTATCGCGGTTCCCGACGGTACGAGGGCGGTGAAGATCGATCGGGCGAAGGACCCTGTGGATGTGGAGGTCTACGACCTCAGCAAGCTCGACCCGGGTCAAACACTGGCTGGGCCTGCCCTGATCGATTCGACCGACACAACGATCTGGGTACCGAACAATTGGGCTGCCAATCTCCGCGCAGACCGCACGCTCGTATTGGAGGCAAGTGAATGAGTACTTCGCTGGAGAATGTCGAGATCGATCCCATCAGCCTTGAGATCTTCCGGTCGCGGGTCGAGTCGATCGCAGAACAGGGTGCCTTGGTAATCGAGAATACCAGCGTCGCACCCGCGATCACCGAGTCGAAGGACTACTCCGCGACGATCACTGATGCCGAGGGAAGGCTCATCGTCGGTGGGGGGTCGGTTCGCATGCACTTCTACGGCGTGTGCGAATCGGTCCAGGCGACCATCCGCCGTTTCGAGGGGACGATCGTCCCGGGAGACGTCTTCTTCTGCAACGAACCACATCTCGGCGGCGGATTGCACCCGCAGGATGTGGCGATCCTTCGCCCGGTCTTTGTCGATGAGGAACTTGTTGCGTGGGTAGGTGTTTCAGCGCACATGATCGACATGGGCGGCATGGTTATGGGCTCTTTCGCCCCGCAGGCCACTGAGTGCTACCAGGAATCGATTCGGTTCCCTCCAGTGCGGATGTTCCGCGATGGGCATGACGTCAGTGAGTTCTGGGACGTACTGCTGAACAACGTCCGCATGGCGGACCTGGTGGAAATGGATCTGCGCGGGTTGGTGGCCGGCACCCACGCCAGTGCGAGGGCGTTCGCCGAACTGGCCAGAAGCATGGGACCGGAGACGTTCAACAGCAGCGTGCGAGGTCTGCAGGTCGCAAGTGAGCGCGAAATGCGCAGGCGAATCGGCGAGCTCGAGGACGGTGTCTACAGAACCAGCACATGGGTGGAATTTCATGAGGAGTTCTACTATATCCCGTGCAAGCTGACGATCACCGGTGGCAGTATGGAGTTCGACTACGAGGGTGCAGCGCCGCAGGTCAATCGGTTCTTCAACTCGAAGCCGTACATCATCGCGTCGGAGTTCATGTCCTTCTTCGTTGAGCGATTCACACGTGATCTTCCGTTCAACGGCGGGTTGTTCGCGCCGATCGAATTCAAATGTCCTCCCGGGTCCATCGTCAATTGCAACAAGCCCGCGCCGAACGCCGCCGGTCACATGCATGTCGCGCACCGCGCAGCGGATCTCGCCCTCCAAGCCGTCATGCTTGCGATCGCAGCCTCCCCCAACTCCTCTCTGAGAGAGTTCCTCGTCGGACCGGATGGCTGCCAGGGAATCGGTATCTCGCTCTTCTCCTGGGCTCAAGGCGACGGTCAGCGAGACGCGTACATCGCAATCGACGGGATGCTGGTCGGGGCCGCGGCAGGTATTGCGCGTGATGGCGGAGATCTGATGAGAAACACGCTGGGATACGAAGAGGAAGGAGCAATCCCGGATATCGAGGTTCTGGAATCCTGGTATCCACTCCTCTTCGCGGAACGTCGTGTTCGCAACGGGGTCGAAGGCGCGGGTGCACTCCGCGCCGGCGGCGGGGCGCAGATCCGGTGGCAGCCACATGGTGTGGACGAGATCGTCTGCACCACGCTGGCAGAGACCCAGTACATGCCGATACCCGGTCTCGGAGGTGGTTTGCCGGGCGCGGACACTCGTTTCACAGTGTTCCGGCAGGACGGCCCGCCCGAACGCCTGGACATCAACAGTGACGGGACCGTTATCCGTCCCGGTGACTTCTGGGAAATGCGCCTGCCGTCCGGCGGCGGCTTCGGTGATCCGCTGGCGCGTGTTCCGTCGGAGGTCGCTGAGGACATCAGGACTTCGCGTTTCGGTATCGACGAAGCAAGCGACGTGTACGGCGTGGTGCTCGACGCCGACGGAAATGCTGATCTCGGCGCGACTGAGATTCGGCGCGCGGAGATCCTGAAAGACCGTTTGGCGCGATCCGTTCCGCCTGTCTGCCGTCCAGAGAACGCGCCCCCGATGAATCCTTCGTCAGCGGTTCCCCTTTACTGGGGTGTGACGCAGTGCGAGGGTTACGCTTACAGCTCCGAGAGCGGAACCGTGCTTGCACAGGCGCCCAGGCATTGGTCCGATGGTTGCGCTGTGCTGGAAGTGAAGCGGGAGCAGCCCACCGGCGGACAACGAGTGGCGACTCGCAGCTACCTGGATCCGGCTACCGGGCGCGCGCTCCACGTCGAAACGGTGCTGGAGGGCGCCCCTAGGTCCTTCGAGATGGCACCGGAGCGCTGGACCTCGGTTGGCAAATGAACCAACATGATTCGACAGGCCCCGAAACCTACCGGACCGGCACAGGCGAGCTCCCGTGCCGTGTCGGATACCCCCACAGGAGGAACCCATGACCGCCACTGCTGCTTTGGTTCGCCACTCCGGTAAGTTCTTCATAGGCGGAGAGTGGGTCGAGCCGTCATCAGACGCCTCGATCGACGTCGTAGATTCCGACACCGAGACGGTGTTTCTCACTGTCGCCGAGGCGCAGGCCGCTGACATGGATCGGGCCATCTCGGCGGCCCGAACGGCCTTCGATGAGGGTCCCTGGCCGCGGTTCTCGCCGGACCGCCGTGCGGAGTACCTGCGAGGATTCGCGCAGGCGCTTCGGGATCGCGCCGGCGATCTCGCCGAGATCTGGCCGCGCCAGTCCGGGATTCTGCAGTCGGTGGCTACGGCCTATCTCCCGTCGGAGATCGGCAATTTGGACTCCTACGCAGATCTGGCCGGGACCTTCCCGTTCGAAGAGCAGCATCGGCCCTCTGCGGGAAGTGGTTTCGCTCTTCTTCGACGTGAGCCTGTCGGTGTGGTGGGAGCGATCCTTCCTTGGAATGGGCCGCTGAGCCAAATGATCCACAAGATCGGCCCAGCGCTGCTCGCGGGATGCACGGTGGTCGTCAAGGCCCCGCCCGAGGCCCCGGGGGAGACCTACCTCATCGCAGAGATCGCTGAGGAGTTGCAGCTGCCGCCTGGCGTGCTCAACATCGTTACCGCAGATCGAGAGGTGTCCGAGCGTCTCGTTCGAGACCCTCGGGTCGACAAGATCTCGTTCACCGGATCGACCGCCGTTGGTCGGAGGATTGCAACGGTCCTGGGCGAACGAATCGGGCGCTATACGCTTGAGCTCGGTGGCAAGTCGGCGGCGGTGATCCTCGAGGACGCGGACATCGAGGCTGCGGCCTCCAATCTGGCTGCAGCGCAATGCCTACAAACCGGACAGGTGTGCGCGTCGTTGACGCGGGTCATCGTTCCTCGCCGCCTCCACGACGCAGTCGCCGAAGCGCTGGCTGCCAACTTCTCCGCCGTGCGTGTCGGTTCTCCGTTCGATCCGGAGTCACAGATGGGCCCGCTCGGAATGAGCCGGCAGCGCGACAGCGTGGAACGCTACATCGCCAAGGGTGTCGCCGAAGGCGCGCGTCTGGTGACCGGTGGTGGGCGACCTCGGCATCTCGATCGCGGCTTCTACATCGAACCGACGCTGTTCGCGCAGGTTGACAACTCTCACACGATTGCTCAGGAAGAAATCTTCGGCCCGGTGTTGAGCGTCATTCCTGCCGACGATGAGGCCGATGCGGTCAGGATTGCGAACGACACCATCTACGGGCTGAACGCTGCCGTGTTCACTCAGGACGTCGACCGTGCTCAGGCCGTTGCCTGTCAACTGCGTTCCGGTACCGTTGGTGTCAATGCCTTCAAGGCAGACTTCGGTATTGCGTTCGGCGGGTTCAAGCAGTCTGGTGTCGGCCGTGAAGGAGGTCGCGAAGGCCTGCTGCCCTACCTTGAGGTGAAGACGATCCTCGGTGGCGATCAGGCCCCGACAGGGTACTCGTTGATCTGAGCAGGATGGATCAGCCCAAGTAGTAGAGGACGTATTCGAGGTGGTTAAGTGAGCGCTGGACAACAACTGGTCGCCGAACAGTCCATTTCGCCCGACTCGGGGGAGCACTGGGCAGTAGAGGGTTCGTGGAGGGTTGCCGACGGAATCACTCGAATCCCGTTGCCGTTGCCGTTGGACGGTTTGAAAGCCATCAACGTCTATGTTCTGGAGGCGGACGACGGATTGACCGTTGTCGACGGCGGGTGGGCGATTCCGGTCGCACGTGAGCAGTTTGCACGTTCGCTGAAGTTGATCGGAGCGACATTTGCCGACATTCGACGCTTTCTGGTCACCCATGTGCATCGCGACCACTTCACGATGGCGGCCGTCCTGGGGCACGAGTACGGCGCTGAGGTGATAATGGGCATCGAGGAGAAGCCGGCACTTGAACTGCTCCGCGACGCCTCGGCGCACGTCGGCCCTTTCCAGGCCGAGCTTCGGGCTGCCGGTGCGACAGAACTGGCCGACCAGTGGAGCCGGTTCGACGAGGATTTGCGGCACGATCCTTCGCACTGGGCCGAGCCCGACACCTGGATCCAGGGCGACGGCACCTGGAAGGTCGGCGAGCGGACGATCGACGCAGTGCACACACCGGGTCACACTCCAGGTCACTACGTGTATGCCGTTCGGGCTGAGGGTCTTCTGTTCAGCGGAGATCATGTTCTCCCGTCAATCACTCCGTCGATCGGTTACACGGTGTCGCCGGTCGACCAGCCCCTCGGCCAGTTCATGACGTCGCTGGCCAAGATCCGCGACCTGCCGGATATGAGGATCCTGCCTGCTCACGGTCCGGTGGCTCCGTCGACACATGACCGGGCGGACGAGTTATTGGCGTTTCACGAGTCACGTCTGGCTCTTTGCCTCACCTCCTTGCGGAATCGGGGACTCACCACCTCGTTGACGGTGGCTCGCGACCTGAAGTGGACACGGCATGAGCGTGCCTTCGACTCGCTTGACGTGTTCAACCAGGGCATGGCCGCCATGGAGACCAAAGCGCATCTCGAGGAGTTGGTCGCTCGCGATCTGGCTGCGGTGACCGATCTGGCCGGTCGCCGCGAGTTCGAGGCCATGGATTGAGCAGCTGATCGGTCGAACGGGATCATGCCTGAGATAAAGCGTGCCTGGTTTGTGTTCCGACACGAAACAGGCACGCTTCTGTCTGTCGAAGGGTGCAGGACCATCAGCTCGCTCTTCTCGCCGGGCCGTAGGAGCCCGCGGTGGTGGTGCACCTCGGCTGGTGTCCACGCAACCGTCCCGGTCGGCGGCGCAAGGGTTGCCGCGCGGCCAACCCTTCCGTGGGCGGTGTGAAGACCAGCGCTGCAGGGGTATGCCGTTGCGGGGCTCCGAGCTTCAGCGGTCCATGGTTTAGGAGTGATCGATCGATGGGCCCACCTGGATCATCCTTCTACGCAGCGCTTGTGAAGTGTCGTGCGGCGGAGTCGTTCCGCACGCACGTCGCCCTCGTCGGGTACGCACAGACCCGTCCCTGGAGTGCGCACGAGTGGCGCTTCGTCTCGTCGGCATCTGTTTGTGTCGTCTCGACTCGGCGCAGCTCGTCCAACACGGATGCTGGGTGCCGGACGCCATTCGTTTCCTTCGACTGGGCCCTTCTGTTCAACTCTTCTGTCCTGGTGGGCAACCGGACCCGAACGAGGTCTGCAATGCCGAGTCCACGATGGATGCTGGCCACGAGGAGATTCGTCGCCGCAGTTGGCGAGATGCGACCGCACATTACGTCCTCGCAGCGAGCGTGTTGGAACGGTGTCGATTGGCTGTTATCGGCTGGGGCGCAGTATTTTCGAGAATCGGTCAACGGCTCTCGATGAACTGACCGACGATTGACAAACCGTCCGATGGTCGGCAAAGTAGCACCGGTAAAGACTATCGAGAGGCATGGAGGAACTCCTGATGCTGACGGACAGTTCGCGGTGGCTTGCCGCTTGGGCGCGCAGGCATCCGGATCACCCCGCAATCGTCTACGTGGACGATGACGGCCGCGAGGAGACGGTGACCTATGCGGAACTCGATGCTCGCGCGACTGCGTTCGCACAGTTTCTGGCGCACCAAGGCGTCAGTCGGGGAGACCGAGTTGCGTGTCTCATGACGAACCGGATCGAGTTCATGGTGACGTTCTTCGGCGTGCATCGAGCGGGCGCAGCGTTCGTGTCGATCAACACCTTCGTGACTCCCCGCGAGATGTCTTGGATGCTCGGAAACACCGAGCCTGCCGCGGTGGTGTCGGAGCGCCACTTCTCCGAAGTGATTGCCAGCGTCCGACCAGATGTCTCGGTGGCGAGATGGGTTGGAATAGACGGCCCGCTCTTCGAGGGCTCACTAAATGCGAGCGTCCTTCCGGATTTCTCCGAAGAAGTCGAACTCCCAAACGTCGGTCCCGAAGACATGGCTCTCATCAACTTCACGTCCGGAACGACCGGCGTGCCGAAGGGTGTTGTGCTCACCCACAGCAATCTCGAGCATCTCGCCTACACCATGACCTTCACCTGGAACCTCGGGCACACCGACAAGGGCATTGTTCCCTTCCCGTTGTGCTTCACGGGTGCACTGGTGTCCATCACCTATCCGTGGCTGAGTCAGGGTCTCACGGTTGTCCTCACCAAGTCCTTTGACGCCGAAATGTATGTTCGGTTGATCGAGCGTTTCGAGGTCACGATCGCGCCGGGTGTTCCAACTGCATGGAACATGATTCGGACTACCTTCGGTGATCGCGTGTCAGCGCTGAAGTCGCTGCGATTCGTTGCCATCGGAGGTGCGCCGGTATCGGAGTCGATGCTGGGATGGCTGCAGGACAACGGGATTACCGCGATGCAGGGCTACGGGCTAACCGAGGCGGGTGGCTTCAACATCCAGCCGGACGGCGTTGAGGGTATCAATTCCCGTCCCTCGAGTGTCGGGAAACCGACCATCGGTGTCGAGGCAATGATCGCTGGTCCGGATCTTGAGCCGCTCGGGCCCGGGCAACAGGGAGAGATTGTCTTGCGCGGCCCGCTGATCATGAAGGAGTACTGGCGAAATCCGGAAGCCACCGCTGCCACGATCGAGCGTGGGTGGCTTCATACCGGCGACATCGGCTACGTCGACGAGGACGGCTACTACTACGTGGTCGATCGGCAGAAGGACGTCATCATCTCGGGTGGACTCAATGTGTATCCGGCCGAGGTCGAAGGCGTCCTCGATCGACTGGACGGAATTGCCGAGGTCTGTGTAATCGGACTTCCCGATCCGAAATGGGGGGAGCGCGTCACAGCGGTGGTCGTGCGTGACCCAGGTGCATCCGTAACCGCGGAGCAGTTAACAGCGCACTGCACAGTCGCGCTCGGTTCCTACAAGCGCCCCCGCCAGATCGAGTTCGTGGACTCGATCCCGAAATCGACCTCAGGCAAGTATCTCCGACGAAAGCTCCGCGAGGCTCTCGCTAGCGCTGCGTCGGAACAATAGTCTGGTAGTCAGATTTGAGATACCGCGGCGTGTGAATTACGCCTTTGGCTTTGCATAACCGGGACGAGTTGACGGCACTGGCGCGGTCGAAGACCGCGCCAGTGCCGACGTGGCGCGGCGAGCGCGGATGATGTTCCTTGTCGCCGGCTGAGAGATCAACCACACAGATCGCGCAAACGGAAGGGCGTCGCGGCCGACGCTGACCCTGTGGCGATGCCGGCAGAGCAAGGTGGAATCGACCGGTCTGGTCAACGCACCCCTGTTCGGGTCGGCCTCACACTGTCGACTGTGCGAAGGTCGTGGTCGCGTCGCTGGCTCCGTCGCCGAAGAAGCACTGGGTAACCCATTGGATCAGTCGACTGCTCAGCGTCCATCTGGGAGTTGACAACCACCCGGCCGCGGCGTGAGTGCAGTGTCAAACCCTGGCGCGGTCAGAAGTGCTGGGCCGAACTGGAACTCGCCGCCAAGGTCACCGGTATCGTCGGGTTGTGTCTCACGCCAGCGGAGAACGCAGGCGTGCTCTGTGTGGATTGGAAGTCGTGGATCCAGGCACTCGACCGAACCGATCCGATGCGGATTGGCTCAGTCGAGAAGCGCACCCATGACTAAGTGGTTGGGTTCGCAAATCCGTCGGGGGTCATGCCGTTTGTCGGGTTCGGTCGTGGTGGTCGAGTCGTTCGAGGCGTCGGTGCAGGTCCGCGGTGGTGTAGCGCCACTTGAACGGCACCGCGGTGGTGTTGTACCGGTCCTCGAAGTCGAGCAGTCGCCGTTCGACAGCATCGAGGTCTTCGAAATCGTTGGGCGAGAGCACCTTGCGTTGAATGATCGAGAAGTAGATCTCCACCTGGTTCAGCCAGGAGGCGTGCTTCGGGGTATGGACCATCACCGCGTTCGGATACCTCGCGGCCAGCCGATCGATCGCGGCCCGCCCACGATGCGAGGACTCGTTGTCGACAACCCAGAACACCCGCTCCGCAGAGGCGTACGGCTGCTGGCTCATGACCTGATCGACCAGCGCGGTGAACGGGGCGATGCCCATCGTGGTTTCACACCGGCCGAACACCTTCGCCCGGTGCACGTCGTAGGCCGCCAGATATGCCAACGCCCCACCACGGCGGTAGTCGTGATTGGCGCGCATCGGACGGCCTGGGCCGGCCGGCTGCGTGCGATGGCAGCGCCGGCGGGCCTGGATGGACGGTTTTTCGTCCGCGGAGATCACGTACTCGTCCGCCCCCAGTTCGACGCCGTCGTACCTGCGGGCATAGAGGTCGAGGACGACGGCCGCCTTGGTCTCGAACTGCGGGTCCCGGACAAAGATCCACGACTGGTACCGCCAGGGTTTGAGGACGTCCTGCGCGAGCCAGCGTCGGACCGTCGAGACCGAGGCGCTGATGCCGTCGATCAACAACTGCCGGGCCAACTCCGGGGCGCTCCACCGCGACAGGGGCACCTCATGCTCGGTGGGAAGCTGACAGGCCCATGCCTTCACTGCGGCGACCTGCGACGGCTGCCTTCACTGCGGCGACCTGCGACGGCGAATACCTCGGCGGGCGCCGGAGAACGGGGCGCGTCGGTGGGTCCTTCGATCCCCCGGTGATAGAACCGTGGACGGTTCGAGCACCTGGGTCGTGCCGTCCATGTGGACCACGACCGCGGACCAGGTCATCGCGAAGACAAACCGGCAAGACGCTTCGACCGCGGACTGCCGGTAGGGCACTGTTAGGCGCCGGCGCGGGTATCGACGCACCTACGGCAGTGGATCACCGAACCCGGCCTGCGGATGTGGTTCGGCTGGGGCCGCACATCGCCGGTGCCCGCTGGCACGCTTTTGCTCTTTTGCTCAGGTCAGCGGTGAGTCGGCAGGATGAACGATCGCGTGGCCGGACGCTCGAACGCCCATCCATGGCAGACGATCGCATGTATACCAGTCTCGCCCCCTGCCACGATGATGTTGAAGTTTTCAGGCTTGCTTGTCATTGGGACCATGTCG
Source organism: Rhodococcus sp. T2V (assembly GCF_029269925.1). Lineage (NCBI taxonomy): Bacteria > Bacillati > Actinomycetota > Actinomycetes > Mycobacteriales > Nocardiaceae > Rhodococcus > Rhodococcus sp. T2V. Next base: position 24,016 of record NZ_JARJBD010000095.1, read on the forward strand.
CCGCACAGGAGGTATCCCTCGCCGCTGGGGCTGCCATCGGCTGTCAGTCGCGAACCTCCGATCAACTTCTCCTGCCACTCCTTCGCGAACTCGCTCAGGTGCACTTGACTGTGCTCCCATAGGTACTGCTTCACATCGGAAAGGTCGTTGTATCCTGCGCGGTAGATGATATCCGCCCAGTTCGCGTTAAGCACGACGGTCATCGGCGCCGTACCGACGGTCAGCCATGAACCAGAAGTGGCCTTCATGCTGTTGGCGATGGCCATCAAGAACGATTCGGCGGAGAAGCTCCATGGATCGCCCACCTCGACGAAAGAGTTCGCGCTCAGCACCGTCACGCAGTTCTCGTCACGGTCGAACCCGCGCTGAACGTGCAAGGGTCCCCATGGGTTTCGCTCGTCCCACTCACCAATGCACATCGTGTATCGCATGGGAGACCCATGCGTCGACTTGCTGACGATGCTGGGCAGTGATCCCGCGATGTTGATCATCACCAGGCGCAGGGCTCTGCCGATGGTCGCGTTGGCCCGGCCTCCGATGCCGAAGCACTGAGCCCGATAGTTGACCCCGAGCGCGTCCCGAGCCGGCCCATTGATCACCAGAAAAGGGGTAATGGGGTTGGTGTTGACGCCCATGTCTTCCAGCCTGACCGCCGGGTCAGCTGCTGCCTCGACGGCCGCCAGCACCGCTGGAAAGTAGTCGGAGCTGCAGCCAGCCATGACGGCGTTTGCTGCAATGGCTTCCACGGTCGCCAGCCCCCCGCGGGGCCCGAGAGTCCCGATGTTCTCATCGCGCGCACGATCCACCGTCGCGAGCATCGCATCGACGCGCTCAATAGTCGGAGGAATCAGTGGCAGCCCGTCTCCGAGATTCGCCTGCTCCGAGAACTCATAGAAGCTCTCAGGGGAACCATCGCCGGTAAGGCGCAGCAACTGCGTTGTCATAGATGTGGTGACCTTTCGCGATGGGCGCGCATCGATTCTCTTCTCTGGCGTGAGTCGCTGGACGGCTCACGAATGCCGTCCGCCGGTGCGGGCCGGCGTTGCTTTTCAGTCGTTAGTGTGCAAACTAGATGGCCTTCGATGTCAGCGCCGACTCTATGTCCACCACGCGTTCGTCTGCGATCCTGACGAGATCACGCTCCTCCATCACCTCGTACTCGGCCGGCAGCGTGAATACCTGAACGTTGGGATAGTTGCGGTACTCAAGCGTCATCTCAGCCAAGGACTTGAAGCCTTCGGTGGCCACCACCAAGACCGGCAGTCCGCGGGCGGCGAGTTGCGCTGCCGCCGTCGCTACCTGCGCCGTGCAGGACCCGCAGTTTCCGAGACCAACCACGGCTGCGTCGACTTCCCGAACGATCTGGTCGTATCGCTCATCGAGGTACGGACGCTCATCCTGGTAGCGCTGGTGCTGGACGTCCTGGCCGGGGCCTGAGAGAAAGTTCTCCAAACGATCGCAGAAGTACTCCCAGCTACGCCAATTGCCATGAGTGACGATGCCCAAGGTCTTTCCTTGCAGCGTGGTCAGGGCGACGCTCTGCGTCTGTTCGACGACAGCTACCGAGCTCCGCGGGTCGATGATGGCGTAGCTCTCCAGAGTGGAACTGGTCAAGATGGTCTCCTTACATCCCGCGGAGAATGAGTACGAATCTCACACCGCTAGTGACAAATGGACCGCTTCATCTATGCAATGACCGATGGGTCAAAGTTAACTTCCGTCTCAATCACAGTCAAGGTCCGGACCCCGATATGGTGAAACTGGCCTACAGGCAGTGGAACTGGCGCCGAACTAACGATCGATCGTACGGCTTAGGGCGTCGACAGACGTGGTTGGCAGGACGCGAATCTCGGTGACTCATACGACGCCCTCGATGACGCTGGCGCTACTCGAGAACACGGCTGGCGTTGGGCGAGTCGGTGCTCTCGACCGTCCAGTCGCACTCTCCGGCGGCCAAACGCGCAGTTAGGGCAACCTGGACAGGCTGCGTGTCGCCGAGGGTTGCGACTACTGCGGCAAGCTCCGTCGGCGGCTTCGCGACCGGAGCACCGTCCTGCGCATTGCGGGCGTGGCATCGAACGCAGCGACTGCCTTGGCTGTCACTGGTGGGCGTTCGAAGGTGCCATCGCCGGCTCGCCTGTTGCCGACGACTGATCATCCGCTAAACGTCACGGCGAGAGCGTCATCGGCCTTCTTAGCCTTGCTGCCGTTTCAGGCATGTCTCACAAAACCAGCCTTATGAGACAGATATCAATTGGGTCTAGAAATGTCGTAGGAAGGGTGTGCTCGCAAGGCTGGTCGTGCTAGCGTCAAATGCGACGAATGAGATCCACGTCTCACTTGCGAAGGCGCGGATTCGGCGCCGGCCTCGCGGCTGCCCCTCACCAAGGAGAAGAATTTCCGGTGATCGAACCTGAGATCGGACGCCTGTCGGACGTCCAAACGATCCGTGCGCTGACGGACTGTTACAACAGGGTGGCCGACGACGGTGACACCGTCACGGACACCAAGATGCGCACGAACACAAGCTCTTTCGAGCCGGTCAATCTCCAGTGCGAGGTCACTCGTCGGCAGGGCAGCCGGAAGTTGCAGGCGTCGGCCTGCGGCCCCCGCGCCAACAGGTGCACATGACGACCGACGCTCTGGTGAGCGTCGACAGTGACCGGGCAATCCAGGTGAGCTCCGCGGCCTGTTCCCGCAGGCGATGCCCCGGGAGTGGAAGCTCACCCTTCGTCACACCGTGGTCTGACACCGGCGCGGCGATCCCGGGTCGGCCTCGGTTAGGCCAGCCACGCGGAAAGCGCGAGAGTCGCAGCATGCTGGAAATCGCGACTCACCCCGAGGAGACCAGCCCTCTTGCCGTATTGGCGGTCGGGAGTTCGAGGCATCGGACAGTTCGTACTCGACGCCGTGGGCTCCCGAGGTTCTGACGTCGATGTTGCCGGATATGGCGCTGCTAAGCGAATAGTTCAACTGACTGTGGAGACGAAACAATTGAGTGTACGACGAGCCCACATCGCCGGGGCCTACGAGCATCCCGATCGAACGATCGCCAACAAGTCCGTTCCCCAGGTGCACCTTGAGGTCGCACTGGGGGCCCTGTCAGATGCAGGGCTGACCATGAACGACGTCGATGCCTATTTCTGTGCGGGTGATGCGCCCGGCTTCGGTCCGCTGTCCATGATCGAGTACATGGGCCTTCGGAACGTGAGATACGCCGATAGTACCGAGATTGGTGGATCGTCTTATCTGTCGCATGTCGGACATGCCGCTGCTGCCATCGCTGCCGGCAAGGCGAGCGTCGCGCTGATCACTCTCGCGGGCTTACCGCGATCGGCCGTGACTGCGGAGAGGATGTCGCCAGGCCCTGAATGGATGTTCGAGGACGTCTACGGGCCTTCGAGTGCCCCGGCGCAGTATGCACTGGTCGCTCAACGGCACATGTACGAGTACGGAACCACGAGTGCGCAGCTGGCCGAGGTCAAGGTCGCCGCCTCGCATCACGCGTCGTTCAACTCGAACGCTTTCCTGCAGCGCGAAGTCACCGTCGAGGAAGTCTTGGAGTCGCCGATGGTCAGCGATCCGTTGCATCGTCTGGACTGTTGTGTCGTCACGGACGGTGGTGGTGCTCTCGTTGTTGTCTCGCCCGAGATCGCCAAACAGTTAGACCGACACAGCATTTCGGTACTTGGTCACGGCGAGGCACCCAAGCATGCAGACAATGGCCGTCTGGACCTGACATACAGCGGCGCCAGGTGGTCGGGACCCCTGGCCTTCGGCGAGGCGGGCGTCGCGGCAGGCGATATCGACTACGCCTCGATTTACGACTCCTTCACCATCACGGTGATCGAGACCATCGAGGATCTCGGATTTTGCGAGAAGGGCGAGGGTGGCCGGTTCGTATTGGACGGAGCGCTCTGGGCGCCCCACGGGAAGCTTCCCTTCAACACCGACGGCGGTGGCTTATGCAACAACCATCCGTCCTTCCGTGGCGGGATCACGAAGGTGATCGAAGCGGTCCGCCAGCTGCGAGGCGAGGCTCACCCGGCTGTACAGGTGCCCGATTGCGAGGTCGCGCTGGCGCATGGCACGGGTGGCTCGCTCGCCAACAGGATGGGCAGCGTCACGCTGATCCTCGGAAGGGACGCGGCGTGACCACCCTGCTTCCAGCCCCGTCGCCGATAATCAGCCCGGAGAACCAGTATTACTGGGACGCAGCCAAGGCCGGCAGGCTCGTGCTGAAACGGTGCCGAGACTGCGGAGTCGTGGTCTGGTATCCGAGGGCAATCTGCCCCGACTGCTGGAGTGCCGACACCGAGTGGTTCGAGGCGTCCGGTCGCGGCACTGTCTACACCTTCACCATCGTCCGGCGGGGAGCTGGGCCGTACGCCGAATGTGGGCCGTACGTCGTGGCATACGTCGAACTCGCGGAGGGGCCGCGGGTCATGACCAACATCGTCGAGGACGGTTGTTTGTCCAGGACCGAGATCGGTAGCGCGGTCGAGGTCGTTTTCCATCCGACAAGTGACGCAGTGACGGCACTGCCGCGCTTTCGACTGACGTAAGGAACAGTGACTATGGACAAAGTCGTAAACAGCGCCGCCGAGGCCGTCGCGGACATCAAGGACGGCGACGCCGTCGGAGTGTCGGGTTTTGGTGTCAGCCATGGCTTTCCGACCCACCTGATCGCGGCCGCGGCCGGTCGCGACGTGCGTGACCTGACATTGGTGACCAATTCGTTGGGTGGGACAGGCGTTGACGCCTTTCTTCCAGAAGCGTTCGTCAAGGCTGGACGCGTGAGCAAGCTCGTAGCGTCCTTCTCGGCCCGTGCGGGCGGTAAGGCTCCCTCCGCCGAGCGCGTGAGTGCTGTGAAGCTGGACATAGAACTGGTCCCGCAAGGGATTCTGGTGGAGCGGTTACGCGCCGCTGGCGCCGGTATCGGGCCCTTCTATAGCCCGGTCGGAGCCACGACCACCTTGGCCGAAGGTAAGGAAAAGCGCACTTTCGATCGCGACTACGTGTTGGAGCACCCGCTACACCTCGATTTCGCCTTGATCTACGCCGCCGTTGCCGATAGGGCGGGCAACGTCGCCTTTCTTGGAGCGAGTCAGAACCTCGGACCTAGCTTCGCCAAGGCGGCCAAGACAACGATCGTCCAGGTCGACAAGGTCGTCGAGGTAGGCGAACTGTCCCCGGCAGAGGTCGATCTACCTGGAATCTTCGTGGATCGAGTGGTCGAGAGCAGCGAACCGCGTGCCGCAACCTGGCCGCCCACACGGGACAATGACGAGCGACGACAGTACGGCGGCAAGGTCGGGTGGGCCCCTAGTGAGATGGGCGCACGGATTGCAGCACTTCTGCCTGAGCACAGTTACGTGAACCTTGGAGTCGGCCTGCCGACCCAAGTTTCCGATTACATCACCGAACGTGACATTGTCCTGCACGCGGAGAACGGTGCTTTGGGCTACCAGGACCGCCCGCCTCTCGACCAGGCCGACATGGACGCTTTCAATGCAGGCGGTGAGCCGGTCACTTTCGGTCCTGGAGCGTCGGTGTTCGACAGCGTGTCCGCCTTCGAGATGGCCCGAGGTGGGCACCTGGATGCCGTGATCCTCGGCGCCTTTCAGGTACAGCCCGACGGCTCGTTTGCCAACTGGACCACGCGCGAGATGGGCGGCGGCGCCATCGGCGGAGCCATGGACCTCACCGTCAACCCCGGAAAGCTGATCATCGCGATGCGGCACACGGAGCGCAACGGCCAGCCCAAACTGGTCAGCCAGTGTCAGCACGCCCACACCGACACCCGCTGTGTGGACTTGGTCGTCACCGATCTGGCCGTCATCGAACGAGACGAGGACGGGTTCGTCCTGCGCGACATGGCTCCCGGGTTCACCCCCGAGGAGATCATTGCCCTGACCGAGGCGCCGTTGAGGGTCAACCTCTGGGCCTGAGAGGTTCGGAATCGGAAGCGAGCAGAGAGCATCATGAACAACCATCGCAACGTGATCATCATCGGATCCGGTCCGGCGGGCTATACCGCAGGACTGTACGCGGCTCGGGCCAGCCTGGAGCCACTGGTACTCGAGGGCAGCCAGTTCGGAGGCGCTCTCATGAATACCACTGAGGTTGAAAACTTTCCCGGCTCTGCCGTAGATGTAACCGGACCAGAACTAATGATGAAGATCCGGGACCAAGCCGTGCGGTTCGGTGCAGAGCTCGTCCAGGATGACGTCATCGAGGTCGAACTGACCGGGCCGGTCAAGACGGTGAAAACTCCGGGAGCGCAGTACACCGCCTCGGCAGTGATCTTGGCAATGGGTTCGGCCTACCGCAAACTCGGAGTCGCCCGCGAGGAGGAATTATCCGGCCGTGGCGTGTCCTGGTGCGCTACCTGTGACGGATTCTTCTTCCGCGGCAAAGACATCGCGGTGGTCGGAGGGGGCGACACGGCCATGGAAGAGGCCGATTTCCTCAGTCGGTTCGCTTCGTCGGTGACGGTGATCCACCGTCGCGATTCGCTGCGCGCCAGCAAGGTCATGGCCGATCGTGCTGGTTCCAATGAGAAGATCCGCTGGGCGTGGAACTCAGAGGTGACCGGGATCCACGGCAAGACGTCGGTCGGTGGCCTGCGTGTGCGGAACACCAAGACCGGTGCCGAAAGTGACCTTGCGGTTGCCGGCCTGTTCATCGCGGTCGGGCACGACCCCCGCAGCGAGTTGGTTCGTGGCCAAGTCGATCTCGACGAGAACGGCTACGTTTTGGCTGGGGTCGGGACCCGTACGAATCTGGCAGGCGTTTTTGCGGCCGGCGATCTGGTGGATCACACCTACCGACAGGCCATCACGGCAGCTGGATCCGGCTGCGCAGCAGCCCTCGATGCCCAGCACTACCTATCGGACAACCCCCAGCTGACCGAATTGGCAATGGCCACGGTCACCGAAGCCACGAGATAGAAACGAGAGGTGGCATTGGGATGCCTACCCAGCCGGTCACTGATCAGAGCTTTGCCCAGGACGTCCTGCAGTCCGAGAAGCCGGTGATAGTCGAATTCTGGGCGCCTTGGTGTGGGTCGTGCAAGACGCTGACTCCGATCATTGACGAGATCGCGCACGCCTACGGGGACAAGGTCACCGTTGCGACGGTCGACATCGACGCAAACCCAGAAATCGCCACCCAGTTCGGGATCCTCTCGCTGCCCTCGATGCTGGTGTTCCGAGGAGGGGAACGGGTCAAGGCGGTCGTGGGCGTCAAGAAGAAGGCAGAGTTGATCAGCGAGTTCTCTGACTTGTGGTCCTGAGGCCGGCCATTTCACGATGATGCTGAACGCAGGAGGACCCAGCCAAATGGCCGAACGTCAAGCATCCATCCAGCCAGGGTCGGCGAACACGGACACAACATCTGCCACTTCGACGCGGGGTTGTGGATCGGTGAAGTCCCGAACCCGGTTCACGGAACGTCTTCGGCATGAGAAATCAATGGTCATTGACACTGACGTGTCTTGGCGTCGTGTGAGTACGCAGTAGCGAAATCGGAAAGATGGGAATCAGACGATGAATGACGTCGATGTGACAAGAGCACGGGAACTGCTGGCCGATCTCCGGGGTCCGCTCGAGAGCGATGGATATGCACTGATCGTCGAAGCCGATGGCCCCGGGCTACGGATTTCGGTCGAGGCCGGGCCAGATGCCTGTGCGGGATGCCTCGTGCCACAACCCCTCTTCGCGAACATCGTGACCAAGACCCTGGCCGACGGGGGACTCGACTTCGGTGGCGTCGAATTGAGCTATCCCGAGATGGAATCGCACTGAGGTGCCGCCGATCTCAGGTGTTTGCGATCGAGTGCGACGTCTATCTTCTCCCGTCAGGTTGCGAGCTCGGAACATTGGAGACAAGAGTATGCATCGGAGTATGCGCTCGGTGAGAACTGTGATGGCTGTCTTACTGGTCGCCGTGACGTTGAGTGCGTGCGGCTCAGGAGGGGGAGGCGCTTCGGCCAACGGCATCCTGAAGTACGGCTATCTCATGTCCGTACAGGGCATCAACTTGGATCCCGCGAAGGCCAACGGGTTCCACGAGATGGTGTACTACAAGCTCATTCAGGGCTCGCTGCTGCGCTACAACCAGGACGGCTCGGTGACGCCATGGATGGCCAAGTCAGTTGAGATTGTCGATCCGACGAGGGTGAAGATCTCGCTGCGCGAGGGCGTCACGTTCAGCGACGGTACGCCGTTCGACGCCGAAGCGATCAGGATCAATCTTCTACGGCTCCGTGAGCCGCTGACGCCGCAGGCCAAAGGAGGGCAGGGGGCGGGAATCAAGGTTCTCGACAACGTCGAGGTCGTCGATCCGCTCACCGCCGTCGCCACGTTGAGCAAGCCGCTCGCAGGCCTGCTCTACTCCGATCTCACGTCGGTCGCCGGTGTGATGGTGTCCCCGAAACAGATCGCGGAGGACCCTGACGGGATCAATACCAATCCGATCGGTGCCGGACCGTTCACGGTGCATTCGTATGCAGTTGGGCAGCGTCTTTCGGTCCGGAAGAACGAGAAGTATTGGGACGCCGAGAACATCAAGCTCGCCGGCGTCGACCTGGTCAATGCGCCTATCGGACCGCAACAGGCCAACGGCCTGTTGTCGGGGCAGTTGGACTTCGCGAGTTTCGTCTCTCCGAACAGCGCTGCGGCGGTTGACGCTGACAAGAAGTATTCGTCGAAAGTTCTCAACAGTACCAACATTTTCCTCAACATGTGCACCGCCAAGGCGCCGTTCGACAACGCGGACTTCCGCCAAGCGGTCCAGCTCGGGATCGACCGCGAGCGGTTCAGTGAACTCGCCTATGGAGGACTCGCCGAGCCTGCTTACGGCATGATTCCTGAGGGCACCGCTCTGTTTGATCCGGAGTTGAAGAATATTGTCAAGTACGACGCAGATGCAGCGAAAAAGCTTGTGGCCGAATCCGGGGTGAGTGATCCTTCTTTCCCGCTGGTCTACCCTGCCACTATCAACCTCGCGGTGGAGTCAGAGACGTTGCAGAGGCAATTGGAGGAAGTCGGCATCTCGAGCACGATCTCGGCCGAGCGGGATGTCTACAGCGGCTTCATGGTGCCCCAAAAGCCCGGAGCCATGCTTGTTTTCACGGTGGGGACAGCGCCTAACTATCAGCTTTTCAGTCAGTACTTCAACGGCCTCCAGGCCTTGTGTGGCGTCAAGCGCGACGACGTCATGGAGGCGCTCGCCCCCTCGGCGAGTTTGGCCTTGGATGATCCTGCGGCAAAGGCTGCCTACGACGAAGCCGGCAGGCTCATTGCCGATAACGCCGACATCATTCCGGTAGTCACGTATCCAAATGTGCAGGCCTGGAATAAGACTCGAGTCACCAATGAGCCCACATTCGACGCGCAGGGCTTCGCAAATCTCGATCAGTTGTTGGTAAGCAATTAGGCCGATGACGCTCTGGGTCAACGCCGGTTGGATGGGCTCGGTTGCGATCGAACCCTCCCGTCGGCGGTGGTGGGAGGGTTCGTCAGCCAGAACGTGGAAGGTACCGACTTGTGTTTCAGATGATCGCAAGGCGTCTGTTGGTTTCGGTTCCCTTGCTGTTCGCCATGTCATTCGTGGTGTTCAGTTTGGTGGCACTTATCCCCGGAGATGCAGCAACAACGATTGCCGGAGGCAGCGACGCCTCCCCCGAAACGATCGCGGAGATTCGTGAAGAGCTGAACCTGAACGATCCGTTTCTGGTCCAGTACGGCACTTGGCTCAAGGGCGCTGTGCAGCTCGACTTCGGTTCGTCGTTGTACACCAAGCGCCCCGTGAGTGAGGAACTCATCGAACGGCTCCCGGCGACGACCAGCCTCGCGGCAGCGGTGTTCGCGATCGTGATCCCCCTCTCGTTGCTTTTTGGCATCCTCGGTGGCCTACGCCCGGGAGGACTGCTGGATCGTGGGCTGATGTTCAGCACCAGCGTCGTGGTGGCGATGCCACCGTTTTGGATCGGCATGGTGCTCATCTCGATCTTCTCCGTGCGACTCGGGTGGCTGCCACCGTACGGATACACGCCGTTCTCAGAGGACCCGCTCGGCTGGTTCACGGGAATCATCATGCCTGCGGTAGCTCTTGCGGCGGCCGGAGTGGCCATCGTGTCACGTCAGTTGCGGGCGGGCCTGACCGACACAATGCGGTCGCCGTTCGTGCGGACCGCGTGGGCCAAAGGTGGAGACACGCGCCAGGTGGTCGTCGGCCATGCGTTGAAGAACTCTGCAATCCCTGCGGTGACTGTGCTGGGAATCTTGGTCGGCAGTATTCTCGGTTCGACGGTCATCGTCGAGCGAATCTTCAGCATTCCCGGTGTCGGAACATACATCATCGTTGCGGTCGGCAACATGGACGTACCGGTGATCCAAGCCACAGTGCTGCTCTTCGTGGTAGCTCATTGCATCGCGAATCTCATCGTGGACATCACATACGGCTATCTCAACCCGAAGGTGAGGGCAGCATGACGTCGAAGGTGGGCGGGTCCAGTGTCCTAGGCCAGATGGCGCGCCGCTATCGCCGCGACCGGTCGGCCATGGCCTGGACGGTCATCTTGGTGCTGATCATTCTGGCGTGCGTGTTCGGCGGGCTCATCGCGCCGTACGACCCTGACGCGCAACTGAGCATTGGTCCGTTCTCGGGGCTGTCGAGCACACATTGGTTGGGAACCGACGATCTCGGTCGAGACGTCCTCAGCAGGATCCTGGTCGGCGGGCGGGTGAGTTTGACCTTCAGCTTTCTCGTCGTTCTCTCCGCCATGGTGCTAGCACTGCCCGTCGGGCTCATCGCCGGATATGTGGGCGGAAGGTTGGATGCGGTCGTAATGCGAGTGATGGACGGCCTACTCAGCCTTCCGGCGCTGGTACTCGCCATCGCGATCGTCAGCATGCTAGGGCCCAACTTGCGAAACGCCGGCGTTGCGATGGCGATCACGCTACTCCCCGGATTCACACGACTGGTCAGGGGTCAAGCCCTCGCTGTCCGCGAGGAAGTCTTCATCGATGCATCGCATGCACTCGGTGCGCCGACTCGGTTGATCGTGTGGAGACATCTTCTGCCGAACGTGGCGTCGCCGCTCATCGTGCAAGTTTCTCTGTCTCTCGGGTTCGCGGTTCTCATGGAGGCCGGCCTGAGCTTCCTCGGCCTCGGTGTGCAGCCACCAACCGCGAGTTGGGGCACAATGCTGAGCCGCGCGAATGAATCGATGCTCACCCAGCCTTGGAGCATGATGGCACCTGGCCTAGCCATCGTCCTGACCGTCGTCGCCTTCAACGAGGTGGGTGAAGGATTGCGGTCGGCCCTGGGCGCATCGACACCGCCGAAGCGCTCCGCGCAATTGGGGCTAACGACGGTACAGCGGGCAAGCCACTCCACGACCGCGGTGGCCGACGAACAGATTCGCCGCGAGAAGGAGCCACTTCTGCGGGTGGAGGGACTCGCGATCGAGATGGGGTCCGGTACCGACCGGACGCAGATTCTGGACAATGTGTCGTTCTCCATCGGCGAAGGCGAGGCGCTCGGTCTCGTAGGCGAGAGCGGATCTGGCAAGACCGTCACCTCCCTGTCGATCATGCGACTGTTGCCATCGCCGCCCGCACGGGTCATCGGAGGATCGATCAACTTCGAAGGCCGAGACCTCCTGTCGCTGAACTTCGATGAGATGTCCGCGCTACGCAGCAGCGGCATCGCGATGATCTTCCAGGACCCGATGTCGAGCCTGAATCCGGCGATGACGGTCGGCGATCAAATCTCTCAGGTCGTGCGGTGGCACGAGAACATCTCGAGTCGCGAGGCCTCGGTCAGAATGCGCGAGACACTGGAACTGGTTGGGATTCCGCCGCGGCGAGCGGACTCCTACCCGCATGAGTTTTCCGGGGGAATGCGGCAGCGCGCCATGATCGCGATGGCCCTGGTCTGTCGGCCGAAGTTGTTGATTGCCGACGAGCCGACCACCGCCCTCGATGTCACCGTCCAGGCTCAGATCCTCGAACTTCTGCGCGAACTACGTTCCGAACTCAAGATGTCGATCCTGTTCGTGAGCCACGACCTGGGCGTGGTGGCCGACATCTGTGATCGCATCGCGGTGATGTATGCCGGGCAGATCGTCGAAGAGGGCAGCGTCAGCGACGTCTTCCGCGCCCCGAGCCATCCCTATACCAGGGGTTTGCTGCGGGCCATGCCAGAGGGTGCTGCACCACGGTCACCGCTGTTTGTGATCCCAGGCCAGGTTCCGCAGTTCTCGGAACTAGCGGGAGGATGTCGGTTCGCATCCCGGTGCGAATTTGCTGGGCCGGAATGTCAAGTGGACGTGCCGCTTGTCACCGCCGCACCCAATCGTAGCTCTCGTTGCGTACGAACCAAGGAAGTGATGAGGATGGACGCCCGATGAGGTCCGCAAGTATGGAGTCAGCTGCGACCGTGCCACTGATCGAGTTGAAGCACGTCTCGAAGGTATTCCCTGTGCGACAAGGGATCCTGCAACGAGTACGCGCGGAGGTGCAGGCTGTTGCCAACGTCAGTTTGCAAATCTACCCTGGCGAAACCTTAGGGCTGGTTGGTGAGTCGGGGTCGGGGAAGTCGACGCTGGGCCGCCTCGCCATGCGACTGATCGATTCTACCGACGGGGTCGTACGCTTTGACGGCGAAGATGTGACCAAGCGTCGCGGCAAGGGACTGCGCACCATGCGTGCAGGCGTGCAGACGGTGTTCCAGGATCCGTTCGCCGCCTTCAATCCGCTTCTGCCCTTGCGAGTCAGCGTGAGCGAGCCGCTCCAGGTCCACCGAGGTCAGAGCCAGAAAGAGTCCATGACGCGACTGCGGGAGCTGATGCCGCTGGTCGGTCTATCGGCCTCGCACCTCGACCGGTACCCGCGCGAGATGTCCGGCGGCCAGCTGCAGAGGATGGCGATCGCTCGCGCATTGACGGTAGAGCCGCGGCTAATCATTCTCGATGAACCGATCTCGGCACTCGACGTCTCGACCCAGGCACAGGTCATCAACCTCCTTGAGGAACTTCAACGTCAGTTGGGGGTCGCGTATCTGTTGATCGCGCACAACCCCGGGCTCGTTCGGCACGCCAGTGATCGGATAGCCGTCATGTACCTGGGCGAGGTGGTTGAGATCGGGTCGGCCGGTGACGTCTACGACGCGCCCAAGCACCCGTATACGCACGCACTGTTATCGGCGGTGACGGTGCCTGACCCTGATGTGCAACGAACGAGGCAGCGGATCATTCTGCGCGGCGACGTTCCCAATCCCGCAGACCCGCCGTCGGGATGCCGGTTCCACACGCGTTGCCCCCTCGCGCTGGACATCTGTAGTAGCGATGTGCCGGAGCCGTTCGTCCTGGACAACGGTGGTGTGGTGCGTTGTCATCTTCATACCACAGGGCCCAAGCTTGCCGGGCGGCCGATTGTCGACCTCGATATCCCCGCGGTACCCCAGACCATCGCGCTTTAACACCTTCGAATGCGAAGTGGGCGTGCCCGTTCTTGCCTGCCGAATGCATCCCAGTTTCGAGAACATCAACCCGGGGTGATGACGGCTCTCCCGACTTGTACAACTCGGCGGGGGGTGTCCCTATGTCCTCGGTCAAGCGACGCGGACTGTCTGCCACACTCAGCGGTGTGAAATCAGGATTGGTTCTCCTCGGAGTGCTGCTTCTCGTCGGCTGCGGAAGCAGCGACCCGCACGAATCGGTTCCCGCCACCTATGAGACGCGATCAACCTACTGGTTTGCTTCAACCCCGTAACCACGTTTGAAGAGATGGACCGAGAGGCCAGGGCCTTCGCGGAGCAGAAGAATCTCTCCATCGACGAAGTCGCTCGCAACAGTGTCAGGGAAGCCAGGGAGAACGTTTCCGTCGACGGCGTCTTCGGGGTGCCCTGCCGGTAGTTGGTCGCCCCATTTGCTGGGTCCGATTGAAACTGGTGTCGTACCCAGGGTCCGGGTCGTTTCGGTTTCAGGCGGCTGCCGGGGCTGGCTGCTGATATAGAGACTTGCTCTTGAGCATCGCGTAGAGCACGTCGCAGCGGCGTCGGGCCAGGCAGATCAGGGCGACGTTGTGTTTCTTGCCTTCTGCGCGTTTGCGGTCGCAGTAAGCGCGGCCCGTCGGGTCGTGCAGGGCCGCGAACGCCGACAGGAACAAGGCGCCTTTGAGTTTCCGGTTGCCGGTGCGGGCTGGGTGTTCGCCGCGGATCGAGGAGCCGGATCGGTGGGTGACCGGTGCGATGCCGGCGTAGGCGGTGAGGTGACCGGCCGTCGCGAAGCCCGAGCCGTCACCGACCTCAATGAGGATGCGTGCAGCGGTCCTGACGCCGATGCCGGGCATCGAGGTCAGGACCCGGGAAAGAGGGTGTTCATCGAGCATCCTCTCCACGTCCTCGGCAATGATCGTGTGTTGCTGCAGTGTCTCTTTCAGCGAGTCGGCGAGTTTCGGTGGAACGATCTCGGCGGCTGTGCTTCCGGCACTGTAACCGTCTGGGCGCCGAGGGCGGCGAAGATGTCCTCGGTCAGGCGGGCACCCATGCGTGGCGCGTGTTTGACCGCAATGGTGGTGATTCGCCATGCGTGGCGCGTGTTTGACCGCAATGGTGGTGATTCGGTGTCTGCCGGCGTTCCGGATCCCGGACGGACCGCCGAAGCGGGACAGGATCTCAAGGACTGCGGGGTGGCTGATTCGGGGACCGAGTGCCCCGCTCGAGGGCGGGATGGATGCCGGTGAGCAGTCCACGGATGCGGTTGCTGATCCGGGTGGAGGTTACCGCCCGGTGCTACCAGGATGTGATCACCGCATACGACCGACAGCAACGAGCAAGCGGGAAGCCAGCGATGTTCAAGTGCCTCAAACGAATCCGAACCGGCCCACCCTTGGGGCTGGAGGAGTTGGCGCAACTCGGGCGCCGCCTCTGGAGACATCGTGCGAGATCCTCGCCTATGGAAGGCTCGAGCATTTGCGTGGCATCGCCCTCAGATTCCGGAACCTCGATCACTACCTCGTGCGGTCGTTGATCCACTCCGGCCACTTAAGGAGCGGATCAACGCACTCCAATCGGCAAGGGCCAGTAAGTAGACGGCATTTAGATTCAATACCGTTCAGTTAGTGGGGTTTGCGTTACGATGAGGTGTGCCTCGGAGTGGA
>NZ_JARJBD010000096.1:0-38961 GCF_029269925.1 Rhodococcus sp. T2V
CCAGCACACCCAGCTCCACCAACTCCCGCGGACCGAACTGCTCCGCAGACGCCTTGTAACCCAACCTGATCACTTCTGTACCTCCAAAGTTCGAACCTGATGTCCATCGAATTGCTGACGTAGCGCCGACACCGCCTTCATCGTCGGCGAATCCGATTGTCGGGAGGCGAATCGCGCGAACAATGCGGCCGACATGACCGGAACCGGAGCCGGCACCATACGGGGGATAGCCTCCTCGAGGGTCCAACGCCCCTCCCCCGAGCTCGGTGTACCCGGACAGCGAACTCAGTCCTGGGACTTGCCGAAGTGCAGCCACCCGAAGTTCGAGTAGCCAGGACCGCATCACGGTTCCCTTCTGCCATAGACCAACCACACCGGTGAATGTCGTAGTCGTAACCCTCGTCGGCACGAAGCTTTCCCCGCGCCGAGACTTCGTTGCCGGAATCGCTGCCACCAATAGTTGCAGCATCGTGATGCCCAAGGGTGTTCGCCCGGTCACGCACACGACCAGTGGGATTCTATTTGCTTCGAACAGGACGCGCATCGTCGAGCCCTTCTTGCCACGGTCGACCGGGCTAGGACCGGTCAGCGAGCCCCCATTTTCGCCCGCACGCTTGCCGCGTCCAGGATCGCTGCCGTCCAGTCGAGTTCGCCCGCGCTAGCGAGCCGATCGAGCACCTCGAGATGGAGCTTCACGAACACCCCATCCCACACCCAGGCACTGATCCGTCGATGCGCGGTCGGCACGGTCCCCCGCATGAAGGCGGCAGGTGCCGCCACGCACATCCGCTGGTGAGCACGTACACGATCGCGGTGAACAGCGCCCGATCGTCCGCCGGCGCACAACCACCTCCCTGCGGCGCGGGCGACAAACGTGGAATCAATGGTTCAGCTATCTCCCACAACGCATCCGGAACCAACCTCAGTGACAACCCGTCTACACGCGTCGCATTATGTCCCACACATCACTTCACCCACATGAGACACGCTCTTAACGAGCTTCCCGACGCGAAGCGGTGAGCACCGACAACGATCCGAGCGCTCACCGATTCCTCAGCCCGACTCCATCGATAGGCCCACACGTGCGGCCTGGCTCATCGACCGCTCCAGGCAGGTCGGCGCTTCTCCAGGAACGCATTAATTCCTTCCCGAAAGTCCGCTGATGCGGTAGCTCGCGACTCGGCTTCAGCAGTCAGTTCCCATCCACGCTCATCACCGTCATGCAGCGTTGCTTCCACCGCCCGCAGTGTCGCTTGCACGCGACCGGGGAGTTAGCTGCGATTTGGGCAGCCGTCGCCAGCGCTGCCTCCTCGGCGTGGCCGGCAGCAACGACTTCGTGCACGAGTCCGACCGACTGCGCTCGGTCGGGACCGAACGGCCGACCGGTGAGAAGGAGCGCTTTGGCAAGGTGGGGCGATAGCGCGGGCTGACCACGAAATCGTGCGCCAGCGTTGGCAACTACACCGTGAGTGACTTCCGGTAGCGCGAATCGAGCGGAATGGCTGGCTACCACTATGTCGCACGTCAGGACAAGCTCGAATCCTCCACCGTAGGCGGAGCCCTCCACTGCTGCGACCAACGGTGTGGTTCGCCTTCTCGAGATCACCCCGTACCTGCCGCCGCGGACGGTCGGAGCCCCTGGACCAGCCGCAAGATCCGTTCCAGCGCAAAAGACATCATCCCCACCGCTCAGTACTCCGCACCAGAGGTCAGGGTCGTCGTCCAGTTCATTGAACGCAGCATCAAGGCCTGCAGTCATCGCCGCGTCCACAGCGTTCCGCTTGTCCGGGCGCTCCATTCGGATTAGAAACACCCGACCGTGGCGTTCAGTACTTACCCGATAGTCGTCGTTCGAGAATTCAGGCATCAGCTGTCGATCCAGTCGATGACCTGGTCAATCGGTGCACGTGTGGTCCTATAGCTGTTAGTTGGGTGCTCGATATCGGGGTAACCGAAGGAAATTCCACACACGATGGTGCGATCTTCCCGTAGGTCCAGCTGCTCCCTCAGCACACTCGGGTACATCGCAAGTGCCGCCTGTGCGATTGTTCCGACACCGTGTGCCGCCGCAGTGAGCAGGAAAGTACTCACGTAGCCTCCACAATCCACCGCACCATAGGGACCCAAAGCCTCGTCGGTATGAATGATCGCGACATGAGGCGCGCCGAAGAAGTTGAAATTCTCCAGTGTCTGCTGCATCTGGCGGGTGCGATCTCCGCGCTCAATCCCCAACGCGTTGTAGAGCTGGAATCCGCTCTCGCGGCGGCGGTCGCGGTGTACGCCCCGATACTCTCGGGGGAAAGGAATGTCCGTTTCCTCAGCCCCACCGCTAATCGCTGCGTCGGTGAGGGCGGCGCGAAGCCGATCGGTCCCTACTCCGCGTGTGATCGCGACTTTCCAGGATTGGCTGTTGCACCATGACGCTGTCAACTGGGCCGTTCGAAGGATCCGGTCGAGCGTGTCCTCGGCGACCGGATCGGGATGGAACGAGCGGTAGCTCACTCGCACGGCAAGGAGGTGCTCCAGGGTTTCTGCAGCACTGTCCGGAAGTTGTTGAGAACGACGGGTTTCTACGACGGACCGAGTATCACTGTTCATGTGATTGCGCCTTCCTGTTAAGTTTGTCCGTGCATCGATGCCAAACCTGGGCAACGTGAGGTCAGCAGCCAATAGCGATGCGCTCGGCGAGTTTGGTGGGCTTGGTTCCTGCGCAGCTCTGGGCCGTTATCGCAGGTTGAGTGCGACTTTTCCCGTGGCGCGACGGTCTTCTATCGAAGCAAGGGCCTCGACAGCGTCGTCGATTGCATAGACGGTCGGCTCGGGAACCTGCATCACCCCTGAAGCCAGCAAAGGCTGGAGCTTCTCCCACTGTCGTGCGAGGTAGTCCGGGTGCTCGCGGACGTATTCGGCCCATCCGGCGCCCACCACAGAAATGTTCTTCAAGAGCAGTCTGTTCACCTTGACCGTTGGGATGTCACCCGCAGCGAAGCCGAGTACCACGGCGCGGCCATTGGTTGCGAGACAGCGCAAGCTGTCGGTGAAGCGGTCGCCGCCAACCGGGTCGAGGACAATATCGACGCCTCGATCTCCAGTCAGCTTTCGGACCTCGTCTTTGAATCCGTCAGCGAGGACAATATGCCTGGCGCCGTTTGCCTTCGCGACGAGCGCCTTGTCCTCGCTGCTGACCACTGCGCATGTCTCGAGGCCCAGTGCAGACGCGACCTGCAATGCTGCGGTGCCAACGCCACCGGCGGCACCATGCACGAGAATGCTCTCGCCTTCGTGGAAGTGGGCTCGCTCGTCAAGCGCGAAGTGCACGGTGAGGTAGTTCATGAGGAAGCCCGCGCCGGCGGCGATCGATACCGAATCTGGAAGCGGAAAAACCATATTCGGATGCACGGCAACTGTCTGCTGCCATGATCCGTCAAAGCACAGAACTGCCACTCGCTGTCCGACACTCAACCCGGTTCGCTCCGGAGCCGACCGCACAGTGCCGGCGCCTTCAACTCCTAGGATTGACGGCAAGGGTTTAACCACCTGGTAACTGCCGGTGCACTGGAGCAGGTCCGGATAGGACACTCCAGCTGCGTAGAGATCCACTACAACCAGATCATCGACATGTTCAGGCTCGGGTATGTCGGAGATGCGTATCCCCGTCAGTCCGACCGATGCGACGAGTTGTACTGCTCTCATTATCTTCCTCCGTGGGATGTGATCTCAGGCGCACCGGCCGACGGCGGGTCCTGACGCCTACGCGTCACCGTGACGCTGCATGGGTCAGTGCTAGAGGGTTCAAGCCCACGCCCGCCCACAGACTACTTAGCAAGCGTTAGATATTCCAATGCGAGACCGCCACGTGCCACGAATTGCAGTCTCCGACCAAGGCCAACCCCACGACTGCCCGCTAATCACCATGACCAGCCCATCACGTACAAGACTGAATCGTCGGGCAACTCCTGTGCGTCGTTGAGTCGAGATCCACACGCCTCGTCTCCTACGATCTCGAAGGCCCAGTCGTCAGGGGAAAGGCTGCCACCGACTGCAGAATTCTCGGGGTTCCGCATCTGTTCCAGGCTTGTAGCAGGTCGTTGTACAGGCCAGACTTGGCGTCTTGAACAGTTTGTTGCTCGACATGATTGGGATTGAGCGCTGTCGCGAGGAGCTCCAAGAACCTGGCCCTATTCACTCCGAAGGTCACGAGGAGGTCTTCTGGGGCGGATCCGCCATACGGGGCCCACATGATGGCGAAAGCGACGACAGCGCGACTGGAGGTGGATAGAGAGTGGACAGTGTCGAGGTAGCGGCAGATGACGAGTGCCCGCTGGACCCAGATCCGGTCGAATCTGCTCGTTGGTTCTGTTAGTACCTCGATGACGAAGTCGGGTCCAGAAGAGTCTGGTCGGGCCTCTGCTCTTGATTGGCGGGTTTCATTCATGGCCTGGCTGCACGATTCTTTTCGGTGTGCGAAGAATAGGTCTGACTTCAGCGCCATTTCGCCTCGATTCCGTGGCTGGAGGTTCTCGCGCTGCCGAGGACCGGATAGCGAGCCATCGTGGTCCGTGGCTCCTCGATGTCGAGGGCGACCTGCACGGGGTGATAGCCGCGCGTCGGCCTCTTCCCGCGTCATCCCGGCCCTCGGCTAACGAGGCAGCGGACGTCGCGATCCACGGAGTCGCGCACGGCCAACTTCTGCCCGGTCGCGAGCGCAGGGCGGTTACTCTCTGCCTGCGCGTACACCCCATCGATGCCACCACTATGGAATGGGGCCGCCCTCGATCACTCCGAATGTGTTGTTCGCCCGCGCCAAACCTCACCAGCGCCGCGTCAGTGGCGAAGGGAGATGTAGGCGGCGTTTGCCGGTTCCTGGCTCGCTATACGGCTATGTGTCTTACCTAGCTCATCTGTCCCGACTGCACCGACAAGGCGCACAGGTCACGAAAGCGAGAGTGGCGGTAATGATCACGGACCTCCTGGTGCAACCGGAGGCGAGACGCGATCGACTTACGTGGGGAGTTTGATTTCGTCGAGGAATTCGAGCACAAGGGCACTTACTTGGTCCGGTGCCTCCTGCTGAATCCAATGGCCGATACCCGGAAGGATATGTGCGCCACGAGGGTCAGTGCATCGCGAGAGGGGCTCGGCAAAGGAGTCGTAGCCGAACAGCGCTCGCGACGAATCGCGATCCCCACCAACAAACATGGTGGGGGCTTCAATCTGCTGGCTTGCGTACTCCGCAAGGTCATAGTGGTCCAGAGTAACTGCCGGGTACGCGCTCACCGGCCCCGTCAATCCCCCTGCCGTGAGTTCGTCGACGAAAAACTGGAAGTCGTCGTCGTTGAGCCAGTCAGGCAAAGAGCTGGGCTCTTCAAGTCCTGAGAGGAGAGATTGCGAACCTGCCGGTCTAACCAGCATGCTGTCGTCGTCCGGGTGCGTTCCCGACAGCCAGTGGAAGGCCAACTTCAGAAACCGCGGAATATCCGACTCCAGTTCGCGACTGGCGGTCTCGACGTCGTGGAAGTAATCCATGTAAAAGAGATTGTCCGGGTAGACGCTCTTCATGACTTCGAGGGGGTCTGCAGGGAATGGATGCAGCGTGGGGACGCTTAGGAGAACCAGGCCGCAAATCCTGTCCGGATAGAGTAGGGCGGCCTTCTGCGCCACTACAGCCCCCACGTCGTGCCCGATCAAGACTGCTTGCTCGGATCCTGCGTCATCGATGACAGCGATCACATCCGCCGCGGTCTCACGACTGATGTACGAATCGCCACTGGTGGGCTTATCCGAGTTGCCATATCCACGGAGGTGGATAGCGACCGCCGAGTAACCTGCCTCAGCGAGCGCGTCGATCTGGTGGCGAAACGAGTACCAGCTTTCCGGGAAACCGTGAACCATGAGGACCATCGGCCCGTCGCCCTTGCTGGTATAAGCGATCGACGTCCCATCGTCGCGCTTGACCGACCGATGCAAGAAGCCGTCATTCTTGAATTCCACTGCGATCTCCTTATTCGTGGAGTGTGATCACTGCTTGCGCAGCAGTAGAGCGATTGTGTCCTCACGGCCTTTTCGACCGACGGTCGGCGGCACTCCGACTCGTTCCCTGCTTGACGACATCACCTGTCGGCATGGCCCGAGATGATCGTCAGAGTTGGGGGTTCACCACGAAGTTGTCGAAACCGCCATTGCCCTTCTTAACGACCGTTTGAATTGCTTCATTGACCTTCTCGAGGGGAAATACTCTGTGCTCGAGGTGGCTCAGGTTGAGCAACCCGGTCGCGGCGAGGGCTGCCATCTCTTCTGCCTGTTCGGTGGTGAACCAGATTGAACCGTAGATGTGCTGCTCTCGCTCCATGAGCTCATGCATCGTGATCGGGACGGCACCGCCAACCGCTCCGATATTGACGAGTGAGCCCCCGCGGCCGAGTGCAGCGAGTGCCTCGAGAAACGGCTCGGCGGGACTTCCGTTGGCCAGGCAGTCGACCACCGTGTCAACACCGACTCCGTCAGTGAGCTCTGCCGCGTAGTCGGCGAGACTCTGTGTTGCCTCCGCTTTGGTATACACCGCGATTCGGTCGGGTGCGATTTCCTTCACCCGTTCGAGTTTGGCTGCATCACGACCGGTCCCGATGATGAGTCCAGCCCCCATGGCAAGCGTCAACAGCGCGACGCCCAGTCCGAGAGTTCCACTGACTCCGTTGACGAGCACAACATCGCCGGGTTTGACCCCTGCCTTCTTCAGCGCCCGGAATCCGGTCCCGAGGTACCCGAATCGGCACGCTTCCTCAAACGACACACTGTCGGGAAGTGCGACGAGACTGTACTGCGGAGCAGCCAGGTACTCACACAAGCCGCCATGCGGGTAGTCGGACACCATCTCGCGGGACTTGGGCGTAAATCCGAAGTAGCCGTTAAAGAGGTAGTACTCGCAGTGCGCCGTTCGGCCAGCACGGCACGCCCGGCAGGCCCCACAGTAGCGAGCAGGGTTCACGTAGACGCGATCGCCGACGTTCATCCCTCTCACCTGATCACCCTTGGCTTCGATTACGCCGGCAGCGTCCAGTCCGAATACCGCTGGCAACGGCGGAAGCGAGCCGTTGGGTGCCACTTCGTCGAATGCAGTGAGGATGTTCGCCAAGTTCGGTACGATGCCACAGGCTTCGACACGTACAAGCACATCGGTGGGACGAAGGGATGGAACTTCAACATCGTCGATGCGAAGTGGGCTGTGCGAGTCATGGAGCCGAGCTGCGCGCATCGTTGTCATTATTTTCTCCTGTCACTGCATGAGCGCGGGAAAGCAGCTCAAGATTGAACGGCGCGGATGCACCGAACATGGAGCATTGAAAGGGGTTTGGCGGCAAGTGCCCATCCCAACCCTGTTCGGTCTGACTCGATCTGTGTTCGTCGTCAAGATCATCGCGACAGCAGACCGACATCGATCGGGAGCGTTACACCGGTGATGTACCGGCCACTGTCACAGCACAAGAACAACACCGCCTCACTGATATCGCTGGGTTCGGACCACGGAACCGGCATCTGGTGCATGTTCAGGGACCGTTCGGCGAAGTCGTCCTTGGTTGGGTTCTCGAGTTCAGGAGCAAAGACTCGGAACATGCCCTCATGCATGATCATTGGAGTGTTGACCTGAGAGGGATGCAGGGTATTGACGCGAATCCTGTGCGGGCCGAGTTCGCCGGCCAGCACCTTCATCAATCCGACCACGCCATGCTTCGACGCTGCGTATGCCGTCGTGTTGTTGTTTCCGCTCAGGCCCAGAACGGAACTGGTGATGATGATGGACCCACCTCGACCACCTTCGATGAGGTGAGGGATGCTCGCGTTGCATGTGTTCCACACACCGGTGAGATTGATGTCGATCACCGTGCTCCACATTTCCGACGACATCAGATGCGCCGGATCTGTATAGGCGACGCCGGCATTGGCGACGACGATGTCGAGCCGTCCGAGCTCGGCCACTGCAGCCCGCACCACTTCGAGCATCCGTGGTGCATCACGCACGTCGACGACGCCTGCAATCACCTGGCGGCCGAGTGCTTCGACTTGGCGGATCGTCTCGGCCAGATCGCCTTGAGTTGCTGTCTTATAACGCAATCCCGGTATCTGCCGGTCGATGTCGATCGCGATGATGTCGGCGCCCTCACGCGCGAGGTGAACAGCATGACTTCGCCCTTGACCGCGTGCTGCGCCGGTCACGAGGGCGACTTGACCCTCCAGCCTTCCTCGTCTCGGTTCCTGTGCGGCAGTCATCGGCCGATCACTCCTCCGTCGATAGGTACCGCTACTCCGGTGATGTACTTGGCATCGTCGGAGGCGAGAAAGGCGACAGTCCCGCTGACGTCACCGGCTTCCAGATATGGGATCCCCATTGGGTGGGTGCTACGGCTGGCATCGGCCCATTCGTCGAACCCAGGTGATTCGCGATCGGGCAGCAAGAGGTGGTACATCGAGCTGTTCCGGGTCATGTCGGTATCGACGGTTGTGGGGTTCACGGTGTTGACGCGAATGCCGATCGGTGCCAGTTCCTTGGCCAGACTTCGCATTAGACCCACGAGTCCGTGGCTGGCAGCGACGTACGCAGCAAGGTTGGCCGATCCCTTCAAACCGCCGACGGAACTGGTGATGACGATCGAGCCGCCCCCGGCATTCATCAGGTGTGGAATGGCAGCCCGGCAGGTGTGCCAGGCTCCGGTCAGATTGATGTCGATGGTTTCTGTCCATGTCTCGTCGCTGAGATCAGACGTTGCGGCGATCGTCCGAATGCCGGCATTCGCGCAGACGATGTCGAGTCGTCCCAGCTGGCTCACGCCGTCGGCGGTAGCGGTGGTGATCTCATCGATATTGCGCACGTCCACTTGTGCGGTAACAATCTTGCCGCCAGCGGATCTGACGGCATCTTCGGTTTCCTCGAGGTCGTCGAGTGTTGCTCCTGGATACGGGGTGTTGGCGATATCCGCACAAGCGTCCAGTGCGATGATGTTGGCGCCTTCCGTGGCGAGGCGGATCGCGTGGCTGCGGCCTTGCCCGCGGGCCGCGCCGGTGACCAGGGCGACCTTGTTTTCCAGACGTTTAGTCATTGCGTGCTGCCTTCCTTCACCGGCTTGTCGACGGGCTGTCGGTCAGTGCCGCACTGCTCGATGCCACCGACGAATCAGCTTGCGCTGCGTCGCGCATGAAACGCCTGGTCACTGGCGCAATTTCGATGGCGCTGGTCGCGACGTTCACGCATGCTGGCATACCTGATGCCAGTGCGCGTTCGAGTGCCGGTGCGAGTTCGTCGAGCTTCTCTACGTATTCGGCATGTGCTCCGAAGCCGGAGGCCGCGATGTCGTAGCGCGTGTCACGTAGGTCGACGGCCAGGCGCGGAGTCGATCCCCAGAGCAGTTCCTGGCCGTGTGCCGACATCGTCCACTGCCGATCGTTGTTGACGACCACGACGATCGGCAGGTTGTGGCGGACCATCGTGTCGAACTCGGCGAAATTGAAACCGACTGCACCGTCTCCGACCCACACCACGACCCGCTTGTCGGGGTAGGCGATCTGTGCGCCGATCGCCAGGGGCATTCCTTCCCCCATGATTCCGAGGTATCCGTGTCCGAACCACTGGCCAGCGGTGTCGCTTGTGGCAGCGGCGTCAAGCCACGAGGGTGTTTCACCGCCGTCGGCTACCAGTACGGTGTCGGCGGGTAGACACGAGGCAAGCGCGGCGCCCACCAGTCCCGGCGTGAGGACTCCGTCGGCTTCGGATCCCGCGTTCCGCTTCCTCTCACTCGGCGACGTCAATGACGCTGCCCAGTTCGAATAGTCTGGCCACGTCGCATCGTCCGCGTCGAGCAGTGCTGACAGCATTTCTCGGCAATCGGATGTGATGCCGAGATGCACGTCGTGGAGGCGGCCCATCTCTTCAGGCTCTACATCGACCTGGATCACGCGAGCTGATGTCGGGATCACGGAGTTGTGTCGTCCCCCGGTATAGATACCTACTCGAGCGCCCAGTAGCACCACGACGTCTGCCTCGCCGTGCCCTCGTGCCTTTGCCGCGCCCAGCGCACTGAATCCGCGGCCCCACAACGGACTTGTCGTAGGGATGACACCGCGGGACTTGTTGTTGGTCAGTACCGGAATACCCGTGCGTTCGACGAACTCGACGAGGAGGTTGGACGCTCCGCTTCGAACGACGCCTCCACCTGCCAGAATGACCGGCCTCGAAGCGCCTCGAAGCAGCGAAAGCACTTCCAGTACGGCAGATCTCGAGGGCGCAGCGGGAGCGACTCGCATTGCTCCATTCGGAAAGACCACATCCGCTTCCTCGATCTGGTCGAACAAGACGTCGGACGGGAGATCGAGATACACCGGTCCGGGCCGGCCTTCTTTCGCGATTCGAAATGCGCGGCCGACCAGCTCGGCGAGAAGGCTGATGTGTGTGATGCGTAGGGAGTGCTTGGTGACACCGGCCATGACCGCAAGCTGATCGATGCCGCTGTTCGCCGGCAATGCGTCAACGTCGTTCAGGGGTGGCGCCCCCCCAAGAATTACCAGAGGTACACCGTCTGCCAAGGCATTGGCAGCTGCGGACACGACGTTGGTCACGCCGCCTCCCGCGGTGACCAGCGCAACACCGACCTTGCCGGTTGCATGCGCCAACCCCATTGCCGCAAGTCCTGCGGCCTGCTCATGTCGAGTGTCGATCAGGCGGATGCCCAAACTGTCAGCAGCTCGAAGCACTGAGTCCAGGTGCCCTCCGTGCAAAGTGAAAATAGTGTCTATTCCGAATCCTTGCAGCGTCTTTGCGAGAACCAAGCCGCCATCAATGGGTGCCACATCTACTCCTCGTCCTTACGGACCTATTTCGTCGCTAACAGAGATCTAGTCGGTCGAGCCGTGTCGATTTGTCACCCTCCAGAACTGGAAGTCACAGGCAACGGCGACGGGGCGAGTTCACTCTCACCGGTCGTGTGTTGCGTCTCGTCGACTCGTCCGACCCCCCGCACAATGTCCACGATGCGTTCAGGATCGTCGGGTTGGTTGTGTGCGCGCCAGGCGACGTGGCCGTCCGGTCGGACCAGCACGAAGTGAGCTTCGTATGCCCTCATGAGGTCATCCCTCACCGGACCAAAATCATAGCAAAGGATTGCCAGGGGAAGTCCAGCATTCTGGGCGGCTTCGGACAGTGCCTGCGCCTCCCCTGCAGGCCTGCCGATGATCAACAAA
Source organism: Rhodococcus sp. T2V (assembly GCF_029269925.1). Lineage (NCBI taxonomy): Bacteria > Bacillati > Actinomycetota > Actinomycetes > Mycobacteriales > Nocardiaceae > Rhodococcus > Rhodococcus sp. T2V. The sequence goes on from NZ_JARJBD010000096.1 coordinate 11,227, forward strand.
GTGAAGCCGGGACCGAATAGGTCGAGCGTCGACCTGCCGGGTTCCACCCACACATGAGGTGCGCGGTGACCTGGCGCGGCTGTCGGTACGTACGACGTGACGTCGTCGGGGAGGGGCCGCGATCCATCGGGAATGACCACTGGCGATCGGTCATAGCGATAGCCCAGTGCGGCCGGCACGGCGTTGTACTCCCGACTGAACGTGGTCAGCAAGGTTTCCGCGAGCAGTTTGCGGCCCTCGTGTTCTGCCAAGCCACCCTGCTCAATGAGATCCCACGAACTTTGGAACCTGTGCTTGGTTGCCACCCAATCCTTGTAAACACCACTCGCAAAGCTGCTTGTTCGTGTTACCGCGGCGCGCCGTTCGATGTCGTAGCTGTCCAGAAGTCCTTCGCCGCCCCAGCCCGCTAGTACCGCATCGAGCTTCCAGCCGAGGTCCAGCGAGTCACCGACGCCTGTGTTCATCCCCATTCCGCCGGTGGTGGGCATGGTGTGGGCGGCGTCCCCTGCGAGAAACACCCTTCCCACTCGAAAGGCTTCCGCGAGGGTCTCACGGCTCGACCAGGGCATCACGGGAGTCAGCAGTTCGATGTCAGCGTCTGGTAGGCCTGCCAAACTGCGGATGATCTCCTTCATCTGCTCGTCCGTCTTCTCGCCACCCCCAACCATCACCGTCAAGCGGTACATTCCTTGGCCATCGAACGGGAGTAGGGAGACCGACATTCCGTCCCGTTCAAGAACCGTGAAGCGTCCGAAGCTGCCGGTCAGAGGCAAGGAACTGAGTTCGGGACACCGAAAGATGATCTCGGCCGAGCTTCCGAGCACGGGGGACTTGACGGTGGGAACTCCGAGTGCGCGCCGAACGCTGCTTCGTGCCCCATCGGCGGCCACGAGGTAGGAGCCCTGAACGGCGACCGTGGCACCGCTCGGTCTACGGACATCGATCCGAACGGCGTCTTCACCTTGTTCGAACCCAATCATCTCGTGATGGAGTCGGACGTCTACCGACGTCTGTCGTCTCGCGAAGTCGAGGAGAATGGGATTGAACCAGACTTGAGGGCATCGCTGAGCAAACGTAGGACTGCAGTCCGGGGGCGTCATCTCCGAGATTGCCGGCCAGTCGATCCGCGCGACCTCGTCGTCCTGCAGGTTGAACCCCCACACAACGTCCTGAGGATGCTCGGATGGCCAGCCGCAGTTGCGTAGGTCGGTCTCGATCCCCCAATGGCGAGCCAACTCCATGGTTCGAATGTTCACTGAATGAAGGCGAGCGTCGAACACTGCTCCGTCACCACGTTCCAGTAAGAGCACCGATCGGCCGCGACGGCCCAGATCGCCGGCCATCGCCGAACCGGTTGGTCCGGCCCCAACGATGACGATGTCGTAATGCTCTCGCACAGAACTGCTTTCGGTAGACACTGCTCTCCTTCCGCTGGCGGCAGCGGCGCCGCCGAGTACCTCCTATGTATCGTGGGTCACAGTTCGTCTTCAAGCAAATTCACGTTAGTCATACCTAGAGTAAAATATTCTGATGTGAAGGCAACCCTCAAGCAAGTCGAGTACTTCGTCGCGGTCGCGGAGGATGGGACCATGGTCGGAGCCTCGGCCCGATTCCACGTGTCGCAGTCCGCTCTCTCGATGGCGATATCTGATCTCGAGAAGAGGCTGGGGGTCCAGTTGTTCCACCGACGCCAGGCCAAGGGGATCGCACTCACCGCAGCTGGCCGTGAACTACTGATCAAGGCCCGCCGTCTGCTCGCGCAGGGAGAAGACTTCGAGCGATCGGCGCGCGAACTCTCCGGGACATTGTCGGGTCCGATGACGGTAGGGGTGCATCCGCCTCTCACTTCAGCATTGCTGCCGCGCGTGATCCGCGGCTTCACCGAACTCCACCCCGAGGTCACGCTGTCCTCCTTGGAGGGATCGACCACCGAACTGCAGGACGCACTGACGACAGGGCACGTGGAACTCGCTTTGATCATCGACCTCGGGGTTCGCTCCGATCTGGTGCGTACGAAGCTGTTCACTGCGCGTCCTCGCGTTCTGTTGCCTGCACACCATCGTCTTGGAGGACAGGACTCTGTATCGCTGGCCGAGCTTGAGAGCGAACCGCTTGTCATGGTTGATGTGCCACCGAGTCAGCAGTTCTATCAATCGGCTCTGGGCAGCCTGGGTGTGGCACCGACTGTGCGCTACAGAACCGGCAGTGTTGAAGGTGCCCGAGCGCTGGTCGGCGCCGGACTCGGGTGGTCCATCCTGATGCAGCGATCGGCTCATAGTTTGACGCACGAGGGACGTCACGTCGTATCCCTGCCCATTGCCGACGACATACCAACAGTCGACATAGCGCTGATTGGTGTACCAGGAGTGTTGACGGCACGCGCCGATGCGTTCGTATCGTTCTGCACCGAGCTGTTCTCGCCCACATCGAGCGACTTCGAGGCATGGACAGGGTTGCCGGACGACGAACCACATCCCCACCAGTCCGCAGGCTCTGACAATCGATGCTGAGCAACGTGACCGCGCCCGGGCAGTCCGCGCAGAACGGGTGCTACTCGGACACGATGGGCCGGCTGGCATCGCCATTCTGATCCTCTGACCGAAAGAGATGAGTGAGCCGGCACCCCAAGATGACAGACCGCAGGACGTGGCGTGGTCGCCCGGGCGAACCGGCACTGCAGAACGGGGCGCTCAGTCCGAGCCGGAATCACGGCAGCGTCGTGAATGATCGCTGGGTGGCACTTCCCGCGAATAACTGTCCAGACCGCGGGGTTGGTGCTCGCGCGTGCCTCCGCTTCGTCAGCGCTGCTCACGGGATGCGGGGGCTGAAAGGACAAACGCCACGAATGCTGTCGTGTCCGACCTGTTTCGCCAGGCATGACGCGCACCAAGTTGCACAAACGTCTCTCCCGCTCGAAGAAGGGTCTCGTTGCCGTCGTCAATCTCGAGCACGATTTCTCCATCCAGAACGATTCCGAAGTCGACAGTATTAGTTCTGTGCATTCCAGGATCATCCGGTTCCATACTGGCAACCAAATCTGCAGCGTAGGTAGTGAATTCAGCGCCTGCAGCGACGCCATCGAAATCGGGCGCGAGAGCTACCGAATCGGGTGCGTACCCCACGATAATGAAGCTGCAACCACCTTTGGGTGGAAGTATGGGTCCTGTGAGCGAGGTTGGCTCCTCCCCTGCCGTGCCGTGGGGATTGCTGTCCGATGTCCTCCAGAGGCGAGTCATGCTCTGCCCGGGGAGATGTTCGAAGGAGTGCGATAGAGGGGCTGGTCCGTCGGAAAGGAACACCGCCTTTCCGTGCTCGTTCTCACCCACCACGACTCGTCTGATGCTCATGTACTAAGATCTCCGTTCTGGCGTGCTTGTGCTTGCCGCAAAGCCTGTGCGGCAACGTTGCCCAGCACACCCCGACATCGACGTGGGCCTACCGACGACCGCCGATAGGCCCACAGTCGACTTCGGTGTCAGCCCTGGTCGGTAGGGGTGCCGTTCAGAAGCCGTTGCCTCAATTGCTTCTTGTCGAACTTTCCCGTACTGGTGCGCGGGATCGATGTGATCGTTTCGAACGCGTCCGGAAGCCACCATCGAGCTACGCGTTCACTGAGGAACGCCCGTAGTTCCTCGTCGGAAACAGCGCGATCCGTCACGACGAAAGCGTACGGCCGTTCACTCCACCTGTCGTCGGGGCGACCGACCACTGCTGCCTCTCGGACCGATTTATGATCCATCAGTGCTGCCTCGAGATCCACCGAGGAAATCCACTCTCCACCGGACTTGATCGCATCCTTGGACCGGTCCGATATTCTCAGCCACCCGGTACTGCTCACTGTGCCGACGTCCCCGGTTCGAAGCCAGCCGTCGTGGAATTTATCCGACGTGTCGGGGGCGTTGAAGTACGCGGATGCCACTGTGGGGCCACGTACTTCGATCTCACCGACGTCGATGCCGTCGTTGCGGAGGGTGGCGTTGTCGGAGTCGACAACGCGCAACTCGTACAGCGGGCTCAAGCGGCCGGCCGCTGACTGCTGGTCCCACATGGCCTTCTCCGACTGGCCTGCCACGCTGTCTTGAGAACCTACGGTTGCGCCGGGGAAGATTTCCGTCATACCCCAACCCTGCACCATTTCGACGTCAAACTGCTCGCGGTAGGCCCGCATGAGCTCGGTGGGAACCTGGGTGCCGCCGGACAGGATTCGTCGCAGTGAAGACAGATGCACCTGAACGCCTTCGGCGGCAAGCTGGTCGCACCGCTTGAGAACGTCCATCCACACGGTTGGGACACCGCAGGACCACGTCACGTACTGCTGCTCTACAACCGTGATGACGGGATCCGGCTGTAGGAAGCGGCCCGGCATGACCAGGTCGGCCCCGCTCAATGCGCATACGAAGGGAAGCCCCCACCCCATTGCGTGAAACATGGGAACGATCGACAGCACACGGTCTGCGTTCGAGATACGGAAGGTCTCGGTGCCCGACATCGACAATGCGTGCAATAGGATCGAACGATGCGAATAGAGAACACCTTTCGGGTCTCCTGTGGTGCCCGAGGTGTAACACAGCGCCGCCGCTGCCGTCTCGTCGAACTCCTGCCACTCGATGGTAGCCGGCGCCTGCGAAATCAGGTTCTCGTAAGAGATCGCTCCCTCGATCTCGACTCCCTCGGGCAGATCACCGACCACGATGACGTGCTCGACCCCGGGGCATTCGCGAAGGACTGGCGCGAACTGTTCGGCCAACGATGCGTCCAAGAGGATCACCCGGTCATCGGCATGCCTTACCGTGTAGCCGATCTGGTCGTTGTGCAGTCTCAGATTGATGGTGTGGAGGACGGCGCCAAGGCACATCACGCCGTAGTAGCACTCGAGGTGTTCTTGCGTGTTCCAAGCGAAGGTGCCGACCCGGTCACCGGGCTTGACACCCAGCCCGGTCAAGGCGGCTGCGAGTCGAGACGCTCGGTCTACGACGTCGGCGTAGGAAGCCGTTGTGATGGTGCCATCAGACGCACGGACCGTGTCAACCTTGCTGTGCGGGTACACGTCTCGCATCCGCCGCAGCAGGTGGTGGACGGTCAGAGGGAAATCCATCATCAGGCCGGGAATCGGTATGCCCGTGTTCATCTCGTTGCTCGTCCAATCAAGTTTCGAAGTTCCCCGAGACAGCTCAGCTGTGGGTGGGGGTACCGGTGACTTCCTCGCCGATCGCGACGGTCAGGGTGACGCCGTACTTCTCGATGATGTCACCTGAACACGCACGCATTTCTGCCCACTCCGGCGACTTCACGCACTCGTCGAAGGCAGCTTTAGTCGCGAAGGCCATCTCGGCCACCCTGTAGTGAGCGGATTCCCCGCCGGCCAATCCTTCAGCGGTCAGAGTGGTCACGATGGATTCGAGATGGGGCACCGCCGAGGCCCTCGGCACGTGCGTCGCTGCGTAGTACTCTTCGAAACTTGCGACGTCCGATTCGGCCGGAGCGGACCAGAATGCATAAAGCTTGTACATGATTTCTCTCTTCTGTTACGGGTGGGCGGATGGATAGCGTGCGCTGTATCTAGATTGCGACTACCAGCGATCCCAGTGAATAACTTCTTCGGGATCGGGTCGCATGGCAGGTTTGAAGGATGTGCCCTTCGTGTAGGCGACGGGCGTCAGGGCGCCGATCGTTACCTCATCATTCGGTATCCCCAGAACATCCGCTGCTTCCTGTTCATGGAAGAGCATGACGGTCGTCCACGAGGTCCCTAGACCACGTTCACGTGCGGCGAGCATGAAGGACCACATGCCTGGCAGCACACTGCCCAGGAGGGTGGTCTTGGCGATCGGAGGGCCCGACTCGGCCTTGCCCATTCCGCACGCGACGACCAGTGCCGGTGCGCGTTCCATATTCTCGGCCAGGTATTCGGCGGAGCCGGCGGTGCGCTGCTGATTGGCGTTGCGTTCGTCACTACCCTTGTCGACGTTTCCGATATAGCTGGGAATGGTGCGGTAAGTCTCGAATCCTCGGCGGTAAACATCTGCGAGGGCTTTCCGCTGGGCCTCGTCCGTTACGACGACGAATTGCAGTACCCAGCGATTGCTTCCGGACGGTGCCTGCAGCGCCAGGCGCACGCAGTCGACCAATGCTTCTCGCGGGACCGGACGGTCGAAGTCCAATCGCTTTCGAACACTTCGTGTCGTGCTCAACAGTTCGTCGCTCGACAAATTGAGGCGATCGACATCCTGTGACTGTGGAACCATGCGGGTCTCCTATGGCGAAGTCGAGACATACTCGCTAGTATGTCGACATACCAGCGAGTATGGCACAGGTCATATCGGTGGTCAATGCCTATTCGAATCACGCTACAGTGGGTTGGTGGTTGACATTTCGCCGAACGGACACGCCAGGGTTCCGCGTGCAAGGCTGAGGATGACCGGGCCGCGCGGCGAGATCGTTGCAGCCGCCGCAAAGACGTTCGCGCGCATGGGCTACAGCGGTGCGCGGATCGACGATGTGGCTGCGGAGATGGGTGCGACGAAAGGTCGGGTCTACCACTACTACACCAGCAAGGCAGAGATTCTCGCCGACATCCTGACAGAAGCCGCCTACATGCTGACGGACGCGGTTCAGCCTGTGCTCGACGAACCCGGGATCGACTCCGCGCGGCGCCTGGAACGAATGGCTGTTCGGCACACCCTGGTATTGCTTGAGCAGAACGACGTGCAGGTTGTCACTCTGCACAACATCAACCTGATGATCGGGCGGGCGGTCACTTCCGACACGTCCTCGTTCCGGCGCATCGCCGAGGTACGGAGGTCCTACGAGCAGATCTGGCGAACGGCAATCGAGGTCGGCGTCGAGGAAGGTGCCTTGCATGCAGTCGACATCGACCTTGCAACCAAAGCTGTGTTGGGAGCACTTAATTGGTCTACCGTGTGGTATCGACCCGACCCCACTGACAGTGACTCCAGCCGGTTGAAGATCGCTGAAATTCTTGCTCATCACGCCATCGGCGGAGTTCTCCGCAGATAAGTGGACAGCAACTACAACGACTGTCCAGGAACATCTTCCGCGAGATGGATGCGTGCAGGCGAGCGTCGATGCAAAGCCTCGCATGAGAACGCCGCCGAACCGACAAGCCCGCCCGACCGAACATGGGAAACACCCTGATGATACAGCGACTGCCGCCCCGCATCACTTCTCGACTGCGTCTCCCCGTGATCGCAGCGCCGATGCTCCGTGTTTCCGGACCAGAGCTCGTAGTCGCAGCCGCCAAGGCCGGGGTCATCGGAGCGTTCCCCACAGCGAATGCTCGCAGTGCCGACGAACTCGACCAGTGGCTTGGGGCGATCGACTCCGCCGTGGACGCGAACTACGCGCCGTATGCCCCTAACCTGATCATGCGATCACCACGGTTCGCCCAGGACCTTGACGTCATCCTTCGCCACAACGTCGAAATAGTCATCATCAGTGTGGGTTCGCCTGCAGCCGCGGTCGGTCCGCTGCACGAGAGGGGCGTGTTGGTCTTCGCTGACGTCGCTACCCTTCGTCACGCCAGACTGGCCATCGACGCCGGCGCGGACGGGTTGATCCTGTTGACCGCGGGGGCCGGCGGGCAAACCGGTTGGGTGAATCCGTTCGCGTTCGCCCGAGCCGTCAGAGCCATCTTCGACGGCCCGGTAGTACTTGCCGGCGGCGTCAGTGATGGCTACGCCCTACGTGCCACGCAGGTACTCCAATGCGACCTCGCCTACATGGGAACTGCCTTCATCGCGACAGAGGAGAGTCGAGCCGAAGCCGAGTACAAGACGATCCTGGTCGACTCGGATATCGACGACATCGTACTGACCCGAGCGTTCACGGGCCTACCGGCGAACATGCTGATTCCATCGATTCGAAAGGCAGGGCTCGACCCGGCCGATCTCGACGAGCACGTAAGTGCGCAGGAAGCCAATCAAAAGTTCGGTCGAGACGGTGTCGTCGCACATCGGTGGTCCGACATCTGGAGCGCGGGACACTCGACGACCGGTGTGCGGGCCGTGGTCAGCGTCAGCGCTCTTGTGCAGCGCCTCGCAGACGAGTACAACCGCGCAGGCGTCTCCGGCCAGTTGAACACTGTCGTCTGACGCCTTTCGGCACGGTCTGACTGGTTCGCAATCAAATTCGGCGCCACGAGGCGCCGACACTGGGCCTCACGGCAAGTGTCGTCGCCTCGTTTCACCTGACGAGTGTGGCGGCGGAGGCTCCTCCTGGTTGAGTCTGGTCGGGTGCTTGTGCGTTCTATCCGTCGCCCAACTTTGGCCACGTCGACCCGCTTCGGCGGTCCTGACAAGTCGCACAAGCCAATAGCCAGATTCTGCCGCCACGATCGACATCGGGAAGCTACAAGTCGACTCCGACGTCAGCGCTCCGACGATAGATCGTCCGATCTAGTCGCCTCGGGTGGGTCGAGGGTCGGAGCAGATTCCGGACTTGGGTTGTCAGCTGGGAGCTGCGGCTGGCCGAAGTACATCAGATCCCAAATCGCTGGGGCCGTATGTGTTTCGACTGGAGTTCCGTTTTCGAGGCGCTCGATCTTCGCAGTGCCAGTAAAGCGGAGGTAACTCGGGTTGTATCCCGCAGCTAGGGCGTTGTCCCGCTGTTCTCCATCGAAGATATCATTGAGGTTGAGGCGAAAGATGTCGTTTTCGCGTACCCAGGTCACACGGAAGTGCCCATCGGGACCGCTGTACTCGTAGCGGTGGCGTTTCGCGACCGGCTTGCCGGTGTAGTCGTCGACATAACTAGGGCTGGCAGCGAAGCCGATATGTCCTGCCTCAGAGAGGACGGTGCCGTCTCGGCTCAGGAAGAAGATCGGAATCGTGCCGCCACCGTAGATCTGCTCCGCCGTAATGAAGGCTGTGATGACCACGAATGGACCAACCTTGGCTCGCCCCCACCACCAATGGTGCATGAGTTCGTTCATCGGGGCGTCACCCCAATTGTGGTCGTGATAGCCCGTTCCGCTCAGGTGCGTCGAATGCCCATCGACCGTCACTGTCGCCTCAGCCTGTCCGTCTGGAACAGCGGGCAGGTATGCGAAGAACTTGCGGCCTGCATCGGTGCCGTCATCGAAATACATATGCCCGGTGGCGGGCCGCCATGATCGGGTCGTCCGCTCGAGCGTTACGTCGACGGTGAGGCCTTTGTCGTCGACACGGATGCTGTACCGATCCAGGTCCCCTACGAACCGATTCGGTCCGATACGTACGTCGCAGACCGTGGTCGACGCCGCAAACTCATCCGGTGCAAAGTCTATCTCCCGCACGAGGTGGGTACCATCCGGCCGATCGAAGTTAACCGTGACCCGCGGCGTCAGCGGGAGCGCCGGTGACAGCATCGGTTTGGTGGAAAATACGACGACCAGGGTGGAACCGTCATCAAAGTGCGCGTCGAAGTACCACCACTCGAAGCTGGTTTGGTCTGGATCGGTCCGTAGTCCGTCTTCCCACGCCTCAACGCTGTCGCCGGTCAGCCCGAGCTTCTGGTACGCTTCGGCGCTGCTCGCTTGGTAGGCAGTCATTGGAACCCTTCGGTTTGAGTCGATTCGGAGTCACAGGACGTGGAGGCCCATGAACTGGGTTCGAAAGACGGCCGCGGCCCGGCTGGGTGCGCCCGGGCCGCGGCCAATTGTCATTCACAGCCGAACTCTCAGCTTGATCTTTAACCTGGGCAGGCGGCCCCGACGGGTTTTCTAGCTTTGGTTTCGGCGCGTTTGCCCACGTGGTGATGCGGTGCGCGGTGGGTGTTTTTCGATCCGGGTGGGCGTCCGGGTCCGGGTCGACTGGGTTTCGGTGCACTGGCCGGAACAGGCATCGTCGCACGGGTGCGCGAAAACCCTCGACGAACCCGTGCCGGCGTCAATCGTGTTGGTGGGACAGGCCGTTCCCACGGGCGGCGTAGGTCCTCGGCCAGAGGACGGGCGAGCCGGAGTTGGGCGTAGGCCACCAGCACGATCCAGGTCCAGCGGTCGGCCGCCTCGGGACTGCGGAGCTTCGGGGCGGTCCACCCCAACGTCTGCTTGAAGAAACGGAAGGTGTGTTCGAGGTCGAAGCGCCGCAGAAACATCTGCCACAATCGGTCGATATCGGCGGTTCCCGCACCAGGATGTGAGTACCAGAGCCACACCGGTTTGGGATGCCGGTCCCCGGGCAGGTGATCGACCGTCAGCCGGATCACCGTGCCTTCGACGATCGGTGGCGGTCCCGGGTGGTCCGCCCACGAGCCACGATGGACGAGCCTCGGGTGCAACCGATTCCACGCCGCAGCGGTGGCTGTTCCGTAGCGATCGGTATCGGTGCTGGTGGTGGTCTCGGGTTCGGGCCAGGTCTGGGGGTCGGCGAATTTGAAGTCGGAACCGTGCCGGGGTGGGCGCCCGGTACGGCCCGGTGGCGGCGCCGGGAAGCACAGCACCCGGTCCGAACGCATCCGACCCAGCACCTGCACCGGGAGGTCGGCGAGCACGAACGCCAGCCGGGCCAGCTCGTACCCGGCGTCGAACACCAGCAGAATGTCCGGGTCGCCGTCGCGGTGGTGCCCGGCGTCGCGCAACCGCGTGATCACTTCACGCACCTGGGTGGCCGTCACAGCGGTTTCGTCGTCGTCGGGGCGTAGGCGGACCGCGTCGAGCACCGTCGTCCACGAGGTACGGCCGGTCTCGAGGGCGGCGACGAACGAGTACGGCCACCCCGGGATCAGCTGTGCCTGATTCTTCCCGTGGCCGTAGACGTGGCAGAACCCGCGCTGCGGACTCGTCGGTGCATCCGGGCGCAACCAGGCGCTGATGTCGACGGCCAGAACGATCCGGCCGCCGCGATCACGCGGGATTGTCAGCCCGCCGAGGGCGCGGCGCAGCCGAGTGTAATCTATTCGGCCGCAGTTGATTGCGTCGTACAAGGCGCCGTGACCGCGCCGATGCTCGGCGGCCAGTGACAACTCGACCAGGGTGCGAACCGCGGTGCCGGAACACAGCAGCGCATCGGTCAACTCGAACAATGCATCACCTCGGGTCGGCAGAGACCGGTAGAACTCTTCGCGGAACGACACCAGGTCGACACGCGGATCGGGGACCGATTCTTCCCCGACCGCCCGCCGATCGGGCACACTGATACTCACGGCCACCGCCTGTCTTCGTCTCGAAAGTTCTCTGGAAGGAACTTCAAGATGATCAGGCGGTGGTCGCCTCATGCCGCTGCGACACGCCGAACAACACCAGCACCAACTGCCCCACGCCACGGCAGAGGTTAAACGACAAGCTCAGGGCTTGCGCACTGTCGTTGACTGCCAGTTCACGACTCGCCATGCTCCGTCGGGCTGGGGGGCCCAAATAATGGTGAATCGGTTCTGCAGGTCGCGAACCTCATTCTTGATCTCGGCCTTGATGTGTGCGATTCCGCCGATCAGGACCACACCACCGATCTCTTTGACGGTCTCATCCTGTACGTCGATGGACAGGTACTTAGTTGAGCCACTGCCGATCGCCTCGAGCAGCCCCGCCTTCGTGTCCACGCGGGCAGTTGCGTGGATCCAGACGACGTTTTCGGCCAACAGGTCCGACAAGGCGTCGACATTGGGGGCAGTCATTGCCTCTCGACGCTTGTGGTCGAGGGCGAGGACATCAGTCGCACTACTCATGGGTTTGCCTCTACTTTCTGGTGTGGATGGGTGAGCTCCGTGCACTTCGAATCAGACGGTGTCGTCGTTGTGGTCCTCGACGATCTCGACGGCGAGCGTGCCGAGTCCGGTAATCGAGCCCTCGAGCGTGTCGCCGACCGACATCCAGGTACCTGCCCCCAAACCCACGCCGGCCGGAGTTCCCGTCGAGAGGATATCGCCCGGTTCGACGGTGACGTGCTGGGTGAGTAGAGCAAGCTGTTCGGCGATGCTCCAGATCATGTCCTTAGTATTGGCACCCTGACGATTCTCGCCGTTGAGTTTGAAAGTCAGTTGGAGATTATTCTCGTCGACGTAGCGCGCGGGAACGATGCCCGGCCCGACGGGGCAACTGTCATCGAAGCCTTTGCCGCCGAACAAATCCCACTTCATGATGCTCTTGGGATCGCGCTGCCAGTCTCGCGCCGAGAGGTCCAGTACCACCGTGTAGCCGGCGACGTAGTCCATGGCATTCTCGACCGTCAATCGACGGCCCCGCTTGCCGATGACGACGCCGAGTTCCAGCTCGTAGTCGAACTTCTCGGACTGGACGGGGTACCGAACGGTCTTTCCCGATCCAACCAACGTCGTCGTCGGAGGCTTGAAGAAGAAGACCGGGTTCTTGGTGTCCTTGCTCCAATCCGTGTGCCCACCGTCTTCTCTCATGTGCGCGTGGTAGTTGGCGCCGGTCAGGAGAACTTTGCGGGGATACTGCAGCGGTGTGAGAACATCCTCTGCGCTTTCGAGTGGCGCGAGGGGCTCGGTCGTATCGGTTCCTTCCACCAGGGCCTCGTATGCCTCGACCAGGATTGGTTCGGTCGTGTCCCAGTGGTCGAAGACATTCATCAATCCCCGATAAGGTTCGGGTTCGAGCGCTTTTGGAGCTATATCGGCGATCCTCCAACGGCGTTCACCGATGGCCAGCACTGGAGTGGGGTTTCCCCCTACACGGACGGTTGCGAGCGAAAAGGACATGAGTTCTCCTTGGCGGGTCAGTTGGAGGACGGTATGTGGGTGCGAGATACGAGACTCTGTTCGATCACTGCCTCGGTTCGACCCGGCTTCCTGTCGAGAAGGTCGTGAGCTCGGTTCCGTACCGCGTCACGGAGGTCTTTGGAGCTCAGGTACTCAACCGGCGATCGACCATCGACACGGGCCAGCATGAGTATGGGAAGCAGTCGGGCTACGCGGGCGTCGAGACCATCAGCAGACTCCCAGTCGGCATGGGAGAGGTACGCATTCCACAGTGCCATCGCCGCGTGACGGAGCGAGTCCGCCTGACCGACTGCGTAGGACTTGAGTGCGAGGTGATTGAGGCAGAAGGCAACGTCGAAGGCAGGGTCACCGTACCACGCGCATTCGGCATCGAGCAGAACGGGTCCCTTGGGGCCCACAAGAATGTTCTTCGGACTCACATCACCATGTACCAAGACTTTCCGGGTCTGCAGAGTCTGTTCAGCGACCATGGTGATGTAGTCGGCGAAGGCCGGATTCTTTGCGCCTGTATGTGTGAAGTACGGCTCGATCCGCAGCGCCTCGAACGATGGCGTGGTATCGAAGATTCGTTTCAGGTCTTCGGAACCGGCACTCCTCGAATGCAGCTCGCCGATGAGATGGCCGGTCGCCTCGGCAGTCGATAGTGAGATGCGGCCGCGCAACATCTCGGACTTCCAGACCGTATGGCTCGTTGGCGCGAGGTAAGACATGGCGAACATTTGACGCAGCGCGTCGTGGGCCAGCGGGGTTGGCGCTGCATCCGGAAGGATCGAAGACGCGTAGCGAATCCACTCCCATTCGTTGGCGTTTCGTTCGACCGGCGCTGTCCACTCGGTCTCGACGAGCAGACGTTCCAGTGATCGTTTGACACACACGGCCTGGTCGTCAAGTTCGACAAGACACAGGTCGGACGAAACGCCTCCGGTGAGACGCGTGAGTGTCACCTCTCCCCTGCGGCCACCGTGGCGCCGCAGCCCGACGAGGCCCTGCTCCTCGAGAAAATCGAGGATCGCAGAATTCGCTTCGGCCGACTCGCTCATGGCGTGGTCACCGGGTCTCCGACGGTGACGGCCGACATGCCAGCGAACCCAATGCTTGAGTCTTCGGCAATCCGAATCAGTTGGTTGTACTTCGAGAGGCGGTCAGAACAGCGCACCGACCCGATCTTGATCTGGCCGGCAGCTGTACCGACGGCGAGGTCGGAGATGAACGAATCCTCGGTTTCACCTGACCGAGCGGAGACGACCGGTGCGAATCCGGCCCGGTGTGCGTCTTCGATGACATCTAGTGTACCGGTGAGAGTTCCGTTCTGGTTAACCTTGACAAGCACGCCGTTGGCGCTTTCCTCAGAGATGCCACGGCGTAGTCGCGAAGAATTTGTCGTGAACAGGTCGTCACCGATGATTCGGCACCGGTTCCCAATGGCTTCCGTGACCTTGGGCCAATTTGCCCAGTCCTCCTCGTGCAGAGGATCCTCGATCGAGATCACTGGAAACTCGTCTACCCACCTCACATACCGCTCGATGAGTTCTTGCGCCGTGCAGGTGACGTCCTCGCGCCGAAGCCGGTAGGCGCCCCGCGCGTCGTCCCACAGCGTGGTAGCGGCGACATCGACCGCGATGACCGCGTCGCCTCCTGGCTGCAATCCAGCGGCAACGAAGGACTCGACCATCAGCTCGAGTGCTGCCTCACTGGTGCGCAACCCCGGACTCAGCCCACCTTCGTCGGCCAGGAGGGTCGATAGCCCGCGCCCCTGCATCACCTCTGTCGCAGTCGTCCTGACAGCACCCACCATCGCCAGTGCTTCATTGGTGTCGCGTGCCGAGGCAGGAATCATGAGGAAGTCCTGCACATCCATCCCCGACCTGGCATGCAGCCCACCACTGAGAATGTTGACCATCGGAATGGGCATCGAAGGCGTAGTAACACCCGCGAGTTCGGCAATCCGCCGATACAACGGCATCTCCGCGGCTTTTGCCGACGCCCGGCACACTGCCAGCGAAACCCCGAGGATCGCGTTTGCGCCCAGGCGAGACAGCTGCGGTGTCCCATCAAGTTGAAGCATCTCCGAGTCGATCCCGCGTTGGTCGGACACCGGGTGTCCGGTCAACGCGGGAGCGATTTCGTCATGGACGTGCGCCACCGCGGACGTCACGCCCAATCCTGCGTAGAGCTCGGGGTCGCCGTCACGCAGTTCCCAGGCCTCACTTGTACCGGTCGATGCTCCTGACGGAACAGCCGCGCGACCGACGTGGCCCGACGATGTCGTCACGTCGACCTCTACGGTCGGTCTGCCACGGGAGTCGAAGACCTGCCTTGCTACAACTGCAGTGATGTCACTCATGGACATCTCCCTTCAAAGCTTGGCGCCGCACCTGGTTGCAGGGGCGTAGTGGTGCATGCCCGCTCAGGACCCTCACTACCTCTTGAGCAGCTCGCTCACGAAGTTCGATCAGTGAAGTGTCAGAGGAGAATGCGACATGTGGCGTGAGAACGACTCCGTCATGGTCCCGCAGGGTAGGAACAACATCCGGTTCCTCGTCGAGCACATCGGCCGCGAACCCCCCGAGGTGGCCGGATCCGAGTGAAGCGACTACGGCATTGGTGTCGACGAGCCCTCCCCGGCTGACGTTCACCAGAAGTGACCCGGGCTTCATGGTTGCCAGCCACTCGTCATTGACGAGGTGGCGCGTGGACTCCAACAGTGGAGCATGCAAGACGATGACGTCGCACGTTTCTCTCAGATAGTCGGCGGAGTGCAATGCAACGCCATCGACCTCGGCCGCGGTGGCTCCCGGGTCGTTCCCCATCACGGTGCACCCGAAGGCCCCCAATTTCCGCGCAGTCTGGCGACCGATGCGTCCGAATCCGACGATACCGACCGTGAGTGTGGACAGACGTCGCAGACGAGCGACCGCTGGATCCCACGTACCTCCGCGAACCTCTCGATCGAAGGCAGAGATGCCACGCGTCCAGTTCAAGATCAGCCCGACGGCATGATCGGACACTTCGTCGAGGCAGTAGTCCGGGACGTTGGTCACCCAGACTCCGGCCTCCGTAGCTGCGGCAACGGCGATGTTGTCCAATCCGACGCCCATTCGCGCGACGATTTCGAGTTTGCGTGAAGCATTGATCGCTGCCGGTGACACCGGCGCCCAACACGTCAAGATCGCGCGCGGCTGGTGTTCGAAAACCAGCGATTCGATTTCCGCGGAACTGCCGGCCTCCGCGGGACCGGAGACCACTTCAAAGCCCGCGTCTTCGAGCACTTTTCGCTCGACAGCATCGGTAGGCCACGCGCGATCAGTAATTAGCACACTATCCGTGCGATGTGTGGTCATACCGCAGCTTTCCTCCAGTCGCGATCGGGTGATTGGCGAGTTGGCGCATCGTGCACGTATTCCGTGCGTTGACGGCCCAGCAGTTCCACTGCGGCTTCAGTGACATCGCCAGGTTTCAGATATCGGTCGCGCTGGGCTCCGAATCCAGCCGGAGACCCTGTGCAGACCACGTCACCGGGTTCGAGAACTGTGTGGTGGGTGATCTCTTCGAGGATGTCCTCAACCCTGAAGATCATGTCGGCAGTGGTGCTTGATTGCATGACATGTCCGTTAAGCGTGAGTTCGAGGGCAAGTGGCCGGCGGGGTATCTGCCAAGCAGGAACCAGCCAGGGCCCGAGGGGAAGTGTTCCTGGTGTCCCCTTCGAGCGAAGCCAGTCTGCCCCGGTTGCTACGTCTGGCCTCATCACGCGGTCTCGCAGGGTGAGGTCATTTGCGACCGTGAACCCTGCAATGAGAGACCGAGCGCGTGCGGCCGGCACTCGCCACCCACGCCGACCAATCACCACTGCGAGTTCCACTTCCCAGTCGAGGTGGTACTGCTCCTTCTCCAGGGCAATCGGCGCGAACGGCGCGCCGACACGATTTGGAGGGGTCAGCACGGCGAACGGTGCCCCATGTTGTCGGCGGTGGTCGACATCCATGGTTGCTCGTTCGAGAGTGCTTCCGGCTTGTACTGCTGCCTCGACTACTTGAGTGCGGTAGTTGCCGATTGCACAGTAGAGTTGCCGGGGTTCGGTGGGAGCCAGTAGCCGATCGACCGGCAATTCCTGCCCGAGCCTGCGGATTCGGTCCATCGCGGCACTGTCGGTGACTATGCGCCTGAACGGTTCCTCATGACGTCGCCAATCGGTCAGTAGCTGTGTGATCGTCTGTGCATCTCCATAGACGGATTCCAGTGGAAGATAGCGACCCTCAACTACGACTACGTCGCTGATCTCACCGAGGTCCACGCGAGCGAGAACTGGTCCAGCTGGCTGCCAACACGGACCTGGCTCAGCGCAGACCATCGTTTCCCTGGACCTCATCAGCACTGAGTCCTCCGACGCGGGCGTGCACTCGTCCGCCTGTGCCTACCGCGAGCGCGAAGAGGATCTCGTCCCGTCGCGGAGCATCTTGAATGCCTACTTCCACGGTGTTGAAATGGCTGCGCACATAGGCAGCTCGGGTGCTGTGCAGCGGGATGAGCAGTCGCTGCCCGGGATTGCCTATGGCTTTGGAGGACGGGACGATCGCCTTCGGCTCGCCTAGCGCCTCTCGCAGCGCCCAGCCACCAGCCTCGTGCCAGACAGCGCCGTGCTCCAGCTCACCATCTGTGCCAACGATAGCACCCTTGCCGTATACGGCGACTTCACGACCATCGAGTGCCGATGTCAGTTGATGAGCAAGGAACGAGCCGAGACTTCGCAGAGTCGTCTGGAACTGCAAGAGGTCTGGCTCGTAGCGACCGGCAAAGGGGTTCCTGACCACGGCGGCAGCACTCACCAACGTGAGGGGTACCTCGAGGCGAGGGCCACGTTCATGCCAGATCGTCTCGACGTTGAGCGATGTCCGGCGCACATTAATGAGCTCGTGCTGCGGCGGCGCTACATAATCCGAGAAAGTCACAGTTGAATCCTCACTGACTCGCGAAACTCTTCGATGGGTCTGAACTCGGGGTCCTTCTCGCACATCGCGAGCGTGTCCGCCATGATCTGCTCGGTAGGAAGCTCGGGATCGAACAGATCACCGTGGGGCTGGCCGATGTACCAGGGGCTGTCTACGTAAAGCTCGACTGTGTTGCCTTCTGGGTCGAAGAAGTAGACAGACCAGGACACGCCGTGATTGAGGGGCTTCAGGGCTTGGACTCCGTAATCACGTACAGCGCGATACATCTCGCGCAGTTCGTCAAGACTCTCGAGACTGAAGCTGATCTGGTTGATGGTACTGCGCGGCGAGTTGACGTCACGACCGCTCGCGAGTGCCACCTGATGGTGAGTGTCGGGGTTGACGCTCATGAACACGAGCTCGGCTTTGAAGTTCTTGCCGACTCCCCGGTCCGTCACCACCAGCCCGATGACTTCGGTGTAGAACTTCTCCATCTTCTTGATGTCATAGACGTTGATTCCCATGTGAGTCAGTTGCGGCCGAATTCGCCTTGGCGGCACTGTCGGAAGAGCGGAAGGTGTAACCATACGGGTTCCTTTCGTAGTTCTCGGCGCAATATCACGTTGTCCGGCGCACAGCGGAGCCCGTGCCACGGAGATTTGATTCGCTGACGTCCAGCGGTGCCGTGCTGGCACGAAGTTGAAGCCGACCCGGGGACACCACCTCGTACGGATCTGCCGCCGCGCCGGGAGCGACCATATCAAGCAGCCTGGTCGCACAGTTGCTGACCATCTCATCGACTGGAAGTGCCATTGTCGTCAGTCCCCCGCCCCACCAACTGAATCCTGGCTCGTCTCCAAATCCGACGACCGACAGCTCCTCGGGAACCGAGATGCCTCGTGCCAAGATCTCGTCGAGAAGGCCATGCGTGGCCTGAACCGATCCGGTGACTATCGCAGTGGGAGGCGCCGCGAGAGCGAGGAGGGACCTTAGCGACTCGACTCCGTGAGTGTGCGATCCCGCGGGACCGAGCCGCACCAGATCGGGGTCCTCTTCGGATATCCCGCTACGTTCGAGCGCATCTCGGTATCCCTGTAGACGTTGGGTTCCAGTCGACAGTTCGCTGGGGCCGCCGATGTAGGCAATCCGATGGTGCCCGAGAGCCGTCAAATGGGAGGTAGCGCTGTCGAGGATCATGCGGTCATCGATCCCGAACCGCTGCTGATCCAGCGATGAATGGTGACGCAGCAGTTGAACATACGGAATGGATTCGAGCAGCTTCACGGAATCGGCATGCGGATCTACCGATGGGACGATTATCAGCCCGACTGCTTGGATTGCGCTAAGTCCCTTCAACTGCTCCAACTCAAGCTGGGGATCGTCCCCGGTCTCCGAGAGCACCAGTTGATACCCGAATGCGCGCATCTTCCCCGAAAGAGCGTGTGCCGCTGCAGAGTAGAACGAGTTGCGCACATCGGGGACCATGAGACCAAGAATGCTGCTCGGTGCACCTCGCATCATCCGAGCAGCCTTGTTTCCCACATAGCCGAGTTCGGCAGCAACCGCCTGCACTTTGAGTGTCGTTTCCGCGCTGATACGCGGATCATCCGAGAGTGCCCGCCCGACCGTCGAGACGGCAATGCCGAGGCGCGCAGCTATATCTTTTGCGGTCACTCCACGCCTGCGCTGCATGCGCTAACGTTAGCACGGTGAACGCGGGGACGGAAGGTCCCTCGAAGGCTGCTTGCAGCCCCGCTTGCGCCCCGGTGACCTCAGTTCATGAGCAAGCTCCAGGATTGCGGCGCCCGTGCTATCGTTCGCATGGCCGTAGGCTGGTTGAAGTGGACCCGGTCTCTGTGAAGCCCGCCCACGAACTGAGCTTCAGCAGTGGAATGCACTTGAAGAGTGCTGGACGTGTCGAAGAACAGCAGTCGTTCGCTCCGAGCAGCGCGGCCGTATACACGATCCGTTCCGCCCGCGTCGTCGGGTACGGCTGACACACAGTCTGATTCAGCCACAGGAAGACGGTCATGAGTCCACTCGAAGCAAAGGTGACGCAAAATGCACTCAGGGGTACAGCTGTGCAATCTGATTGGTGGCAAGTGGGTCCCTGGGTCCGGTGCAGAGATGACCAGCATCAGCCCTGCAGACCCAGAAATCGAGGTCGCTCGCGTGCTCACAGCCGAGATTGGCGATGTGGACCGAGCTGTCGCCGCCGCGCGGTCCGCTCAACCGAGCTGGCGACGCACTCCGCCGCATGAACGGGGTGCAATTCTTGCGAGGGCAGCCGCCCTACTCGAGGCGTCCGCCGAGCCATGGGGATCGGATCTGGCACGCGAAGAAGGGAAGACTCGACTTGAAGGTGTGGCTGAAGTCCAGCGTGCTGCTCAGATCCTGCGCTACTTCGCCGCCGAAGCGGATCGAAGCGAGGGTGACCACTACGGGTCTCCGCGCCGCGGCGAGCGCATTCTGGTGACACGTAAGCCACTCGGGGTTGTCGGGGTGATTACCCCATTCAACTTCCCGATAGCAATTCCGGCCTGGAAGATCGCACCCGCCTTGGCTTATGGAAACGCGGTCGTATGGAAGCCAGCAAGTACAGTCCCGCTGCTCGCATTTCATCTCGCACAGGCCTTGCACACAGCCGGCGCGCCGGCCGGCGTCCTGAACTTGCTCATCGGCGATGGGCCAGTGGGACGAGCCCTGGCCGAACATTGTGGAATCGACGGCGTCACCTTCACCGGATCAACAGGAGTTGGACGCGCGATCGCGTCCGCAGGCGCCGCTCGCGGCGTTCCGGTACAGGCAGAAATGGGCGGCAAGAACGCGGCCGTCGTCCTGTCCGATGCCAATCTTGAACTGGCTGTCGATGAAATCCTGCTTGGCGCTTTCCGATCCAGTGGGCAGAAGTGCACTGCCACATCTCGACTGATCGTCGAGGACCGTGTCGCCGATGACCTTCTCAGTCAGTTGGGTGCGCGAGCAGATTCTCTGAGGGTCGGTAACCCGTTGGCTGACGAAGTCCAGATGGGACCCGTGATCGATCGAGCGGCACAAGGCGCCATCCGCGCGGGCATCGAATGCGCCGTGAACCAGGGAGCGCGCCCTATCACCACCGTCAACGACAGCCCCACCGAGAGTTCCTCTCAAGGGTACTTCGTAGCCCCCACGATTCTTGAACTCCCCTCTGGGGAAATTGATCTCTGGCGTGACGAGCTGTTCGGACCGGTTCTGGCTGTACGTCGCGCCAGTTCGCCGGAACACGCCTTCGAACTCGCCAACGATAGTGAGTTCGGCTTGTCTGCTGCGGTGTTCACGCAGGACCTGACGAGAGCGTTGGAGGCGATCGATGACATCGATGTCGGGATTCTGCATGTCAATTCCGAAACCGCTGGCGCAGACCCCCACGTTCCATTTGGTGGAGCGAAGGGAAGCAGTTACGGGCCGAAGGAGCAGGGACAGTCCGCACGCGACTTCTTCACTCACACCACCACCGTTTACCTGCGCGGCGCGAAGTCGCCGTCCTGACAACGGTAAATCGAGTTTGTGGCGCTGACGATTGCCTCTGGATGCCCACGGGTAAACACAGCTGTCGGGACTCGCTGTGGAAACTACGTGCGCTCGCCGAGCTGATGGGGGAACCTGCGGTCGCCGTTTGCAGATCGGCAATTGCAGTAGCAACTTGGGGCGTCGAGCCTCCGTCAAATCACTTGACGACGGTTTGGACCGCACCACATGTATCGGCAGGTAGCGAGGCGGGCTGGAAAGCCCGCCTCGCGACGGTGTTCATTCTCCAGTCACCTGCCGGGGACTTCGGCCAAACCGCCACCGTTGGTTTGCGCGATCCCTACTCCGAGGGCATCGAAGCTGTAAATGTACGACCCGTCCTTGCCGGCGACAGTCGCGTATGCGTTTGTCGTGCCAGGTTCGATGGCTAGATTTGTCACGCTTAGCTGCCTGACTCCATCTTCGTTTTCGGTGACCACGGTCGCGAGAAGGTCACCGGCGGAATTCCACACAAGGATTTCGCCGGCGCCAAGAACTGCCTGATAGATGTTGCCGTCTGCGTCAACGGCGGTGGAGTCCAGGGCTGCAGGATTCTCGCCGTGGTCTCCGGTGCCGAGACCGTAACTGGCGTACATACGGATGGACCCGGAAGCCACCCCCAGTCCGTCCTCGGTCATCTCGAGGTTGCTCATCCGGTTGGCGGTGTACTCGCTCACCCACAGTCTGCTGTAGTCGAGATTGAATGAGATGCCGTTGGGGCCGGCCAACCCATCCTGAATAACTGTTGCGGGTCCTCCGTTTGCACCCAAACGTATGATCCGGCCAGTCGGATTCCACGGCGATCCGGCAAGATCTGTGATGTACATGTTTCCGTCCCGGTCGAACGCGATGTCGTCCGCAACCATCGTTCGGCCCTCTACAGGCCCCTCCAACAGCGTTTCGACATTCGTGCCGTCAGCATCCATCCGCTTGATCGCACCTGTGAAGTCGGTGAGGTACAGTTTTCTGTCGTTCGGACTGAACTGCGCCGATGAGAAGACGCTGCTGTCGTCGGTGTAGACCGCTGTGACCTCCTTCGTGTCCATATTCAGTTTCAGGACTTTCGGCTCTCCTGCGGGAGCCGCCACGTCTGTGAGGTACAGGTAGCCGTCGGGGCCGAACACGGGGCCTTCAAGAAGGTTGTTGTAGTGGGGGCCCATTTTGCTGTTCTTGTGAGTATCGCCGATCTTCGCGAACTCGGTAGCTTCGATGGTTCGGCCCGACGCATCCGCTTCGCCATCATTCGTGTCGGCGTTCGAGCAAGCAGCCAATGCCAGCGACAATCCCAACACGGTGCCGAATGCCGCCATTTTCGTTGACTGACCTTCTTTTCTTGCCACTGTGACAATCACCCTTCTGTTTAGTGCGCGAACGTGCACTCGATTACGTGCACCTTTCTGGGTGGAACCTGGATCCACCGGAAAATTGGAGAACGTCGTGGAGGACAGTTCCTAAACTGTCGTGACTTCCGTATCCGCAATTGCGTGAGGAGCTTCCGCCGAGCGTGTCGCCCTGCGCCTGGCGAACATGTAACTCGCGATAACGAGCACGACGATGGACACCACAATGGTGTAGATCATCGTCAGATTCCAAGCGGCCACGGTGGGAGCCGTTGAACCCGGCATGACCGAAGACGAGAGAAGCACTGAGGCGATCACCGTTCCCACTGCTCTGGAGACGTTACTTGCAACCTGGGCGACGCCGATGTACTGACTGGTGCTTTCGGCGGGAACGGCTTCAACGACGAGGTTGAACATGGATGAAATGACGAACGAATTCCCGATCATCACAGTCATATTGGCCAGAAAGAAGCCGACCACGCTTGAGTTGATTGCGGGAATCATCAGCCCGATGTATACCGCTAGCAGGAGGGCAACACCGATAACCATCGCCAGAGACGCGCCGTTCCGCGCCGCTATCCGACCGGAGAGTGGCGTCACAATGAAGGTAATGATGGACGCGGCCAATGCGAATGAACCGAACGTAGTAGCGGTCAGTCCGATCCCGATGGGGTATTCGGCAGGGCTCAGTGCGAGCAGCGGATTGCTGACAAAGTTGACGGAGATGGTTGCAAGGCCAGTCAACAGGATCACAACCATGGTCTTGGCGAGTTTGGGGTTGACCAGCAGTCGGAGGTCCACCAAAGGCGAGGGAACGCGAAGTTCCCACCACACCCATACTGCGAGTACAACCGAGCCAATCCCAATGCTTGCCAGGACACCGGCGTCCGTCAGACCCGCACCTTGAGCGACGGAGATGCCGTAGAGCAGGGAGATGAGACCAGGAGCCATCAGGGCCGCACCCACCCATTCGATCGTCCCGGACTGCGTGACAGTTGATTCGGGTACGAACACGCGTGTCAGGATCAGGGTCACGGCGCATAGAGCGGCCGTCACCACGAACATGTAGTGCCAGTCGCCGGAGTCGATGAACAAGCCGGCGACGAACATGCCAACGCCAGCAGTGATGGTCCCGGTCGCAGTGAGGTACGCAACGGTCATTGGAACCATCGATTTCGGAAGCGTCTCACGGGCGATCCCGATCAGGAGCGGAACGATGCCGATACTGGTTCCCTGCAGTGCGCGTCCGATCAGAAGCGCCGGGAACGTTCCGATCGTGATAGTGATCAACGAACCGGCCAGGGAAACAGCAAGCAGAACGAGGACGACGCGCCTGCGTCCGTACATGTCGCCGAGTTTTCCTGCCAGAATTGCCGATGCAGCCCCTGTCAGGACAAATATCGTGATGACCCACGCGGCAGCGGCCAGGTTGATACCGAACAGATTTGCGAAGAATGGCAAGCTACCCAGAACCATGGCTTGCTCGAACATGCCCGCGACCTCGATGAGCATGAGCACGAACACGATCATTATCGCGCGACGAACAGGTACTTCTGCGCCACTGTCGGAGATGGGAGTGGATGGCATAGAACAGACCTTTCGGTAGGGCATCCGGAGTTCACTGGGCTTGCGGCGCGCGCACCACCAGCACGAATGAGCGCGCGGCAGCATATTTGAACTGCTACGAGCCCGCTGTTGACAGCCCCTGCTGGATCCACGAAACCGACCGGTCCCAAGTCCTGACCTGGAGTGTCGTAGAGCACAGGCCGTACTCCCTGTATCCTGAGTCACACAACATCATCAGGCAAATCGACCTTTTTAATGGAAAGAAACAGAATTTTTGAAGTACTAATCCGGGCCGCGGCGCCGCCGGGGGGAATTCGGCGTCGCCGGCCACGTAGGCGTTCACGCTCTGGCCCCGGTGGCGCCTTACCCCATCGTGAGCCTCCCCCGTTTCTCCGGACACTTCCGAACCAGGTTTTATGTGGAGACCGAGGAAGGACATCATGGGAACGAGGAAGTATCCGCCGGAGCTGCGGGAACGTGCGGTGCGGTTGTATCGGGAGTTCGGATCCGAAGCCGGTGCTCCGCCGGCTGGCCGAGCAGTTGAACGTGCACCCGGAGGCGCTGCGGAACTGGATCCGCCAGGCCGAGGCCGATCACGGGGAGCGCGACGACCGGCCGTCGACGGCGATGATCGAGGAGAACCGGCGCCTGGCCCGGGAGGTCGCGGAGCTGCGGCGGGTGAACGAGGTGCTGCGGGCGGCGAGCGCGTGTTTCGCTGCGGAGATCGACCCGACCCGGAGAAGATCATGCGTTTCATTGATGCGCATGACTTCTCGGTCGGTCTCGTATAGCGGGTCCTGGGTATCGCCTCGTCGACGTACTACGAGTGGCGGGCGCGAGCAACCCTGCCCGCTCGGCGCCGGCGGGAAGACGCCGAGCTGCTGGCGTTGATCGACGAGATCCGCGCCTCACACGAGTTCGCCGCCACCTACGGGTCCCCGCGGGTGTGGCTGGAGCTGCGCCGCCGCGGGGTGCGGGTCGGCCGCAAACGGGTCGAGCGGATCATGCGTGAGAACGGACGCCGAGGCGCCTACCTGCGCAAGGGTGGAAGGGTGGCTCGACCAAGCAGAATCCGCGGCACACCGCCGCCCCGGACCTGCTGGACCGGGACTTCACCGCGACCGCACCCAACACCAAGTGGGTGGCCGACCTGACGCGGATCCTCACCGGTGAGGGGGTGTTGTGGTTGGCGAGTGTGCGCGACGCGTTCTCGAGCAAGGTGGTCGGCTGGCGATCCGGCCCGCGGGCGGACACCGACCTGGTGCTCTCCGCGCTCGACTATGCCCTGTTCTCCCGCGATGTCCGGGGCGGGGAGTTGATTTTCCACAGCGACAAGGGCTGTCAATTTACAGCGGTTCGGTTCACCCAGCGGCTCGTCGACGCGAGCATCGCCCCGTCCACCGGAAGCGTCGGGGACAGCTTCGACAATGCGCTCGCCGAAAACCTGTGGTCGACACTCAAGATCGAGCTTATCTACTGGCCCGCAAGAATATTCGCCACCAGAGCCGAGGCGGAGGCGGCGTTGTTCCGCTACATCGATGGTTGGTACAACCCGCGCCGGATTCAGGCCGGCCTGCGCGGACTGTCACCCGACGAATACGAACGCGCCTACTACGACCGACCAGCGGACAGGAGACAGATATCATCGAACCCGAGCTCGTCGGAGCCAGATAGAAAAGTCTCCGGAGAAGCGGGGAAGCACAACTCTGCAAGGCCCGGAACTCCTGCGGCCAGAGGTGATAGGCGGGTTGGGCGCACTGGAACAGCACCTCGGCTCCGGCGGTCGCGGCGGCGGCCGCACTCGGGTCGCCGAGGTCGGCCCGCAAGCTGATCGCCCCGGGGACCGCCTGTCCGGTGCGGGTCACCACGGTGGGGGTGATCCCGCGCGCGGTGAGTGAGGAGATGACGGCGCGTCCGACCGGACCGGCACCGAGCACAACGTGTGATGTGGTTGCCATTTTTGGTGACTCCTTCGATGGGGCGGGCAGTGGCGCCGGCATCTGCGATCACCGGCACGGCAGAGCCAACAGCACTTATCGACTATCGATCGAATTCCGAACAGTGTTCGACATGACGAGTGTACTGTTCCCCGAACAATGTTCGGAAGATGGCGGAATTCTGGGTAATGTGGACCGATGTCCAGTGGGAAGCCGGAGACCCGACGGGAACGGCAACGCCGCGAACTGCTGACCGAGATCGAGGCCGAGGCCCGGCGCCAGCTCACCCAGGGTGGGCCCGGAGCGGTATCCATGCGGGCGATCGCCCGCGCCGTCGGACTCGGACCCGCCTCGCTCTACACCTACTTCGACAGCCTCGACGAGGTGTTCACCCTGCTGCTACTCGGGAGCTACCGAAGCCTGGCCGCGGCCACCATGAAAGCGGTCGCCGCCTTCGACGACGCGCCGCCGGCGGACCGGGCGATGATCGGGACCCTGGCATACCGGAACTGGGCCCTGACACATCGCAGCGAATTCAACCTGATCTTCTCCGACCAACTGCCCGGTTACCAGGCCCCGCCCGGCGGCCCGACCATCGCCGCACAGACCGCGGTGTTCGCACCGATCGTCGACGCCCTGGCCGACCTCGACTCCCCCGCGCTACCCGCCGACGAGCTCGCCGTCGTCTGGACGGCGTTCCACGGCGCCGCGACCCTGGAGGTCAATCACCACCTCGTCTGGGTCGACGATCCGGCCGCGGTGTACGAGCTGGCAGTGCGCCGCGCGTTCGCCGGCGCTGGTCTCCCCACCCCCGCACCGGACCTGCGGACACGATTCGAGCAGTGGGTGGCGACCGCCCACCCGTGACGTCCGAATCCGGTGCCGTCGAAGGGAATTCACAGCGACTACCTGGTGATAGACGGGACGACCCCAGTCAAATTCGCCTGCTTGCGCGATCAACGGCCCGCCTCGCACGTCGGGTTCTATGTGCCCGAAATTGCCCTCAGCGCGCCCTGACGGGAAACTCCGAGGCCGTCTGCGGCCACCTGCACCGACACAAATCGGCGGCAGATCCACGGCGCAAGTAGGCCGATCGACATCGACGGTGACAAGCGGCCACATTGACCTCAACCGCCCCGGGTAGGTCCGCAGAACCGCCAGCACCGTCGCGACGGTCTGCCCCAACGGCTACGCCCAGATAGCCGAATGGGCTAGAGAAGGGCCAAAGAGGAAGCCAGACGATGGGGCGGTCGGCCACCCACCGACAAACTCCGCACCCAGCCCACCCCACTATGGATCGCCGCGACCGTCCCGTCCGTTTCATCAGATTTGATGACCGAAGGATGCAGAAGGCAGCCGGCCGCACGCCATCAGCCATCGAAGCCGTGCGCCTCGACAACGTCGCACTCGAGCCCAGCCCCATCGAGCCGACCTGGATCCTCGACATCACGCCCGCGCCGTCGACGTGTTGCTAACGGTGCAGTGTGCAAATGGATCATTGCGTTGGCCTATGGCGAACAGCCTTGGCAAATCGACGCGGCCTGTTGACCGCTGTCGCGCAGACCTTTACATTATTAACTAATGCTCGTTATTGTGCCATGACTCACAACCGGCTTCCAACGAGACATACATCCATCTCATCGAGGTGGCACGTCCCAAACTGTGGCAAGGAGCAGCATGGCTCGCAATCAAGTGTTCGGAGAGGACCACGGTCTCGGTGTCGAGGTGGTCGACGAGTCCACTCAGGTG
>NZ_JARJBD010000097.1:0-37840 GCF_029269925.1 Rhodococcus sp. T2V
CCGGGAGCCGCTGCGCGGCTCGCAGTGGGCCAATTCCCATTGCCGTCGATCGAGTCGCTTCGCTCCTCTGAGTTTCCGAAATTAGGCTCTCATCAGGGTATTTAATCGTCACTTTGGATCCGGTCCCCCACTGCCCAACGAAGCTGGGGCGTCGGCGGGTGCGCCAGCTCCCCAGCTTTCCCGCGCCACTCGATGTCATACCCACAGCATACCACCCACATTCCGCACACCTCCAACCAGTCCAAAATAAATAAAACCTCCAAACTAGTTGATCAACAACCGATTACGAACCTTACAAGCTAATATTTGTGCAGAACACACATAAATATCTATCCATCAAATAATTACCCAAACATATTGATAACAAGCAACTTTCAAAAACGCCTTCAAAACGGATGAAACAGACACCCCGCGCGCCCGTCGACCCCCACCCCCGACGCCGGCACTCCCCTCGCCGGCACTCCCACATCACAAACCGGGGACATGTCATCACACCAGGTCACAGCACCATTACACCCGCGAGTGCCGACGTCGTCGATGCCACCCATAACCACCTGCGCCCAGAATGGGCAGCAGGGAATTCAGCAGTGAATCGCGTCGCCCGCGGCGACGCCTGGAGAGGGAGTGCGTCATGGTGTTCGAGAGATTCTCCGATCAAGCCCGTCAGGTGGTCGTCCTCGCCGCCAGCGCCGCCCGCGCCCACCACCAGAACTGGCGTCGGCACCGAACACCTGCTCGTCGGGATCTTCGACGCCGGCGGCCCCGGAGCGACAGCACTGACCTCATGGGTGTCGCGCCGGCACTCGACAGCAAGCTCGAGGGCGTCAGCGCCCCGGCGGGCTCCGCCCCGGCCGCCGGGCACATCCTGTTCACCGGCGAAGACGAAGAAGGTTATCGAGGGCAGCCTGCGCCAGACCGCCCTGCTCGGGCACGAGGAGGTCGGCACCGACCACCTCCTCCTGGCCCTGCTCGACGACCCCGCCTCCACCGGCGCTCACATCCTCACCGACCTTGCCCCTGCCCATCAGCGAGATGCGTGAGCACCTCCGGCGCGAGCTGGCCCAGCAGCCCACCCCAGGCCCCACCCACCGCATCCCCATCCGGCTCAACAACGACGAAAACGCCCGCGCCCAGGCAGCCGCCCAGCACCGCCGGCCAGCACATCGAAACCTCCGGTCCACGACCGCATCACCGCCGCCCTCGACACCGAACAACCCGAATAGCAGGCTCAGTCGGAGGTGAAGGATCATCCGGGACGTGTCATCTTTCCTGGTCAGCGCGCTGTCCGAGACCCCGGTTCTCGCCATCCATCCACGCGATCACATCGAACACGCGGAGCGCTGAGATCTCTTCGGGGAGGCCGACTACAAGGACTGTGACGGGTAGAAGCTGCGCACCGGTCAACCGTCATCGGGTCCAGCACCCGCTCGTTAGAGCCAACAGAATCCCGTGAAAGCGTCGTCGAGGTACTGCCCGCTGGACCTGTGCGCGCGCCTTCTCGTCCAGCTGCCGGGCAAGCCACCCATCCGGGTCGCCGAGTCCGTGCCGGATGCGGTCAGCGCGGCGCCCGGGAGTCTTCGACATCGCCCAACACCAACGAGCTGTGCGGACTGAGGCGGTGGGGTGGCAGCCGCCCCGCCGACCGCATCCTGTTCCGTGCCAGACAGTTTCACGCGCGCGCCTGACGCTTTCGGGGAGACAGTCGCGCCATCACAGACTCCGCCCATCCAGACGGCGCGCGCGCCCGGAACTCCGGCTCGCACCGGCGCGGAGGTGATCGCACTGCAGGCCGCCAACCACTTCGGTGTGTTGTTTTGATCTGGGCATTGGTGCCCGAATGTGTGTGTTTAGGCCCGTATATGTTGACATGAGAGCCACGTCACAGCTATAACTGTCCGCAGGCTCATCGCTACAGCGGCGCAGGATCAGGCAGGGCAGCCTCGATCGGTCCTCGCCTCGGCTGCGACAGCGAACCGCTAGGAAAGGCGCATGACATGAAGTTCGTAGCCGCAACCTCGTGCCCTACGGGCATCGCACACACATACATGGCGGCGGAATCGCTGGAGCAGGGTGCCGCCCGCAGCGGTCACGAAATCCACGTCGAGACGCAGGGCGCTTCTGGCTCCGAGCCACGCGACCCCGCGGTGATCGCCGCGGCCGACGGGCGTGATCTTCGCCGCCGCCATCGGCTCCGGCCAGCTGGCCGCCCCCGAGATGACCAGCACCTTCCCCGTATGCGCCACGCCTCGACCTCTCGCTGATGGCGTGTGTGTGCCCAACCCATCGCGCTGTGCACGGAAATCCTTCTTTTCCATGATATTTCAACCGCAAGAGAAAGTAGATCTCTCGTGAAACCCATAGTTGTTCGCAGCGCCATAGTCGCCGCGACCGGCGGGCTGCTCTTCGGATTCGACACCGCGGTCATCTCCGGTGCGGAGGAACAGATCCAGCAGGTGTTCGCGCTCAGCGATGCCAAGCTTGGCTTCACCGTCACCACCGCACTCATCGGGACGATCCTCGGCGCTCTGGTCGCCGGCCGGCCGGCCGACCGGTACGGCCGCAAGAAGGCGCTCTACGTGATCGGCGTCCTCTTCGTTCTTGGCGCCGTCGGGTCTGCCCTGGCCCCGAACGTCGAAATTCTGATGCTGTTCCGGTTCATCGGTGGCATCGGCGTGGGTGGTGCCAGCGTCTGTGCACCGATCTACACCGCCGAGATCGCCCCCGCGGCCAACCGAGGACGCCTGGTCGGGTTGGTGCAATTCAACATCGTGCTCGGCATCCTCATCGCCTATGCATCCAACGCCGTCATCCGCGCGGCGGTCCCCGGCGACAATGCTTGGCGCTGGATGCTCGGCGTCATGATCGTTCCGGCACTGGTGTTCGTCCTCATGCTGCCGACCGTTCCCGAAACGCCGCGCTGGCTAGCCGCCAATGGTCGATGGGACGACGCAACCGCAACGAGCAAGCGCCTGTGCGCCACCCAAGCCGACGTCGACTTCCAGATGAGTGAGATCCGGGAGTCGCTGGCGGCCACCGCGAACACGACGAGGGTGCCGTTCTTCACGCGCGGGCACCGCAAGGTGATCCTGCTCGCCGTCGCGATCGCCGTCTTCAACCAGTTGTCGGGCATCAACGCGGTCCTGTACTACGCGCCACGGGTCATGCAGGAGGCCGGCGCCAGCACGAACGCCGCGTTCCTGATGAGCGTCGGGGTGGGCGCGATGAACTTGGTCGCCACCATGGTCGGGCTGAGCCTGATCGACCGGCTCGGCCGGCGCAAGCTGATGATCGTCGGCTCGATCGGCTACCTGATGTCCCTGGGATTCCTTGCCGCCGTGATGTTCTACTACGAAAATGCGCGCGGTGGCGAGTTCACCTCTACGTCGTCGATATTGGTGCTGATCGGGCTGATGGGATTCATCGCCGCCCACGCCGTCGGCCAGGGCTCGGTGATCTGGGTATTCCTCTCGGAGATCTTCCCGAATCGGATCCGTGGTCAGGGGCAGTCGCTGGGCAGCCTGACCCACTGGGTGTTCGCCGCGATCACCTCGTTCGCCTTCCCGCCGATCATCGGTGCCCTCGGTGCCGGCGCCGCGTTCAGCATCTTCTTCCTCGCCATGGTCGGTCAGCTGATCTGGGTGCTGAAGGTGATGCCCGAGACCAAAGGTGTGCCGCTCGAGGAGATGGAGGCCAAGCTCGGCGTCGCACTCGACCACGGCCCGGACCAGCCGACCGCGGTACGGGCTCACTGATGACCCGCCGCGTACTCAGCCTCGGCGAAGCACTGATCGACGTCGTCACCAGGCCAACGTCCACCCAGGAACACGTCGGCGGCAGCCTGCTCAACGTCGCGGTCGGACTCGGCGCACTCGGCCACCCAGCCAGCATCTGCTCCCACTGGGGCAAAGACCCCCGGGGAAGTCTGCTCAGACAGTGGGCGGAGTCCGCCGGCGTGCAGATCACGCCGGGAACCGACTCCGCACACAAGACGTCGGTCGCGTTCGCCCGGATCGACGCGGACGGACGCGCAAACTACGAGTTCGACCTGAACTGGGCGGTCCCGCAACTCCCGGACCTGGAACCGTTCGGGCATCTGCACACCGGCAGCATCGCCGCCACCGTCGAACCAGGCGGCTCCACGGTGGTCGTCGCCGCCGAACGGATGCGGCTCCTCGGTACCGTGTCATACGACCCGAACATCCGTCCCGCACTGATGCATTCGCCCGACACCGTCGTCGACCGCGTCGAGCACCTGGTCTCACTGTCCGACGTGGTGAAGACCAGCGACGAGGACCTCGACTGGCTCTACCCGGGCGTGCCGGTCGAGAACATCATGCGGCGGTGGGTGAAGACAGGACCAGCGATGGTGGTCGTCACCCGCGGATCCTGGGGCGCCTACGCGCGACTGGCACACAACCGGGACATGCTCCACATCGACCAGACACCGGTCACCGTGGGCGACACCGTCGGCGCCGGGGACTCCTTCATGGCCGGACTAATCTCCGGACTACTCGACGCGGGCCTGCTCGGCTCACCCCAAGCACGGGATCGACTCGCGGCTGCGGACTGGCCCGATGTCCAACCCGCACTGCTCCGCGCGATACACACGAGTGCATTGACGGTCAGTCGATCCGGCGCGTACGCGCCCTCCCGGGCCGAAGTGCATGCGCTTCACGCGCTCGACCCGGCCCTCACCTGAACGATCGTCGCGGTCACCGAGGACGCCATGCTTGGTTACCGGCGTTGATGCACAACCCCATTCACGAGAGGAATCACCGGACGTGCAACTGCTGTTCCTCCGGCACAGCCAAACCCCCGCCAACGTCCGCGGCGAACTCGGCACCCGGGGATCTCGGTGGCGGGGTCGATGCCGGACATGTGGCGGGCGAAGCCGCGCACCACGGTCATCCGCCGCGCCCACACCGAACTGGTGGGATCGGCATCGGGACGTTGCACCCACTGCAGGGCCACGTCGACGGTGATCGTCGTGACGCCGGCCGCGTCGAGGTAGGCGACGAAGCGGGGAAGCAGTCGGGCGGCCTCATCGAGCCGGTGTCCCAGGGCTCGACGCAGCCGCAGGTACTGTTCGGCCTGCTCGGCGAGCGCGCTCATCGCCGTGTCCCGGGCCAGGGCTGGGCGACCGTGCGTAACACGGCCCGATCGATCTTGGCGTAGCCGGAGGTGGTCCCCAGATCCGACTGACGCAGCACCTGGGCGATCCCGATCAAATCGGCCCCCTGGCGCAGCAGCTCGGTCGCCAGCGCGTGCCGGAGCCGGTGACCACCGACCCGTGCCAGGCCGGCTCGCCGACACGCACGGTAGACGATCCCGGTGATCGTGCTCGGGTGCAGGGGCCGTGGAGGCGCGTAGAGGGTGAGCAGCAACTGCGGACACCCGCACACCGGGCGCCCGTCGGTGAGGTAATCGACGAGGGCCTGACCGACGTCGACGGGCAGCGGGAGACGATCGTGGCGGCGGGCCTTGCCCCGCACCACGATCTCCCCGGCCCGCCAGTCGACGTCGCCGAGCCGAAGGGCGACCACCTCCCCGGAGCGCAGACCCAGCCGCGCCAGCAGCATCAAGACGGCCCGGTCACGCCGTCCACTCGCGATGCGGCGATCGCACCCGGCCAACAGGGTGTCCACGTCGGCGGCGCTCATCGTCGCGGGTAATCGGGCACCGCGCCAGCTCGCCACCGGCGGCACGGCGCCACCCAGGTCCGTCTCGAGGGCCCCGTCCAGATACAGAAAGCGCAGCAGCGCCCGCAGATCGGCGGCCTCTCGCTTCGCCGACTCGACCGTCAGCCGCGAACCGGCCTCGAGCATCCACTCCGCGACCTCCGTGCCGGTCAGATTCCCGATACCGATCTCGTCTCCGGTACGCGATGCCCGACCCGCCAGGAATCGGCGCGCGAACCGCTCGTAGCGTCGAATCGTGGTCGGGGCCAGTCCCCGCACAACAATCAGATGGTGGCGATAGCGGACCAACATCTCGTCACGACTCGTCCGCGTCGCCAGCGTCTCGAGCGGTACCACCTGCAGGTCCCGCAGATACTCCAACAGGCGCGCCACGGTCACCACCGTCGGCACCCGCCGACGACCACTCGCCCGCCGCGAAGCCAAGAATCCCTCCACCAGAGCAATACTCAGGTCCTCGACCGCAAGACCCTCGCCGGTCAGCCATCGATCGAGCTGCCCCATCAACACCATGTGGTGCCGGATGGCGCCGGGTCGATACCCGAGTCCGCGCAACTCCTCCTCGAAGCCCACCGCGAACGGCACCAGCGGTCCCGCACCACGCAACCATGAAATCGTGCCCACCGGACACCTCCTCCGTCGGTGGAGCAACCTGCCCCACCGACGGAGCCAGGAACACGCGGGCTTATCCCGACCCGACTTCATCCGGATCTATCCGAAGATGCTCCTCACCTGCATCAATGCCGCCGCTTCGATACCCGTATCGGGATAATTCCGGGGTCGGGATAAATCGAGTAATCCCGACATCGGGATTACTCGACGATTTCGCGGTGCGGCCCCTGGACGCCACCGAGACCAACGACTTCTACGAGTTGGTCGTGGAGCGCCATCGCCGCAAGGCGACGATCGTCTCCTCGAATAGGGCCCCAGAGTGGCTGTCGATGACCACCGACGCCCTGCTGGCGCAGTCGGCGATCGACCGCCTCACCTCCTCGGCGCACACCCTCGTCATCGAGGGCCCGCCCCACCGGCAACGCACCCGCCCCAGGCATGGCGTGGTTGACAGTTCAGAAGGCGAGGTCGATGCTCGATGACACCTTCGGGTGGTCCCATGCTCGTGGCAACGAGGTGGTCCCATCACCCTGACAAGCGACACCAGGATCGCCCGCGGCGCCCTCGGCGGGACCTCCCGCCGACAGAAAACGTCACCGCAACCAGATCATCCGCGGTGAACCGATCCGACTCCCCCACCCGGTCGCCGGTGCTCGACCAGGAAATCGAAATGCGCACCGACATAGGCGCCTTCGCCCATATGGGGGCCAACTCGCGACGACGGAACTCCCGCCCCCACACCGAGACCACCGAGCCGAGTCCACCGATCGAGCCCTCGGTACCGCCACGCCACCGCGGCAGGATCAGGCGGCCGTTGAGCCGTTGCGTTCGAGCCTCTCGGCGATCCACACCTTGATCAGAGACTGCCGGGTAACCCCGAGACGAGTCGCCTCACGATCCAACTCTGCGATCATCCACGCCGGGAAGTCGACATTGACACGCCGCTGCTCCTCGCCCGGGCGCCGGGCCCTGGCCGTATCGAGCGCGAACGTCACGTCCTCGCCGGCATCAAAACGCTCGTCGAACTCGTCAGCTCTCATAAAGCGCCACCTCTCCATCACGTGAGCGCCGAACCGAGATGATCCGGGTCCGGTCCGCACGATAGGTCACCA
This sequence comes from Rhodococcus sp. T2V, assembly GCF_029269925.1. Classification (NCBI taxonomy): domain Bacteria; kingdom Bacillati; phylum Actinomycetota; class Actinomycetes; order Mycobacteriales; family Nocardiaceae; genus Rhodococcus; species Rhodococcus sp. T2V. Next base: position 7,421 of record NZ_JARJBD010000097.1, read on the forward strand.
CCGCGGACCACCATTTTCCGTCAATCACACCGATCACCAGCCACCTCGGCTCATCCGTAGTTCTCGCGGGCACCTCGAGCCGGTGCGGATCTCGCCACAATGCCTGCGCCGACAGAAAATCGATGCCGTGCTTGGCCAGGTTCGCTTCGCTCTTGTTCGGATCGAACTCAAACCCAGACATGTATAGAAACTATACCATTTTGGCTGGAGGAGTTCCCCGCTTTCCCACGCCAGCTCAGGCCGGAAACTAAAACGTACGACTCGACACCGGCGCCGTCGGAACCAGAGCTGATCCAGCGAATGGAGCCTCGATCGATCGGTGACCTCCCCCGGCGCACCCGTCACTTCGCACTGGAGCGGACCGCGGGGTGGGTCCGGGTCCTGACGTTTCCAGTCGCCTGCCGCCGCCACCGCGGGCGGACTGGTAGACAGACCAGGTGTGGTGGAACGCTCAGATCAGGAGGCCCCGATGCCGCGACCATCATCGTGGGTGAGCACCACGGCGTCCACCCTCGGCGAGGAGCTGGCACGCATCGGTCTGACCGTCCCCACCGACCGACTCGAGGCCCTGCTCACCGACCGAGTCGCCGCCGTAGCGGAACAGATGCGCATCACCGAACGCACCGCCCGCCAGTACTTCGACCACGACACACTGCGCACCCTCGCCCGCGACCTGGCCCTGAGCATCAAAGAAGAGGCACCCGGCGCCGACCTGCTGACCCTGCCCCGCACCATACCCATGCCCCTGCCCACCCTCGGTGCGACGATCGCCGCCCTCGTCGAGGTCACTGCTCTCGCCGGCGCCGACAAGGATCCCGACGAGCCCGTGGCGGCGATGGCTCTGATCTCCACCCTCGGCGTCCTGACCCGAGACCACGACGGGGATCGCCCCACCGTCTGGGTGCCGGAGCCGCTCCTGCTGCGAGCGGCGCGGCTCATCGAGAACACCGCCGACCTCGTACACCACGGCTGCCCGCTACCACCGGACGTCGCCGAGGACGTCCGACCCCACCTGCAGAAGGCGCTCCGCGAAGACGCCGCCCAGCTCCGGGCACTGATCCCCGACACCGACCGACGGTCCGGTTCGGGCCTGTGGGCGGTTCCCGACGATCCGTCGTGAACACCGTGACTGTCGCGGGCGCATTCGTTGCCGCAGCGACGATCCAATCGGAGGCGATCTCCGCGAAGGGCTGATCCTGAATGTGGCTCGCCCGACGATCGGCCTTAGCAGCGCCAGTCGAGCATCTCGCGCGGCCGGTTGCTCACACGGTCCTCAACGGCCCGAAGAACCTCGGGCTGCGGACGGACAGCTCGGCGGCTCGGGGAAGTGCTCCCGAAGCAGGGCGAACTCCGCTGTCCGAGCACGGCCAGCCGGGCATTGGAGAGACGCGTCCGGTCCGCGCATCCCGACGACGCGGACACGCTATGTGGCGGTTGCGCCGTGGGGTTGATCGTCGGCGTCGGGTAAGGGTCGTCGGCAGATCTCGTGGGCTTCGTCGGCCGAGACGCCGAACATCCGCAACAGGTCCTCGGTGACGAGGTCGGTGTCCTCCGCGTCGTCACGTTCGGGGTGGTCGTGCAGCAGTTGACCCAGACAGAGTGCGGCCCCCGCTGTGATCGTCAGGGCCAGTTCGGGATCGCGCACGCTGAACCGGCCCGCACGGGCGGCTGCCTCGATGTCTCGGCGAGCTCTCGGCGCCAGACCTTTGTCCGAGCTGACCAGACTCGGCCCGTCGCGGAGCAGAACTTTGCTCAGTTCGGGATTCCGGCGATGCAGGCGTCCGGTCAGTCGGAAGCTCTGCGCGAAGATCTGGGCAGGGTCGTCCAGATCGGCGGTCAGTTCGTCGAGTATCGCGCCGTGGCGGTCGAGTGCCTCCTCCACGGCCGCGTGGAAGAGCTCCTCCTTGGTCTGAAAGTGGTTGTAGAACGACCCCATTCCGACATCTGCGGCCTGGGTGATCTCGAGGATCGGGGCGGTCAGGTTCCCCGCCGCCATGAAGGACTGGGCTGCGCGTACGAGTGCGGCGCGGGTACGCGCCTTGCGTCGTTCCAGGCGGTTCGGTGCATCGGTGATCTGCTCGGTCATGCCTGGGTGCCCTTCTCCTGATCCGTCCGATCTTGCCCTACACTACCGACAGGTCATCAATATTGACGAATTCCTCAAACGCAGCCAGTCACTCCAATCCGCGAGAAGTAGCCACACGGTCCAACCTAAATTCAATGGGCGAGAATCTTGACGCCGACCACAAGCACGCCCACACCGGACAACCCCGCGATAGTGAACAGCTGTTGCCACCAACGCAATTGGGCCATTCGCACCGCGAGCAGAGCAATGATCCCGAGTTCGACGACGAGGATCCACATCGCGATCCACATCGCCGTGGATGCGCCCAGCAGTCCGAGGGCGGCGGCGACCAATACCAGCAGGGGTAGGACCGCGGCCTCCACAATCTGGCCGGATGCCTGCAGCATCCGCAGCGCTGCCCGTCCCCGCGGAGCACTGTGGTGCGCGCCGAGGTGCGCTACCCAGTCGGCCAGCAGGCTCGCCGCCCAGAGCCCGCCGGTGGCCACCGCGACATCGAGGAGCCGAGACCATGAGCTGGTCTCGGGAGCCGTATAGCGGACGAGGACGGCGAGCGTCGCCAAACACGTCATCGCGCCGTACACACGCTCCCGCAGGAGCGCGACGACCTGCTCCACGGGAATCTCGTCCCGATTCGCCTCGCCGCCCCCGCTCACGTCGGTCACCACGCGAATCGGTTCGAATCTGCCTTGTCCGAGCAAGCGCCGCACCAAATCCATTCCAGCCATTTGCATCCCATCTACGCCGGGTCTACCCGCGACGTTCTGGCGTGCGGTGTGGCCGCGGCTGCGGGTCGCTCCTGGTCCGCCACTCGGATGCGGTCCGCAATTGTCCTGGTGTCGTCGAAGCAGTCGGCGTCGAGGTGAGCGGTGCCGACTGGGCTCCGCGTACAGGCGCGGCGCGGGGAGGCGCCTTACGCCGGTCAAGGCGGTTCGGTGCATCGGTGATCTGCTCGGTCACGCCTGGGTGCCCATCTCCTGATCCGTCGGACGCGGCCCACCCTACCGCGCGTCATCAATATTGACGAATTCCTCAGAACTTCTTGACTGACGATATCATCGTGAGTGACGCTATCCTCAGTTACTTGAGAGGAGTGGTCAATGACTGCCCACCATGACCCGCATACCGGTCTGCACAGTGAGCAGGGCGCGCTGGCGGGCGAACACCGCGGGCGGGCCGCCGAGCCGATCATCAAGGTCCATGACCTCGCATGGCTGGAGTTCGAGAAGCCCGACCTCGATCGGGCGGAGGCGTTCGCCCAGGCCTTCGGTTTCGTGACGGCGCTTCGCACCGCACACGAACTGCAGTTGCGCGGGACGGACCCCGGTTCACCCTGCGTGCTCATCCGCCGAGGCCCACGGTCGCGGTTCGTCGGTCCCGCCTTCCGGGCGGCCGACACGACCGACGTGCTGCGACTGGCGGACGCGGTCGGGGGTGCGGTCGTGCCCCTGCCCGAGAGTCTGGGCGGGATCACGGTCGATCTCACCGATCCCAGCGGTCTGGGAGTGCGCGTCGTGTCCGACACGTTCGAGTTGCCGGCGCTGTCCGACCAGGCCCCGCTCCCCCTGAATTTCGGACACGACGGCGGGCGGGTGAACGCTCCCCAGCGGCCGCCCCGCGCGCCGGCCACCGTGCAACGGCTCGGGCACGTCGTGCTCCAGACGACGACGTACCTCGACACGCTCAACTGGTACCTCGAGCACCTCGGACTGATCGTCAGCGACTTCCTCTACTACCCGGGCCAACGGGCCCGGGGTCCGATCATGAGCTTCATCCGCTGCGACCGGGGCGCCACGCCCACCGACCATCACACCCTCGCGATGGTTCTCGGTCCGGCCAACCGCTATGTGCATTCGGCGTATCAGGTCGCCGACCTCGACGGCCTCGCCGCGGGAGGTGAGTACCTGCTCGACCGGGGCTACCGCCGGTCCTGGGGCATCGGCCGACACATCCAGGGCAGCCAGATCTTCGACTACTGGCGCGACCCCGATGGATTCATGGTCGAGCACTTCACCGACGGTGATCTCTTCGACGACACCCTCGATGCGGGCTGGGCACCGATGACCGCGTCCGGACTGGCCCAGTGGGGGCCGCCCGCCACCAAAGACTTCCTCGGCGTGAACCCCGGTCGGGAATCGCTCCAGGAACTGCGCGCCGTTGTCCATGCGCTGCGCGCCGACAACGAATTCGACCTCCACCGCCTTCGCGGCCTTCTGAAAGTTGCCAGTTCATGACCATTTCCGTCCTTCGCACCGCCGACGCCTGGTGGGTCGACACACCCACGGGCGCAGCTCGGGTAGACACCGAGGCCACCACCACCGCCCAGCTGCTGGCCGACCGGCCGGCGGTCGAGGCAGCGGCGTCCAGCGAGGGCGCCGTGCCCGTCGAGACCCTCTCGTTGCTCTCCCCGGTCACCGCCCCGTGCCGGGTGGTCGCGCAGATGACGAACTTCGCCTCGCACGTCACCGACGCCGGGATGAACCCCGACACCATTCCGTTGACCTTTTTCCGCAAGGCTTCCGGTTCGATCAGCGGCCCCCACGACGACGTGATCCGTCCTGCCCATGTCCGGCTGCTGGATTACGAGGTGGAGATCGGGCTGGTCCTCGGCCGCGACATCCCGGTCGGGACGTCGATCACCGCAGACACTCTCGCCGATCACGTGGCCGGCCTGGTGGTCACCAACGACATCTCCGCGCGCGACATCCAGCTTCCGAAAACGCAGTTCTACGAGGGCAAGTCATATCCGACGTTCACCCCGGTCGGCCCCGCGCTGGTACTGCTGGACGGCGACGAGTTGAAGCGGTTCACCGACCTGCGCCTGCGGCTGTGGGTCAACGGTGAGCCGCGCCAGAACATGACCGTGGCCGACATGATCTACCAGCCGGCCGAGACTCTGCAGGCGCTGACCCGGTTTCAACGCCTCGATGCCGGGGACTTGCTGCTGACCGGAACACCGGTCGGGACGGCGCTGAGCGCCCCGCCGAAGCCGATCGCACTCCTCTCCTCCCTGCTGCCGCCGGCAGTCAAATGGAAGCTCTTCTTCGCGGGGCAGGCCAAGAATTCGAACTACCTGCAGGACGGCGACCTCATCGAAGCCACCGTCTTCACCGACGACGGGACCATCGACCTGGGGCGCCAGCGCACGGTGGTGAGGTACGCGCGATGACCACCGACCTGCTGTGGCCGCGGTATGCGGCTCCCACGGATCTGACGGCGATCGAGGCCGTGCCGCTGCGCGATCGGGGGCTTCCGGAGTCCACCTATGCGTTGCTCACCCGCGCGGCCCGCCTGTGGCCGGATCGGCTCGCGCTCACCGTCCTTCCGGACGGTGCACGGTGGCGGGAGCCGGTGCAGCGCACCTTCTCCGAACTACTCGACGATGTGCACCGGTACGCGAACCTGTTCCATCGTCTGGGGGTGCGGCGCCGGGACGCGGTCGCCGTGATGGCGCCCAACTGCGCCGAGTTGATCCCCGCGACGCTCGCCGCACAGCTCGCCGGCATCGCTGCACCGATCAACGCCGCGCAGTCGCCGCAGCACATCGGTGAATTGCTGCGCCGCTCGGGTGCGCGGGTACTCGTCGCGGCCGGACCGGAACTGGCGCCGCAGACCTGGGACGCCGCCCACGAGATCGCCCTGAGCGGGACGGTGGATGCCGTGCTGGTCCTGCGGCCCACCGGAGCCGCCGGCGCGCCCGCGGACCTGCCCGCGGTCGACGGAGTGCGGATCGGCTATCTCAGTGCGCTGTCGGCCGACATGGCGTACTCCGACTTCGTCGGTGATCCCCCCTATGGGTGCGACGTGGCCGCGCTGTTTCACACCGGTGGTACCACCGGTGTTCCGAAGCTGGCCGCCCACACCCACGACAACGAGGTCACCGATGCCTGGATGCTGGCCGCGAACTCGTCGTGGGATACGGACGCCGTCGTCTTCGCCGCCCTGCCGCTGTTCCATGTCAATGCCGTGATGGTCACGCTGCTGGCGCCGCTGTTCAAGGGCCAGGGTGTGGTGTGGGCCGGCCCGCTCGGCTATCGCGACCCGATGCTGTTCAGCGAATTCTGGAAGATCGTCGAGCACTACCGCATCGCGTCGATGAGCGCGGTGCCCACCGTCTACGCGGCCCTCGCGCAGCGCCCGGTCGATGCCGACATCAGTAGTCTGCGCTTCGCCATGGTGGGGGCGTCGCCTCTCCCGGCTGCGGTCGCCACGAAGTTCCGGGATCACACGGGTGTGCCCCTTCTCGAGGGCTACGGCCTGACGGAGGCAACCTGCGCGAGTGCCCGCAGCTTTCCCGACGCGCCCCGACCTGGCGCGGTCGGGGTCCGGATGCCCTATCAGCAGGTCAAGGTGGTACGCGTCGGTGACGACGGCACCTGGGAAGACCTGCCCACCGGAGCGACCGGAGTGCTGGCGATCAGCGGTCCGACCGTGTTCGCCGGCTATGTCGCCGGCCACGACGAACACGGACCCGTTCTCGACGGCATGGGAAAACTGGTCGACGGCTGGCTCGACACCGGCGACCTGGCGCGCATCGACAGCGACGGGTTCATCCACCTGGTCGGACGCGCGAAGGACGTCATCATCCGGGGCGGGCACAATATCGATCCCGCGGTCATCGAAGACACCCTGCTGGCCCATCCGCAGGTCACCGCGGTCAGCGCGGTGGGACGCCCCGATGCCCACGCCGGCGAAGTGCCCGTTGCCTATGTCACCGTTGCCGCCGACGCCGGCATCACCGCGCCCGAGCTACAAGCCTGGGCGGGTGAGCGCGTCCCCGAACGGGCCGCGGCGCCTAAGGCGATCACCATCCTCCCGGCGTTGCCGGTCACGGCGGTAGGCAAGCTCTACAAGCTCGCCCTGCGCGCCGACGCGACACGGGCCGAGCTCGAGCACGCCCTCGCCGCCGTCGCAGGCATCGGAAGCGTCCAGGCGTCCGTGGAGGACGGTGCGATCCTCGCCACCGTCGAGATCGACGGACCTGCCGGCGAACCGGAGGTCCAGGCGATCTTGAACCGATATGCGATCAATGGGAAGGTCACGGTGCGCACATGATCACCGCATCACTAGTTCTGGCGCTCTGCCTGGCAGTGCTCTACCTCCTGCTCGGCGTCGGCAAGATCGCGGCGACCGCGCCGATGCGGGAACGGGCAGCTCACGTCGGTATGCCCGTCAGCACCTATCGGCGCATCGGTGCGCTCGAGGTCGCCGGCGGCGTCGGTGTCCTGATCGGCGGAGTTGTGCCGGCACTCGGCGCCGCCGCCGGCATCGGGCTGCTGCTCCTGATGGTCGGTGCCGTCGTCACACACGTACGCACCGGTGACGGACTGCGTGAGATGGCGCCCGCGATCGTCGTCGGCGCAGCGATCGTGGCCTACCTCGTCGTCCTGTTCGGATCGATCCGATGAGCGAGCAAATCGTCCCGGTCGTCATCGTCGGGGCCGGACCCACCGGACTGACCGCCGCCACGCTGCTGGCTCGGTACGGTGTCGAGTGCCTACTCCTCGAGCGCTGGGAGGGCGTCTATGCGCAGCCGCGGGCGGTCCACCTCGACGGTGAGATCCACCGGATTGTGGCGCACCTCGGGATCGCCGAGGAGTTCGCGGCGATCTCGAGGCCGTGCCTCGGGTTGCGGCTGGTCGACCGGAACATGCGCGTTCTCACCGAGTTTCACCGAAACCCCGGTCCCGGCGTCCACGGCTACCCCGAGGCCAACATGTTCGACCAGCCGCAGTTCGAGGAGATCCTGCGCGCCAACCTGACACGGCACCCGAAGGCCTCCCTCCGCGGCAACGTCGAGGTCACCGGGCTGGCCGACGACCAGGCCGGCAGCATTCGCGTCGACTTCACCGACCGAGCCACCGGTGTGCAGGAATCGGTGCAGGCCCGATACGTCCTCGGCTGCGACGGCGCCAACAGCCTGGTCAGAAACCAGATTCAGGCAACGATGCGGGACCTGAAGTTCGACCAACGCTGGCTGGTCGTCGACGTCGCTTCCACCGCCGACCTCGGCGCGTGGGAGGGCGCCCACCAGGTGTGCGACCCGGTGCGCGCGGCAACCTACATGCGGATCGGACACACCCGCTACCGCTGGGAGTTCCGGCTCACACCCGGCGAGAGCGCCGGCGACTACCGCGACATGACTCGACTGCAACCCCTCCTATCCCCGTGGACACGGAACACCCCCCTCGACGACCTGACACTTGTTCGCGTGGCCGAATACACCTTCCGAGCCCACATCGCGGACCGATGGCGCGACCGGCGCGTGTTCCTACTCGGCGACGCCGCCCATCTCACACCGCCGTTCATCGGACAGGGGATGGGGGCAGGGATCCGCGACGCGATGAACCTCGCCTGGAAACTTGCCGGCGTCCTCACCGGAGATCTGCCCGAAAGCGCGCTCGACACCTACGAGATCGAACGCAAACCCCACGCGCTCGCACTGATCCGGCGCGCCAAGCTCGTCGGAATGGCCATGACCGAAGGCGGCGAACTCGGCAACCTCATCCGCCGCCTCGTCCTACCACTGCTGCACCGCATCCCGGGTCTCGGCGACACGGTCATGGACGGCGAGACCCCGGCCCTGCACCGCTCCACGCTGATAGCACGACCTCGACTACGCCGAAGCCGAGCGGGCCACCTGATCCCGAATCCGGACCTCGACCAGGGCCGCCGATTCGCCGAGGTCGCCGCCGGCCGGTTCGCGGTCGTCACCGCCCTCCCCCCGACCCCGACACAACGCACCGACATCGAACACAGCGGCGGCACCGTCCTGCTGGCTCGACCCGGCACCGACCTGCACCACTGGCTACGCCGCGGCCGTGCCCGCGCCGCCATCATCCGGCCCGACGGCACCGTCCTTCGTACCGGCAAGGACCTGTCCGCCCTCACCGTCACCCTCCCCCGCTTCCACCCCCACCACATGCCAACCTTCCACGCCCAGTGACCCACCCCGACGGATCCGCCACTGCGCACGCGCGCCGACGGCTCCGAGGCACCGCCCGACGCGTGACCCTCGCATTCGGACCGGGCCCGCGGCGACACGGCCCGTCCGCGCCGTCCAGTACGACGGTGCGGGCGGCTGTTCACGTCGCCGCGGGCCCGGGGAACGCGGTTCCTGGCTCGGCCAGTGCACATTGAGATCGAAAATCACTGCGCACCAAACGAAGTGATTCGTATCATAAAATACCCGCCCGTAACCTACGGAATCGTAACTTACGATACCGTAGGTTCATGGCGATATCGGACATCAATGAATACGCGCACCTGACGGACGCCGACGTCGAGACCATCGGCCGCGAGCTCGATGCGATCCGCCGGGATATCGAGGAATCGCGGGGTGCACGCGACGCCCGGTACCTCCGCAACACCATCCGGCTGCACCGCGGCCTCGAACTCGGCGGCCGGGCAGTGCTCTTCGGCTCCCGCACGCGCACGCTGTGGATGCTGGGCACCGGGATGCTCTCGTTGTCGAAGATCATCGAGAACATGGAGCTCGGCCACAACGTCATGCACGGGCAGTGGGACTGGATGAACGACCCCGAAGTGCACTCCGTGAACTGGGAATGGGACAACGCCGATCCGTCGGCACACTGGAAGATCACCCACAACTACGCGCACCACAAATACACCAACGTCCTCGGCATGGACGACGACGTCGGATTCGGACTGCTCCGCGTCACCCGTGACCAGCGCTGGAAGCCGTTCTACCTCGGCAACCTCGCCTACAACGCGATCCTCGCGGCGCTGTTCCAATACGGCCTCGCCATCCAATTGCTCGAGCTGGGCAAAGTGACCCGGGGCCGGGACGACCGCGAACTCACCAAGACGCGTGGCAGGGAAGTGCTCGCCAAACTCGGCCGGCAGACCCTCAAGGACTATCTCGTGTACCCCGCGCTGACCGGCACGGCGTGGAAGTCCACCGCCAAGGCGAACGCGACCGCCAACCTCGTCCGCAACCTGTGGACCAACGCCGTGATCTTCTGCGGCCACTTCCCGGACGGCGCCGAGAAATTCACCAAGACCGACGTCGACAACGAGACACACGCCCAGTGGTACCTGCGGCAGATGCTCGGCTCCGCGAACATCTCGGGTGGGCCCGTCATGGACTTCATGACCGGTAACCTGAGCTACCAGATCGAACACCACCTCTTCCCCGACCTGCCGTCCAACCGCTACCACGAGATCTCGATCCGCGTGAAGCAACTGTGCGACAAGTACGACCTGCCGTACACGACCGGCCCACTCGCGGTGCAGTACTGGAAATCGTGGCGCACCATCGCGAAACTCTCGCTGCCCGACAAATACCTCACCGACACCCGCGACGCAGCACCCGAAACCGCGTCCGAAGCCGGATTCGGCGGTCCCCCCGCCACCGATCCACTCACCGGCCGCCGCATCGGCCTGGCGACGACGATCAAGACAACACGCACACGCGGTCCCCTCCGCCGACTTCTCGGAATGCGCTGACCAGCAACAACCGCACCGGCCGCGTGGGCGCAGGCGATGTCCACCGCCGTCCTTCACCTCAAATTCAGTCAACAAACCGTTGGGCGAGTGTACGGGCACCAACCCCGCCCCGTCTCCCGGCGTTCCGCGCCGGGAGACGGGGTGGGTCGCCCCATCTCCCGCCAGGAAGCCGTTGTCAATCAACAGCTTTCAAGACTGCTCTACACGGGGACGGACCAGACACCCCACACCCCGGCGCCGCCACACCCCCGAACAGGTCGCCGGCACCCCCACATCACAAACCGGGGACATGTCATCACACCAGGTACAACACCATTACGCCCACGGGTGCCGGCGTCGCATCAATCCCCCATATCCACCTCCGCACCCCCAGAACGAACAGCAGGGAATTCAGCAGCACAGGTTCGCGTCGCTCGCGGTGCAGCCAGGAGTGCGTCATGGTGTTCGAGAGATTCTCCGATCAAGCCCGCCACGTGGTCATCCCTCGCCGCCGGCGCCGCCCGCACCCACCACCAGAACTGGCGTCGGCGCCGAACACCTACCCGCCCCCAATCCTTGGGTGCCGGCGGCCCCGGAACGGCAGCACTGACCTCATGGGTGTCGCGCCGGCACTCGACAGCAAGCTCGAGGGCGTCAGCGCCCCGGCGGGCTCCGCCCCGGCCGCCGGGCACATCCTGTTCACCGGCGAAGACGAAGAAGGTTATCGAGGGCAGCCTGCGCCAGACCGCCCTGCTCGGGCACGAGGAGGTCGGCACCGACCACCTCCTCCTGGCCCTGCTCGACGACCCCGCCTCCACCGGCGCTCACATCCTCACCGACCTTGCCCCTGCCCATCAGCGAGATGCGTGAGCACCTCCGGCGCGAGCTGGCCCAGCAGCCCACCCCAGGCCCCACCCACCGCATCCCCATCCGGCTCAACAACGACGAAAACGCCCGCGCCCAGGCAGCCGCCCAGCACCGCCGGCCAGCACATCGAAACCTCCGGTCCACGACGGCATCACCGACGCCCTCAACCCGAATAGCAGTCCAACGAGGCCGCGCAAACCGCGACCCGCGCATCCTCCCCGGCTCGCCGCGGCCTGCGAAACTGCACGACAACACCCCGTCGATCCTCTTTCCCATTGTGACGATCAACGGTGTTCAGTTCTTGCGCATTTTCACCTAAACTGAAAATGCGCAAAAGCTGAAAGCGGACGGGACGGGGAACGGATGGACTCACCAGAGCGCGACCGCCTCGAGGCTGCATTGGAGCGCCTCCGTGACATAGGTGTCTCCATCCACCATCTCCAATGGATGGAGACACCCGACCGCGGATTCGACGCAACAGCGATTCTCGCTCGCCACGGTCACGTCCAGGACTATCTGTTGGTCTTCACCGCATCGATGACGTTCACGCAGATCTCACATCGGCGCCTGCACGACGCGGACTCCCCGGTCCTGGTGGTCGGTGAGCGGATTACCGAACGCAGCGCAATGTCACTACGTGACCTCCGGATCCAGTACATCGACAGCCTGGGAAACACCTACATCGAGTTCGGAGACGTCTACATCGACGTCCGCGGCAGACGGCCGAAGCCGCGCGATCCGGAGTCGAGGTCCGACTACGACGACACTGTGCGGCACGAGCCGTCGCCACGGTCGGCGCACAACCTCTTCAGCCCACGCCGGTCACAGGTCGTGTTCGCTCTTCTGTCCTGGCCGCATTTGGCGGCGACGCGAGTTCGAGACATCGCGACAGCCGCCGGAGTCTCGATGGGACAAGCACACGACACCCTCTCCATGCTCGACAATGCGGGATTCCTTCATCGCGGAACCACGCTGCGTTCCGACCAGACCCACAACCTGCTCAGGCCCTGGGCCGCCGAGTACCCGCGTGGGCTTCGCAAGAAGCTCGTGATTTCCACCTTCTCGACCGATGACCCGACCGACTTCCAACTGCTGTCCCCTGACCAGGACGTCTACCTGAGCGGTGAATCCGCAACTGGAGTCGCCATCCACCGCCCCGCCACACTGACCGTCTACCTCGACCACTTCGACCGGAAGATGGCGTTCGTCAACCGGTGGCGAAACGAGCCCCATCAACCCCCGAACGTCATGGTGATGCAGAAGTTCTGGACCACACCCGACGACGCCCCGATCGACGACGACACCTGGGGGTTGGTCGGGCCATCCAACGCACCCTGGCCGCTCGTGTACGCCGACCTGCTCGCCGCGAACGACCCCCGACTGGCCGAAGTCGCCGAGACGTGGAGAGAGAACCATGTTTGACCCCACCACGTGCGACCAACAACTGCTCCAGATCGTCGACCTCGTCTGCTCCCGACTGCTCGAACGTTCCGACCACCTGCAACCCGCCGATCTGATGATCCTCGGTGCGCACTGCCGGAACCTGCTCCACGACGCCTTAGGGCACACGTTCACTCTGCGTGCGACCGAGGACGTGGACCTCGCCTTCGCGATCGCGGACTGGGACGCGTACGCGCAGGTCGTCGACGGGCTACCGGAGATCGGCGACACCGGAATCCGGTACACCGTGGGCGGCGTCCCCACCGACCTCGTGCCCTTCGGCCCCATCGAGGACCCCACCGGCGTGGTCCCCGATCCCCCGCACCGAGACCTGAGTGTCTAGGCTTTTCAAGAGGTGTTCAACAGCGCGCACGAGCTGCCTCTGCCCACCGTGGGATCGATCAAGATCCCCACAGTCCCCGGATACACCGCACTCAAACTCGCCGCCTGGCTCGATCGAAGCGCGAACAACAACTACAAGGACGCCCCCGACATCGCCACAGCCTTGTTCTGGTACACCAACTCCGGCCACGTCAGCGACCGCCTGTACACGGATGTCGTCCATGGGTTCGACATCCTGGACACGTTCGACATGAACGACGCCCACGCCGCCGCCTATCTACTCGGACAAGACCTCGCCAGAGTGGTCGGTGCCGAACGCGTCGCCGAGCTCGACCGCCGATGGCCCGGGTCCCGTGGTGCCGAACTCCCACGTCTGATGAACATTGCGACCGACCCCCGGGAATGGAGCCCACACCTCGATCGCCGCAACGCACTCCTCAACGCCATGCAACTCGGATGGTCAACCGCGCTCTGACACACATCGTCCACACGTTCGACGAACGCACCGTAGTCGCGCACGACAACGCCTACGGCATCCCGCGTGGAAGGGCGGAGAAGCGACCCTTTCCCGAAATCTGTCGCCTCGCCCGCGGAGAAGGCGGGAACCCTTCTCAGGTGGACCGGTCGCAGATACACCGAGGACCGTCATGTGAAGGTCTTTGGGGCACGGGCGAATCCGTGCCCACGCCTCAGGCATAAGGCGAAGCCGGACACGTCGAGTCTCGTACGCTGCAGGCTGGGGCACTACTTGGGGGGCGTTCCGTCGGTGCGGTTCAGAGCACAAGTTCAGTGTCCCATGCCGATGCCGCCGTCCACGTTGATGACCGTGCCGGTGATGTAGGCCGCGCCCGGGCTCAGCAGGAACGCCGCGGTGGCGGCGACCTCCTCCGGTTTCCCGAACCGGCCCAGCGGAATGTGCGCGAGCGCGGTCTCGACGACCGTGTCGCTGACCGCTTCCGCCATGTCGGTTTCGGTGAAGCCCGGGGGCAATCACGTTGGCCGTGATGCCACGTGAGCCGAGTTCGCGGGTCAGCGACCGGGTGATACCGACGACGCCGGCCTTCGCGGCGGTGTAGTTCACCTGGCCGGGCATCCCCGAAAGGCCGCTGGCCGAGCCGATGACCACGATGCGGCCGACGCGGTGTTTGAGCATGTTGCGGGTCGCGCGTTTGGTGACCCGGAAGACGCCGGTCAGGTTGGTGTCGACCACGCGGGTGAATTGTTCGCTGCTCAAGCGCATGATGAGGGTGTCGTCGGTGATACCGGCGTTGGCGACGACGCCTTCGACGGGACCGTCCTCGGTTTCGACATGGGTGAAGGCGCGGTCGACCGAGTCGTCTTCGGTCACATCGCATTCGACGCCGCGGACGCCGTCCGGCACGGCGGAGCCACGGTGCGTGCCCCATACGGTGTGCCCCTCGGTGACGAGGTGGCTGGCGATTGCGGCGCCGATTCCTCGGTTCGCTCCGGTGACGAGGACGCGCAAGGGGTTACCTCCAGTGGGTGTCTGTCGTTCAGGGGATTCGTGGCGGGTCGCTCAAACCCTGTCGGCACAGCATTGTCCTCGATCGGCACGATGATCGCCGCGCTCCCCACTCGCCGATACAGTGCACAATTGGCACCAAATATCGAACAGCCCACTTGATCACCCACGTTCATTGCACAGCAAGATGCAGTGGCCGCATGGGCAACCCAGCCGTCCCCCGCGTGTTGCCCTCACCCGCGACGGGTCAGGCCTCGGCTCGCGGCAGTCTCGGTCCGCACATCCGGGGAAGGCGCCAGCGCCTCAGGAGAGCCAGTCGGCGTAGCGGGTGGGGGCCAGGTGAGCGTGCGTGTCGGTCAGGACGTCACCGGTGACGACGGCGAACATGCCGGCGGTGGGGTCGGTCACGACGGTACGGTCATCGCCCCTGTGGGACAGGGTGATCCGGCCCAGCTCGTCCAGGGAGAAGACCTCGGGGCCGGCGATGTTGCGAATGCCCCCGAGCGGGGCGCCGGCGGCGACCTCCGCCACCGCACTGGCCACGTCCCGGGAGGCGATCGGCTGGATCCGGGTGGCGGGCAACCGGACCGTGTCGCCGTCCGCGGTCCAGGACAGGACAGCGTCGACGAACTCCATGAACTGGGTCGCCCGGACGATCGAGTACGGGATCGGCCCGGCCGCGAGAATGTCCTCCTGCAGCACCTTGGCCCGGTAGTAGTCCAGCTCCGGCACCTGATCCGCGCCGACGATCGAGAGGATGACGACGTGGCCGACGCCGCCCCTGCCGGCCGCGGCCAGGAGGTTGTCCATCGAGGCCTGGAAGAAGGCCGGGGAGGCGTCGTCGAAGGTCGGGGAATTGGTCAGGTTGACGACGACGTCGACCCCGGCCACCGCCTCGTCCAATCCCTGGCCGCTGATGACGTCGACGCCGGTGGACTGCGAGTGCGGAACCGCCTGATGCCCGGCCGCGTTCAGATTCGTCACGACCTGCGACCCGATCAGCCCGGTACCGCCAATCACTGCGCACTTCATGAGATGCCCTACTTTCTTGTCGTGGGTCGGACAGGGTGGACGTACGGTCAGCGGGCCCCCGGGGATCCGGGGGATCCGGGGACGGCTGTCATGCCCGCGCCGTACGAGGGCCGGGACAGGCTCGGCCGCCCGGTGTCCGGCGACGACTCGACCGCCGACCGACCAGGAGCGGGTGATTGTGGGTAGTCATCGACGAATGTGACCGTCTCGTCGAGCGGCGCCCGACCCGTACGGGCATACCCCACCGCGGTGTCCTCGAACCCGATCGACATGCCGCAGAAGAGGATGAGCCCGTCCGGGGGTGACAGGACCTCCGCGACGGTCGTGCGAAACACCGACCAGGCCATCTGGGCGCAACTGTGCAGGCCCTCGGCGCGGAGCAGCAGCATGACCGTCTGCAGATACATGCCGACGTCGGCCCACTGAGCCGGACCCATCTCGCGGTCGATGTAGCAGAACAGGGCGGCGGGCGCGCCGAAACAGTCCCAGTTCGCGGCAGCTGCCCTCTGGCGCGCCTCCCAGTCCTCGCGCGAAATACCCAGTGCGCCGTAGCGCTGCTCACCGAAGGCGGATCGGCGCTCGTGATACGGGGACTTCAGCACGGGCGGGTACATCTCGTACTCCCGCTCGTCCCAGGGCTCGCCCGCGGCCACACGCTCACCGGCGCGCTTCTTGAGCTCGGCCAGCGGCCCACCGGTCAGCACATAGGCGTGCCACGGCTGGATGTTCGACCCGGACGGGGACCACGCCGCGGCCGACAACACACGCTGCAGCACCTCCCGCGGGACCTGCCGGTCGGTGAATCCGCGCACCGCCCGGCGGCTCGTGACCGCGTGATAGGTATCCACGATCGTCTACCTCCTCGACTATTCAACGCCCGGTTTTCGTCACGAACGCGACGGTATCATTCAATATCATCTCATTCAATACTAATTGGTGTGACATTCGAGCCCCGACGCATCGCAAGGAGGGAGACCCGCATGGGCGCCGACCACGAACGTCGCCGTCGTCGACCGATTCCGCCACCGGAACCATCGTCCCGCCGGCCAACGGGGTCCGCCGACGGGCGCCGGCGCGGAGCACCGACGGCCGCAGGCCCCGAGCCCGGATTCGCCACGACAACCGCGTCAGATCACGCGCGCCCACCGGCAGGCAACCGGAATACGCGGGCGCGCCTACGCCTGATCGTCGGCGGACAGGAATCGGGTGAGCAGATCCCTCAGCTGCTCGGGCTCGCCGGGCCCCAAGACCGCAACCAGACCCTCAGCCAGCGGCTCCGCCGCCACATGTGCCGCATCGAAAAGCTCGAGACCGGCAGGTGTGATCTCCACCGCCCGCGCCCGCCGGTCCCCCGGCACGGACTTGCGCACGGCCAGCCCCCGACGCTCCAGGTCGTCCACGATTCGCCCGGTCCCCGCCTTGTCCGACCCCGTTGCCGCCACCAGGTCCCCCTGCACCGTGACCCCCCGGTCGACCAGCACGATCAGCACCGCGAAATGCCGCAACTCGATGCCGAGCGGCCGCAGCGCCTCCGCCATCACCGCGGCCGCGTGCCAGTGCGCCCGGCGCAGCAGCAAGCCGAGAGCGAACGGCGAGGCATCCCCGGCGCGGCCGGTCGCCCGCGAGGCGGTGGTTCTGCGAGGAACATGGGCGGTCATGAGGCCACACTACCGCCATCGATTCATTCGATACGGTTTCATCTGAAACAAAAGGTATCGTCGACTGCGGTCCCGCTACCCCACGCCGGAAGGACCTGATCACGACCGCGGGGCGCACCGCCGACAACCAGTCGATCCACCCGCCGGCAATCGACACCGACCCCACACCCCGCACCCCGCACAGCGGTGCCGTACCCGCGACGCCACGGATCGACCTCGGGCACCCGGGCCCCGGGCTGCCCGCCGACCACCGCATTGTCTCCGCCGGCCTGCGGGCAACGCTGCTCCGACTCTGGAACCTCTGAACCACTGCACCCGTTCTACAGGCGTGACCAGGGTGTACGACAGGTGTGTGCCGGCAGCGGCGGCGGGTATTCGATGTCGATGGGGTCGAACGTCGGCGACTTCGCGCACGAGGCGAGGCTGGCGGGGCACCTGGTGGAACTGCTCGGGAACCGAGAGATGGGCGCCCTGTCCGCCGAGCTGTCCCCGCTGGTGAGTGCACCGGGACCGGAGAGGGCGCGCCGGTCCCTCTACGGCGGTGTGCTCACCTGGCTCGTCACCGCGATCGCGGACGTGATCACGGCGCGCCTGGGATACCCGGAGAACGGTGAGGCATTCGTCCTCGAGGTCCACACCACCGACGGGCGGCACCTCGGTCTGGACGAGGTGCCCGCCTCGGCGAGCCGAATCCTGCGGTCGGTGATGGCGCAGCTCGCCGGCGACCGCGTCGGGGCCCGGGTGCAACTCGACGCCGCCCAAAGCGAACCCTCTCCACTCGTCCGAGCAGAGACCCTGGTCGATGCCCTGGTATGGCTGAATGTCCCTCTCGACGTCGATCTTTCCGCGTTTCCCGACCGCCGACCGGAATAGGGAACGATCGACCCCCTCGTGCCCTGCGCCAATCTGCGTACAGGACTGGTAGGACTTTGTCAGGCCGCAATGATGGTGGGCCAATTTGGTGAGCAGCCACGCCTCGGGAAGGCTTCCGTCCTCGGCGCGCGTGGGATGACCCGGTTCGAGGGGCGGATCCGCGGCGCGGCGAACCGCGACTTCCTGCAACCAGTCGCCTCGCGATCGTGGAGCCTCGAGCGCCCCACGCGAACCACGCCGCTGTTCGGTGATCTGGCCGAGCGAGGCCCGGATCCGACCCTCCGGGGCAACCCGCGCCGCTGTCTCGGCCCGAGCTGGAAAGGATTGGGGCATCGAGTTCGACATCGATCACCGGCGGGTGTGATCGACCATGCGCACGCCCCACGGGGATCGATCTACCACCATTTCCCGGGAGGCAAGACACAGCTGGCCGAGGAGGCCACCCGTCGGGCGGGTGGCCATATCGGATCGATGATCAGCGTGAGTCTCGGTGACGGTGAACCGGCCGAGACTCTCGCGCTGATCGTCGGCTTGTTCCGTCAGCAACTCCTCGACACGGACTATGCCGCCGGATGCCCGGTGGCAGCTGGAGCGCTCGAAGGCGGGGAGTATCCCGCTGCGAAACAGGCAGCGGGCGAAGCCTTTACCTCGTGGGAATCGACCATCGCGGCAGCATTGTGGCAGCGCGGCGTGCGTTTGTCCCGCGCTCAGTCGATCGCCACCATGTCAATCGCCGCGCTCGAGGGCGCACTGCTGCTGTCGAAAGCACAACGCAGCACCCAGGCACTGGATCGGGTCGCCATCGAACTCACCGCCGTGGTTGATGATGCGATCGAGACGCAGCATCGACCAGCCCACGACGCGGCCGGTAGCGAAGCGACACCTTCGCCGACGAGGAACCCGGACCGCACCACTGGCGTGGACGGCTCCGGAGCGCCGGTGACCGTGAAGTCCTACGCCGAGCGCTACGGCGTGGATCGCTACACGGCATACGACGATCTCACCGCGCTCGGATTCGGGTTGCCCCCACCCACGGCGCGCCGGGCGCAGCGACCGGGCGGTCCGGCGGCGAGCCCACCGGGGCGCGGTTCGATGATCCACAAGTGGGGCCGGGTGGGCGGTCGGCGGATGTTCGTCGTCGGCTATACGCCCCGGCGGGGCACCGTTCGGGTGCCACGAGGACGGACTCGAGGATCTCGCGGAGCCGACCCGGCGCGCTGCGTCACGCCGGGAGTGTCGCCTCGGTTAGCCTGGCACCGCACACCACGACAGAGGGGAACCCGAATGCTGGTTCTGCACGGCTTCTGGTCCACGTCGGGGGGCTTGTGCCTGTGGGCCGAGGATTCCGAAGCCCTGGTGAAGAGCCCGAGTCGGGCGTTGCGTTCTGCACGGCCGCACCCGTTCGCCGCGCCGGCCGACGCCATCGCGGGCATCCACGCCGGCAAGCCCGGCACCGCCGTGCTGTTGTTGCCGTCGTTGCGGTCCGCGCCGGTGGACTCGCCCGAGCTGATCCGGATCACCCCGCGACCGGCCGCGCGGACCGCCGCCACGCTCTTGCCGTGGACGGTTCCGGTGGTGCAGGTCGATGCCGCGTCCGCGCCGACCGTTCTCGACGAGCCCGCACCGGACGTCCGGTACGGGACGTCCCTCGGCTTCCTCGCCCACGTCGCGGTGTTCGCGCGTGAACTGGTGGAGCGTGGGCGGGTGCTGCCGGCGCTGCGGCGCGACGCGCACGGCGCGATCGCGTGCTGGCGTCCGGTCTTGCAGGGTCCGGACGTCGTTGCGATGACCTCGCTGACCGCCGCGATGCCGCCGGTATGCCGCGCCGAACAACGCGCGCACGACCCGCACGAGCTGGCGATGTCGGCGCTGCACGCGATGGTGGACGCGGCGACGCGCGCGGCACTGCCGGACGGGACCGACCTGGTGCCGCCGCGCCGCGGGCGCCGTCCGAAACACCCACCGGCCGTCGAGGCGTGGCTGACCGCGTTGACCGGCCCGGACGGCCGGTTCGATGCCGACCCCGATGAATTCGATGCGCTGACCGAGGCGTTGCGGCCGTGGGACGACTGTGGCACCGGCACGGTCGGTCCGGCGCGGGCGACATTCCGGCTGACCGAGAACGACAGCGCCGACCAGGACGCCTCCGCCGACTCGTCGTGGCGGCTGGAGTTCCTGCTGCAGTCGACGGAGGACCCCAGCCTGCTGGTCCCCGCCGAGCAGGCGTGGAACGATGACGGCAGCCTGCGCCGGTGGCTGGACCGCCCGCAGGAGCTGCTGCTCGCCGAGCTCGGCCGGGCCAGCCGGATCTTCCCGGAGCTCGCGGCCGGGCTGCGCACCGCGCGCCCGTCCGAGCTTGCGCTCGACCCCGACGGTGCGTACCGATTCCTGGCCGCCACGGCCGCGCTGCTCGACGAGGCCGGGTTCGGTGTCCTGCTGCCGTCGTGGTGGGACCGCCGCCGCGAGCTGGGGCTCGCCCTGTCCGTGCACACCCCCGTCGACGGCGTCGTGGCCAAGACCAGCAAGTTCGGCCGCGACCAGCTCGTCGAGTTCCGCTGGGAGCTGGCCGTCGGCGGCGACACGCTGACCGAGGACGAGATCGCGGTGCTCACCGCGACCAAGGCCCCGTTGATCCGGCTGCGCGGCCAGTGGGTGGCGGTGGACCCGGAGCAGCTGCGCCGGGGGCTGGAGTTCCTGCAGCGAGAACCCGCCGGGCACAAGACCGCGGCCGAGATCATCGCCCTCGCGGCCCGCCACCCCGACGACCTCGACACCCCCCTCGAGGTCACCGCGGTGCGGGCCGACGGTTGGCTCGGTGACCTGCTGCGCGGCGCGGCCGCGCAGTCGCTGCGGCCGCTCGAACCGCCGCAGGGGTTCACCGCGACGCTGCGCCCCTACCAGCAGCGCGGGCTGTCGTGGCTGGCGTTCCTGTCCTCGCTGGGGCTGGGCAGCTGCCTGGCCGACGACATGGGTCTCGGCAAGACCGTCCAGCTGCTGGCCGTGGAAACCCTGCAGCGGCACCAGGATCCCAGCATCGGACCCACCCTGCTGCTGTGTCCGATGTCGCTGGTCGGCAACTGGCAGCGCGAGGCCGCGAAGTTCGCGCCCGGCCTCCGGGTGTACGCGCACCACGGCGGCGACCGGCTGCACGGCGACGCGCTACGCGACCGCCTCGAGCACACCGACCTGATCGTCAGCACCTATGCAACCGCCACCCGGGATATCGACGAGCTCACGGCCTACGAATGGAACCGCGTCGTCCTCGACGAGGCGCAGGCCGTGAAGAACAGCCTGTCCCGCGGGGCCAAGGCGGTGCGCCGGCTGCAGGCCGGGCACCGGGTGGCGTTGACCGGGACACCGATGGAGAACCGGCTCGCCGAGCTCTGGTCCATCATGGACTTTCTCAATCCCGGATTGCTCGGCTCGCCGGAGCTGTTCCGCACCCGCTTTGCGATCCCGGTCGAACGGCACGGGCAGACCGAACCGGCCGAGCTGCTGCGCGCGATCACCCGGCCCTACATCCTGCGCAGGGTCAAGACCGACCCGGCGATCATCGACGACCTGCCCGAGAAGATCGAGATCAAACAGTACTGCCAGCTCACCACCGAGCAGGCCTCGCTGTATCAGGCCGTCGTCGCCGACATGATGGAGAAGATCGAGAACACCGACGGGATCGAGCGCCGCGGCAACGTGCTCGCTGCGATGGCCAAGCTCAAGCAGGTGTGCAACCACCCGGCGCAGCTGCTGCACGACCGCTCAACCGTCGGCCGCAGGTCCGGGAAGGTGATCCGGCTGGAGGAGATCCTGGAGGAAATCCTGGCCGAGGGCGACCGGGTGCTGTGCTTCACCCAGTTCACCGAGTTCGCGGAGCTGTTGGTGCCGCACCTGGCCGCACGCTTCGGCCAGGACGTGGCCTACCTGCACGGCGGCACCCCGAAGAAGCGGCGCGACGAGATGGTGGCCCGGTTCCAGTCCGGCGACGGGCCACCGATCTTCCTGCTGTCGTTGAAGGCGGGCGGGGTCGGACTGAACCTCACCGCCGCCAATCATGTGGTGCACCTCGACCGCTGGTGGAACCCGGCAGTGGAGAACCAGGCGACCGACCGCGCTTTCCGCATAGGACAGAAGCGAACGGTGCAGGTGCGCAAGTTCATCTGCACGGGCACGCTCGAGGAGAAGATCGACCAGATGATCGAGGAGAAGAAAGCGCTGGCCGAGCTCGTGGTCACCGACGGCGAAGGCTGGCTGACCGAGCTGTCCACCCGGGATCTGCGCGAGATGTTCGCACTGTCCGAGGGGGCCGTCGGTGAGTAACTGGTATCCGCCGCCGTCGCGCCCTCGGCCGGTCGAAGGCGGGCTCAAGGCACGCAGCACCCGCGGCGCGATCGCTCAGAGCTGGTGGTCGGAGCGGTTCATCGCGGTATTGGAGGACATCGGCCTGGGCAACCGGCTCCAGCGCGGCCGAACCTATGCACGCAAGGGGCAGGTGATCTCGCTCGAGGTGGCGGCGGGGACGGTCACCGCCCTGGTACAGGGCAGCCGGGCCCGGCCGTACCGGGTGCGGATCGGGATCGCCGCGTTCGGCAAGTCCGAATGGGTGCAGGTCGAACGGCGCCTCGCCGAGAACGCTTGGTACACCGCCAAACTGCTGTCGGGCGAGATGCCCGGCGACATCGAGGACGTGTTCACCGGGCTGGATCTGTCGTTGTTTCCCGCCACCGCCCGAGACCTGTCGCTGGACTGCTCATGCCCCGATCGCGCGGTCCCGTGCAAGCATCTCGCCGCCACGTTCTACCTGCTCGCCGAGTCCTTCGACGACGACCCGTTCGCGATCCTCGCGTGGCGCGGCCGCGAGCGTGAGGATCTGCTGGCCAACCTGCAGGCCGCCCGCACCGACGGACCTCCGGCCGCCGACCGCACGGAACCGACAACCCGGCCGCTCGCGGACTGCCTCGACACCTACTACTGCATGCACACCGCGCCACCGGCGCCGAGGCCGCCGTCGACGTCCGCCACCGCCATCCTCGACCAGCTTCCCGACATCGCCGTCGCCGTTCGCGGACGCCCGCTGGTCGAGCTGCTGCGACCCGCCTACCAGGCGCTCGGGCGCGGTGACGAGTCACTGCCGGGCACCGGCTGAACATCCACCACCCCTGGGTCCGGTGCCCCGCCGCGGCGATCGTCGACTCGAAAGACCGTGCCCGCCGCCGCCACGGTGCCCGGATCCAGTCGCGGATGGGACGGCCGGAAGCTAACGAATTCAGTCGAGGGGCACATTGCGGTGGATGTCAACGGGCTACCGCTCGCGGTCGGGGTGACCGCCGCCTTCATCGAGGATCGCGACGCCGCGCACCGGCTACCGGCCGGACTGCGGGGCGGACTCGGGGCGGCGTGTCCACCATCGGGCTCGTGTGGGGCGACGGCGGCTACCCGGTGCTACGGCTCGGCTGGGCGGAAGGGGTGCTCGCCCTGCAGGTTGAGATCATCCCCTGCAGGTTGCGATCATCCGAGAGGATCCCCGGGCGCGAGCGGATTCCACGTGCGGCCCCGCAGTTCGGGTTAGTCCAGCGCACGGTCGCCCGGATCACCAGGCACCGCCGTTGCGTCCGCGCCTACGGGAGCCGACCCGATCACCACGAGGCCGTCATTCACGTCGCCGAAGTCGTCGGCTGACCACGATGTTGATCTCTCTACCGCTCTCTCGCATCTAGACTAGCCGCCGGACCACCGGCCCCCGGTAACGTGTCACCGGCGGGGTGCCGACGTGCGGATCACCGCGCAGGGAAACCCCATGACCGCCGATATGGCTCGAACGGCACGGGGGGACAGTGACACCAGAGTCCCTGCGCCCCAACCACTCCTGGGCGGGGCGCAGGCTGGTCACGCCAGGACTCGCACTGCCGCTGACGCACATTGTGGGGCCGGGGAGTGCTGCAGCCTTCAGGTGCGGGCACCGTGTTCGGTGTCTTCATCGAACACCCGCGGCATCTGCGGGGTCGGCGTGGGTCGAACCGTCGTGACCACGTCACGCGGTCGCGGTGCCGCCGCGATGGATGCCGCTGCGGTTGACGAACGCCGCGGGCACCATGGAAGTGTGCGGATCGGAGTGGGGCTTTCCACCGCAAGCGGTGCACGAGAGGCGGCTGTGGAAGCCGCCGCACAGGCGCGCGATCAGCTCGCGGGCGGGGTGCCGGCGCTGGCCGTGCTGCTCGCGTCACGGGCACACACCGGCGAGGCGTCGGCTGTCCTCACCGGCGTCCACGAGACCGTGCGGCCGCCCGCGCTCATCGGATGCGTGGCGCAGGCAATCGTCGCCGGTCGCCGTGAGATCGAGGAGGAGTCCGCGGTCGCGGTGTGGCTGGCATCCGGATTGCCCGCTGCCGCGGAGACATTTCATCTCGATGTCGTGCGTACGTCGACCGCAGCGCTGCTGTCCGGCTACCGGTTCGACCGGTCTGCCCGCGACTTCCATCTGCTGCTGCCGGACCCCCATTCCTTCCCCGCCGAACTGCTTCTCGAACACCTGAACGCCGAGCTGCCCGGCACGATCGTGATGGGCGGGCTGGTGAGCGGCACACCGGGGCCGGGCGGGAGCAGGCTGTTCCGCGACCGCGACGTGCTGACGTCCGGCGCGGTCGGTGTGCGCCTGCCCGGCCTGCGCTGTGTCCCGATCGTCTCGCAGGGCTGCCGCCCGATCGGCTACCCATATATCGTCACCGCCGCGCGCGGCGCGGTGATCACCGGTCTCGGCGGGCAGCCGCCGGTCGAGCGGCTGCGGGAGATTGTCGCGCCGCTGCCTCCGGAGGAGCAGGACCTGGTGGCCCACGGCCTGCAGATCGGGATGGTGGTCGACGAGCACCTGGCGGCGCCCGGCCGGGGCGATTTCCTGATCCGCGGTCTCCTCGGCGTCGACCCGTCGACGGGCGCGATCGCGATCGGCGAGATCGCCGAAGTCGGAACGACCGTGCAGTTCCAGGTCCGCGACGCGCAGGGCGCTGACCAGGACCTGCGCGCGGCCCTCGAGCATGCGGGTTCGGCACTGCCCGGCCGTCCGGCCGGCGCGTTACTGTTCACGTGCACCGGACGCGGCCGGCGGATGTTCGGTGTCGCGGACCACGACGCGACGACGATCGAAGACGTGCTCGGCGACATCCCGCTCGCGGGCTTCTTCGCCGCCGGCGAGCTCGGGCCGGTCGCGGGCCGGAATGCGCTGCACGGATTCACGGCATCGATGGCGCTGTTCGGCGAATGAGCGTCGCCATTCGGGTCTCCGCCGAGCCGAACGACGTTGCTGCGGCCCGCCGAGCGGTACACGGTGCTGCACCGGCCGTTTCGCCCCCACCGGACGGTCAAGGACATCGCCGAGGCGGCGGGCACCCGCACGCCGCGATCGACCTCGTGCTGGTCAACGGCGAATCCGTGGACTTCGGCCACCGCGCACGCACGAGTGCCCGGATCACCGCATATTCCCTGTTCGCGACCCTCGACATCGGCGGTTGACCCGGGTCCGCCCGCACCCGCTGCGCGACCCGCGCTTCGTCGCCGCCATCACCGTCGGCGGGCCGGCCCCTGATGCGGCTGATGAGCCGCGACCCCGCTGCCCATGGCACGCCGACGACGCCGACCCGACCGAGATACCGGCGGCCGAGCACCGGATCCTGCGCACCCGCGATCGCGGACTGTTGAAGCGGCGCACCGTGACCCACGGTGCGTTCGTCCGGCCGGACCGGCCGTTCCACCAGATCGTCGAGGTGATCCTGCTGCTCGAGTTGGCCGAGTGCCTCGCGCCGTTCACCCGCTGCCCCCGCTGCAGTGGCACGGTCACCGAGGTGGCCAAGACCGACGTCGCCGACCGGCGGGAACCGCTCACACACGCCGCCACTTCGACACGTTCGGGCAGGGTGAGGAAGGACCGGACAGCGAGGAAGTCCGCGAGCGTCGTCCTGTGCTCGTCGCACGCCACCCAGACCTTCTCCCGGCCCGGGGTGTGCGGTGTGGGGTTGTTCCCTCGCTGTTGCCCGGTTCTCGGTGCCGCCCTCGCGATCTGCGCGTCGGTCCGGTGGTCGACCCGGTGGTAGGAAACGAGAAGATGATGAACGCAGTGCCGCGTCCACTCCGACGGGCCGGACGTCGTGCTCTCACTTGCGTCCAGGGTGTAACGGCACGACCACGAGTACACCATGCATTCCGGGATGGTACGTGCAGTGGAACGGATAGGACCCGGACTGCGTGGGGGCCGTGAACACGACGGTGCCGCCGCCGGCGACGTCCCGGTCGAAGGCATCGCCGGAGTCGGCCGTGACGCTGTGTTCGACCGTGTCAACGTTCTCGACGATGACCGGGGCGCCGGCCCCGACCCCGATCGGGGTGGCGAAGCTGTAGCCCTCGATGCTGATCGTTGCCGCCGCCCCGGGGCCGGATCCGAACCCAGACGGCGCGGAGGAACTGGTGGCGACGGACGAGGCCGACGTGCCGCTCCCCGATGAGCTGCAGGCCACTGCCGACCCGACCGCAAGTGCGCAGACCACCACCGCCCCACGTCCACCCCGACGCTTGCCCGCGACCGACCCCGGTGCTGCCGTGGCATGCAGCGCCCGTCGATCACGCGATCCGTGCACCCTCACGGTCAGCTGTCCAGACAATCAAAAAGAGACCCAACAAGGCGAGACGTTTTCCCACATCGAGCATAGGCCCCGGAGAGCACTGGCACAGCCGATCGCGGCCAACCCGATCACTCGCCTCCCCACCGAGCCGACCCCGGTCGTGACGGCACTGTCACGTTAACTGAAATCGCAAAGGGTACAATCGGTTTGAGTTCAGGGCGAGTGTAATGCTGTGGCCCGCTCCGCCGTTCAGGCGGCCATTGTTGCGGTCACCTCGTTCCAGACCCGGAATCGGTCGGCCATCTCTTCACGCCATCGGGTCGCCGACAGGCTATCTGGACGATCCGTTGGCCGACGCGGTCCCCGCCGTCGCGGGCTGGCGGCATCGGCCGCTGCCACCGATCGTCGGTGCCGGCGACGTCGCGCGGTTGCTGGGCAGCTGTGATCGTCGCACTGCCACCGGCCGTCGCGACCACGCGGTACTGCTGCTGTTGACACGGCTGGGGTTGCGGACCGGCGAGGTCGCCGCGCTCACCGTCGATGACGTCGATCGGCGAACGGGTGAAATCCAGCTGCGCGGCAAAGGGAATCGCTACGAGCGGCTACCGCTGCCAAATGATGTGGGACTACTGCCGCCGAGTCCGTCGCCGCGACGGCGACCGCGGCCTGTTCCTACACGCAAGGGCCCCGTACCGTGCGCTGTCGTCCAGCGCCGTGGGGCACATAGTGACCCGCGCGTGTGAGCGGGCCGGTCTGCCCCGTCTCGGGGCGCACCGTCTGCGACACGCAGCCGCCGACGCGCTACGTCGAGCCGGTGCTCCCCTGTTCGAGATCGGGCCGGTGCTCCCCTGTTCGAGATCGGGCAGGTCCTTCGCCATGCCTCCCCGGTCACCACCGCAGGCTACGGCTCGATCAGCACCGCCGAACTGTCCGCCGTGATCATGCCCTGGTCGGGAGGTGCGCGATGACCACGATCCGCTCCGCGATCGACGAGTACCTCACACTCCGTCGGGCCCTGGGGTTCAAGTTGGCCAAGCATGATCGGCTACCGAACGACTTCGCCGACATCTCGACCGCATCGGCGCCTCCACGATCACCATCGAGGCTGCAGTGGAATGGGCGACCAGACCGGCAGCCGCGCAACCGGTTCAGTGGAGCGCGCGGCTGTGCGCGGTAGACCCTGCCGGACCACGGGGTTCGTCGACCTGCCGCACGAGGTCATGCTCGTCGGAGATCGACGTGCCCACCCGAGACACCGCTCCGGGTGGGCACGTCATCGTCCGGTCGGCGCATGCCCGGCGCGCGCAGGCAGAACGCCAGCGATGGGTGTTATTGCTTCATATCCCCGCCGGGCCGCCGACCGGGCCGGGCCTGTGTGGGCGGGGTCAGCGGCGGCGGTCGTCCATCGCGCGCAGGAAGTGGCGCAGGCTACGCGGCAGCCGGGGGTGACCGTCCCGATCACGCGGCAGGAAATCCTCGCCCGCCGCGCGGACCAGCAGGGTGGTGACGTCCGCGCTGACGGCGGCGCCGGATGCGACGTGCGTGAGCGCGGCGCGTTCGGCGGGATCGAGACGCTCCCACAGGTCCAGGTAGCCGCCGTGATGGGTGCGCGCGGCGGTCGCTGCGGCCCAGTAGGTGAAGGTGAACCGGCGGATCAGGTCGGTGCCGGTGGACGCGGTGGCGCGCAGTTCGAGACCGGACCAGTCCTCGATGCCGCGGTCGTAGAGTTCGTCGGCGGCGGTGGCCAGTGCCGTGTGCCGAGGCCAGGCGCGTGGCAGGTCGAGTATCAGCAGACCCAGTCCCATCGGCACACGGTAAGACCTGGGCCCGAGACCCGCTCACCGGTGATGTCTGAGTGCAGGTGGGCTTGTCGGCAGCCGGGCGGGAGGTCGAGGTGAACCGCCCTGGAGGTTGCGCCGACGGCGGATCTCCGACACATTCGCGTCTGTGCCGCTGAGTGTGTTGATCCAGATCGGGTGCGTGGTCGCGCTGGTGTCGCTGGGCACGATGCTGGTCGTGGTCGGGGCGTTCGTTTCCGGCGGGTTGTGTCTGATGGGCGGCGGACTCTGGTTCTGGCGGCTCTACCGCGACGGCGAGGCGTGAGCGAAGAGATCGGGCTCACGGCTCGCCGTTCGAAGGTCCCGCTCAGGCGGCGCTGCCGGCCGCCGGGTGCAGTCGCTGCCGGGGATCCCGCCGTGCACACCCGAGACAGGTTCCTGCGGGTGGGCGCGTCATCGCGGGGGTCAGCGGCGGATGGTGCCCTGGGGAGGAAGAACGCCACGCCACTGCCGACGACCACCACTGCGATGACGATCAGCACCCAGGCGGGGAAGCCGCCGGAGTCCTCGGCGGCCGGTTGCGCCGCCGTGGCGGTTCCGGTGGTTTCGGCGCTCGCGGCCGCGCCGGGTGTGGTCGCGAGCGCCGGGGCCGGCCTGGGTGAGCTGGAAGGTGTAGCTGCCCTCGATCGGGTGGCCGTCGTCGGAGACGACCCGGAACGCGACCGTGTACTGTCCGGCGTCGCCGAGCCCATCGAGGTCGACCGACACGTCGCGGCCGGTGACGACCGGCTCGGACCGGCCCCAATGCCTCAGTCCCGGCGGCTGTTACCGGGGCGGCACGTAGTTGACTTGGCGGGTGGATGGGTAGTGCCGCGGCGTTCTCGAAAGCGGGCCCGGTGGTGCTCCATCATGACTTCGGATTCGGTGTGGATGCTGCCGGGGTGGCGGGCGATCGCGTGTTGGAAGGCGACGCTGCGTCGACGGAGGAGGGCGGCACGGACCGTCGCCGTGTCGTCGGCGAGCAGGTACGCCGCGGCACCCTCGCAGTCGAGGAGGAACTTCCCGTACGCCCGCCGCACCGGCGCCTGCTCGTCGAAGAACACCGGCAGCACCACGTCGTCGACCAGGTGGAACGGGAAACGAACGAGCCGGTAGGCGGCCCGCATCAGCGCTCGCACCCCGGCGCCCGGTCCCATGCTCCGATCGTAACGCCGCCCCGGGCTCCGGTGACGCCGTCACCGGGGCCGAATCCCGACCGGCCGGCCTCACCGCAGTGGGAATGGTGCCGCGCACCCGCCGCGGCGTCCGGGCGCTCGGTCTCGCCCGAGCCGCAGGCCCTATTCGGCACCCGCGCCGCCGGCCCGGGCCGCGTCAAGGATCCGGTCTCGCATCCACGCGTCGATGCGTTGGCCGGCCTTGGCGGCCGCGGCTACGCACAACGCATGTTCTGCGTCGGTCAACCTGAGGCTGGTGACCTGTGTCGGCCCCAACAGGGTGGGCCGGCCCACCCCCAGGACCGGATCAGTCCTGTCGGCAACGTCCCCCACAGGCCCTCCACTCAACCGACCAACGGGCGATACTTCGCGAGTCCGAGGAGGAACCGCACATATCCCGCCTCCGCGACGCCCGTCACCTCGTCCAGATCGGCAACGACGGCCGGATCCGCGGTCTCGACATCGACACCCATCTGCTCCGCCACCCAACGCCGGAGCGCGTCATGAGAGCTCACAGGCGATCACCACCTCGATGAACCGAATACCCGTTACGTTATTTACGGTCCTTCACAGAAGGGCTACGGTCGCCAGACCCGGTA
>NZ_JARJBD010000098.1:0-36995 GCF_029269925.1 Rhodococcus sp. T2V
ATACAAAGCCGCCAACGCCTGACCCGGTCCCCCAGGTGAGTGGCGAAGCGTGCCCGCGCACGCTTTGCCACTCACGTCAGGTGAGGTTCACCGTCGCGAAGATGTCGCCGGTGGGCTGGGTCGAACCGCCGGGCGGTTCCACACTGAATCCGAGTGCCGTGGACTGGTCGATGTCGTTCACGACCGCGGTCGTCGACGGTGACACGTCGTCGGCCTCCATGATCCCGGCGGACACCGGTTCGTGCGACGGCCCGAGCAGCCACATCTGATAGACCGATCCGGGCTCGGGCGGTGGGACGTCGTTCATGACCAGCAGTCCGGCGTCGACGTCCTTGGAGTACACGACGGTCGCCGAACCGCCGCCGGCGATCGGTGCTGCCGCGGTGCGGACGTCGTCGGCCGCGAGGATCTGCGCGGGAACTGGTTGGGTTTCGTCGCTCTGCAACTGCTGGGCGACGGTGATGCCACCGACGGCGAGGACGACTACGGCGGCCGCCGCACCCAGAGCGCCGAGGAGACGCCTGCGCCTGCGCGCACGAACCTCGTCCAGCGCCACCGGCGCGGGCGCCGAGGCAGTGCCGGGCAGGGCATCGAGGATGCGCCCGAGCAGGTAGTCGGGCGGTTCGACCGCGGTGGCCGCAGACTGGGCGGCCATCGTCTCGCGCACCCCGCGCACCGCGGTGTCGAACTCCAGGCGAAGGTGGGGCGGTGCGCCCTCGAGCGCGGTGTCGATCTCTCGGCGCTGCTGATCGTCGACGGCGTCGAGTGCATACACCTGAGCGAGGTCGAGGATGTCGTGCTGGGACTCATCCATCGAACTGCACCCCCAGACATTGCTTGAGCCTGATCAATCCGTCGCGAATGCGTGATTTCACCGTGGGAAGAGCCACGGACAACCGTTCCGACACTTCCCGGTAGGTCAGCCCCCCGTAATAGGCGAGGACCACGGTTCGCTGCTGGACTTCGGTGAGCGTGCCGAGGCAGTCGACGACGTCGCTGGTGTCGCCCCGCCGGGTGACTTCCTCCGACACCGCGTCGAACGGTCCGTACCAACTCGAGGCGCCGTAGGCGGCTTCGCGTTCGGATCCGGACTGCTCGGACCGCACCCGGTCGACGGCGCGGCGGTGGGCGAGGGTGATCAGCCACGACAGCGGCGACCCCTGCTTCGGATCGAATTTCGCCGCGTTGTTCCAGACCTGCAGGTACACCTCCTGCGTGGTTTCCTCGCTGTATCCGGGATCGCGCAGCACGCGCAGCACCATGCCGTACACCCGCGCGCTGGTGCGTTCGTAGAAGTCGCTGAACGCATCCCGCTCGCCGCGTGAGATACGCGCCAGCAACGCCGTCAGCGTCACGTTCTCCGTGTCCCTGTCGACGCCGGTCATCGGCCCATTCCGTTCATCGATCCACAGCCTAATAGCAGGTTGCGGCCGGTGTGACCAGGACAGGACCCGGGGAGGGGCGAGCGATGCCGGCACGGTGCTCACCGCTTCGGTGGCAGGGGAAGGAAGTAACTGGTTCGCTGCTGGTATTCGGGGTAGCCGGGACGCTGCGACATCGACTTCTCGAGCAACCTCGCCCCCGTCGCGAACACCAGGAAATATGTCATGACCACGGGGGACAGCACGGTGACGGCGCCGGGCCACACGCTCGCCGCGATCAGCCACAGCCCCCACCACACGCAGGAGTCGCCGAAGTAGTTCGGGTGCCGCGTCCACGCCCACAGGCCGACGTCCATGATCTCGCCCTTGTTCGACGGGTCGGCCTTGAACGTCTTCAACTGGTGATCGCCCACTGATTCGAACACGACGCCGATCACCCACAGGAGGACACCGAGCACCACCGCCACCGCGCCGACTCCGGATGCCGGACCGAGCACGGCCGACACCTGCAGCGGCAGCGAGACGAACCACTGCGCGAATCCCTGGGTGAGGAAGATCTTCCTGATGACGACGCCCGGCGAGTCGCCGCCGGCCCGGTCGAGCATCTCCTCGTACCGCGGGTCCTCGCCCTTGCCCGCCGACTTCGTGTACATGTGCCAGGTCAGCCGCAGACCCCACACCGCGACGAGCACCACCACCAGCCACCGGCGCAGCGCGTCGCCGTCGCCGAGGACGGCGGCCACGAACGCCACCAGCACGAAGCCGAGGCCCCACGTCACGTCGACGACGTTGTAGCGCCCGATCCGCCGGCCGACGAGGAACGTCGCGGCCTGCAGGAGTGCGAGCACCAGCAGGCTCACCGCGGTGACGGCGCCGAAATCCGACCAGTCGAAGCCGTTCATCGGAGCACGCCGGAACCTGTGCAATCGACCCGCACCGCCGGCATCAGCGACTGGCCCGCCGCGGTCGGCTTCACGGCCAGGATCTGATCGACGCCCATGCGGCCCTGCGCGAAGCTCATCCCGCCGCCGACGAGGTACAGCCGCCACACCCGGGCCATCTCCAACCCGACCATCGCGACGACGTCGTCCCAGCGGGACTCGAACTGCTCCAGCCACGCGTCGACGGTCCAGACGTAGTGCTCGCGAAGGCCATGCACGTCGCGCACCTCGAGCCCGGCTCGTTCGAGGTACGCGACGCTCTCGCCGACCGGACGCATGGTCATGTCGGGAGCTATGAACGACTCGATGAACGGGCCGCCGCCGGGATGGCGTCCGGTGCGCGACATCTGCTGGATCAGCACCCGCGCACCGGGCTTCGCGTTGTCGTAGAGGGCCTGCGCGTACCGGGCGTAGTTCTTCTCGCCCACGTGCTCACCCATTTCGAGGGAGGCGACGGCGTCGAACGGCCCGTCGGGGACCTCCCGGTAGTCCTGCAATCGGATCTCGACGCGGTCCTGCAACCCGCGTTCGGCGATCCGCGCGTCGATGAAGGCCTTCTGCTCCCGGGAGATCGTGACCCCGACGACCCGGGCGCCGTACGCGGATGCGGCGTGCAGGCTCAGCGACCCCCATCCGCAGCCGATGTCGAGCAACCGCATGCCGGGTTCGAGCCCGATCTTGCGGCACACCAGGTCCAGCTTGTCCCGCTGTGCGTCCTCGAGCCGGTAGTCCGGATCCTGCGGCGTGCCCGGCGCATTCCGGGTGAAGTACGCGCAGGAGTAGGCCATCTGCGGGTCCAGGATCAGCGAGTAGAAATCGTTGGAGAGGTCGTAGTGGTGGCTGATCGCGGCGCGGTCGCGCAGCAGGCTGTGCAGCCGGCCGTGGATGTTCGCCTGCGTGGCGGGTGCGGGGAGGGGGCCGCCCACGACACCCAGTTTCGCGGCGACCCGCAGCACCTTCGCGACCGTCGACGGGCTCGGCCGCACTCCGCTCAGCCCGCGCTCGCGGGCCACCGCCCACACGTGCGCCAAGGCCTCGCCCAGGTCGCCCTCGACGTCGATCTCACCCGTCACATAGGCCTGCGCCGCCCCGAGTTCGCCCGGGCTCCACAGCAATCGGCGCAGGGCGTCGGGACTGCGCAGCACCACCTTCGGCGCCGTCGCCGGGCCGGCGGTACTGCCGTCCCACGCGGTCAGGTGCACGGGCAGTTCGCCGCGGACGAGCGGACGCAACGCCTTGTCGAGTTCGGCGGCCACGGTCACGGTCGTGCTCCCGTCTTGTCGAGGACGAGCTGCTGGACGTCGATGTAGCCGGAGCGGAACCCGGCCTCCGAGTAGCAGAGGTAGAAATGCCACATCCGGCGGAACGTCTCGTCGAATCCGAGTTCCTCCGCCTGCGCGCTGTGCGCGGCGAACCGCTCCTTCCACAGCCGCAGCGTCTCCGCGTAGTGCTGTCCCATGCTCAGGCGTTCCCGCACCCGCAGCCCGGTGTGTTCGGCGGTGACGGATTCGATCGCCTCGGTCGAGGGGAGGAACCCGCCGGGGAAGATGTACTTGTGCACCCAGGTGTAGGTGTTGCGGGTCTGCAGCATCCGATCGTGCGGCATGGTGATCGCCTGCAGCGCAACCCTTCCGCCCGGGGCGAGGAGCTTGTCGAGCACCCGGAAGTAGGTGGCCCAGTACTGGTGCCCGACGGCTTCGATCATCTCGACGGAGACGATGGCGTCGTATTCGCCGTCGACGTTGCGGTAGTCGAGCAGGTCGATCTGCACGGCGTCCGAGTGTCCGGCCTCGGCGACACGCAGGCGGGCCAGGCTCTGCTGTTCGCTGGACAGCGTCACGGAGCGGACCACGGCGCCGCGTTCCGCCGCCCGGATGCACAACTCTCCCCAGCCCGTCCCGATCTCGAGCAACCGGGTGCCCGCGCCGACACCGGCCTCGTCGAGCAGCCGATCGATCTTGCGGCGCTGCGCGTCCGCGAAGTCGTCCCACTTCGGGGTGACCTGCGGGACGGGGGCCCGCAGAACGGTCACGTCCCGGACCTCCCCCACGCGGGTCGGCGTCGACGAGAACAGCGCGCTCGAGTACGTCAGCGTCTCGTCGAGGAACGTCTCGAACATCTCGTTGGACAGGTCGTAGTGCCGGGAGATGTTGGAGCGGGTGTTCTGCTCGGTGTTACGTTCCTGCGCAGGGTGTTTGGCGACGTAGAGCGCGCGCAGCCGCTGCAAAGGCCGGGGAATGAGCGTCGCCATCCGGGAGGCGAACACGCTGAGCACCGCGGCGAGATCCGGCGACGTCCAGTCGCCGGCCATGTAGGACTCGCCGAATCCGATCAGTCCGCTCGTTCCGACCCGCCGGGCGAATGCGTCGGGATTGCGGATGATCATGCGGGGCAGGATCTCCTGCTCCCGGCGTGCCCCCACCAGGGTGCCGTCGGGATACTCGATGCGGACGTCGAGGTCGGCGGCCGCGCGGCGGAACAGTCGGTCGGCGACCTTCGCCGAGGCCGCCGCACGCACACCGGTCGGCACGTCGGCCAGACCCGGCCAGATCCGGTTGTCGATCCGCGGGTCCTCGCCGGCGAACCCCTCGCCGGCCGTGCGCACGGCAGGCGACCCGTCCGTGCCGGTGTCCTTGTTCCTTCTCACTGAACTGTCTCCTTCTGACGGCCGTCGGGCCGGGCCATGACGGGGAGTCCACGGGCCCACAACGTGATTCCCTGGATGCGGATGCGCGCCGACACCACGAGAGGTGCCAGGGGAGTGCGTAGTTGAGTCCTCAGAACCGTCCGGCTGGTGGCCGGCTGCCGCGTCCCCCGCACCGTCGCGGTGAACGGTCCGTGCCCGTCCCGATGGAGAACCACGTTCAGGGAGAGGGTGTCGCCGGGCTCGGGGAACCGCATGTCGTAGCGGCCGCTCACGTCGTTGAACGGTGAGACGTAGAACTGCTTGTCCACCTCGGCGCGGTCGTCGCCGTCGGGCCGGATCAGGTAGCCGTGCCGCTGACCGTACGTGTTGTGCACCTCGGCGATCACGCATCGCAGGCCGCCGTCGGCGTCGTGGCACCAGTACACGCTGAGCGGGTTGAACACGTAGCCGAGCACCCGCGCGTTGAGAAGGGCCGTCACCCGGCCGCCGCTGAGGCCGACCCCGTGTCCGGCGAGGAATGCATCCACCCTGCTGCGCAGCGTGTCCTCGGCGGCGGCGGCGGCGGCCGGATCCGGTTCGAGGTGGTCCTCGGCGCGGAAGCGGGCGAACGGTCCGAGCCACCGCGGGAGGCGCGGAAGGGCGTCCACGTCGACGAACCAGCTGTAGCTTGTGTACTCGAAGCTGTTGCGGACCGG
The DNA here is from genome assembly GCF_029269925.1 of Rhodococcus sp. T2V. Taxonomy (NCBI): domain Bacteria; kingdom Bacillati; phylum Actinomycetota; class Actinomycetes; order Mycobacteriales; family Nocardiaceae; genus Rhodococcus; species Rhodococcus sp. T2V. The sequence continues at coordinate 5,666 of NZ_JARJBD010000098.1, forward strand.
TTCGGTGCGCGCGTGCCGGATCCTCGTCGAGTAGATCGCGGGCGCGGTCACGACACCGTCTCCCGTTCGTGGGGTCGAGCCGTCTGCGCATCCCACGAGCGGCCGATGCGTTCGGCGGCGCGCAGTCCCGAGAGCGCCCCGTCCTCGTGGAACCCCCAGCCGTGGTAGGCGCCGGCGAAAGCGAATGTGCCGGAACCGAGTTCGTGCAACCGCGACTGTGCCGCGACGGAATCGGGGGTGTACACGGGATGTTCGTATGTCATCTCCGCCACGACCGTCGACGGGTCGACGAGGTGCTTGCCGCCGAGCGTGACGAGGAACCGCCGGTCGCGCACCGTGTCGAGGCGCATGAGCCGGGTCATGTCGTAGGTGACGACGACACCCGCCGCGTCTGTGCCGTCGGCGGGAGTCAGGTAGTTCCAGGATGCCCGGGCGTGCTCGGCGCGGGGCAGCAGCGACACATCGGTGTGCAACTGCGCGTGGTTCACCGAATACGGCATGGCGCCCAGGATCTCCGCCTCGAGATCGGAGGCGTCGCCGAGCATGGCGAGCGCGTGACGCGGGTGCACGGCGACCACCACGGCGTCGAAGTACCGGACGTCGCCGCGGCGGTCGACGACGCAGGTGCCGCCGTCCGGGGTGCGCTCCACCTGCTGCACCGGGGTTTCGAGCAGAATCTCGTCGACGTGTGCCGCCACCTTCTCGACGTAGCGGGCGGATCCGCCGGTCACGGTGCGCCAGGTGGGTGAGCCGAAGACGGTGAGCATTCCGTGGTGGTCGAGGAAGGTGAACAGGTAGCGGGCCGGGTAGTGCGCGGCGGTCGCGGGATCGCACGACCACACCGCCGCGACGAGCGGGGTCATGAAATGCTCGACGAAGTACGGGCTGAAACCGTTGCGGGCCAGGAATTCGCCCAGCGGTTCCTGCGCGCCGGCCGGGGCGTCGAGCACGGTCCGGGCACGGCGGTGGAACCGGAGGACCTCGCCGAGCATGCGCCAGTACCGGGGCCGGGCCAGGTTGCGTGCGGTCGGGAACAGTCCGCGGAGGCCCTTCGCGCCCGCGTACTCGAGCCCGGTCACGTCGGATCGGATCGACATCGACATGTCGGAATCCTGGGTGGCCACGTCGAGTTCGGCGAACAGGCGCAGCAGGGTGGGGTAGGTGCGGTCGTTGTGCACGATGAAGCCGGTGTCGACGTCCACCTCCACACCCGAATCCAGCGTCAGGTGGTGGGTGTGGGCGTGGCCGCCGAGACGGGCGTCGGACTCGTAGAGGGTGACGCGGTCGTGGCGGGACAGAACGTAGGCGGCGGTCAACCCGGCGACGCCGCTGCCGATCACGGCGACGTTCCTGCGTTCCAGCTTCTCCGGATCATGCATGGCGACCTGCTTTCCGGTCTGTCGGTGCGGCGACGACACCCTCGGCGGCGAAGGCGTCGAGAACGAAATCGGCCGTGATGCGATGCCACCACCCCGGTCGGGTGAGCATGAAGTGGCCGGCTCCGGAGAGCGGATGCCAGGAGGCGTTCACGCCGCGCGCCAGCGCCTGTTCGGTCTGGATCCGGGAGGCGACGGGGTCCGTCCAGCGGTCGGCGGTTCCGTGCGCGACCATCAGGCTGCGGTCGGCGGGCACCAGATCGGCGTCGGATTCGGGCCACCAGGGTGCGAGGGCGGCGATCGCGCGGACGTTGTCGATGCCGGCGAGGTGTGCGGCGACGCGGCCGCCCATCGAATGCCCCACGACGGCGACGGGGACGTCCCCGAACCGCAGTCGGGCCCGCTCGAGGGCCATTCGGGCGTCGTGCACCGGGCTGGCCTCGGGGGCGTTCCATCCGCGAACCCGGTACTGCAGCCGCTGCACGGCGATGCCGTGGGGTCCGAGCGTCGACCTCAGGGACCGGGCCAACCAGATCATGCGCAGGTTCGACAGGTGCCAGCAGCGTGACGGGTCCTGACTGCGTGGTTTGCCGCCGGGCAGCACGAGCACGTACGCCGGGGTGGGTGAGCCTCTCTCCATATCCATTATTCGGAGCTGACTTCGACTCGGATGGGCAGACCCCCACGTGAGCGGGAAAGCGTGCCGGACCACGCTTTCCCACTCACGTGGGGGGTGCCTACTGGGGCATCAGGACGGAGTCGATCAGGTACACCGTGGCGTTGGCGGTCTGGACGCCGCCGCAGATGACGCCTGCGTCGTTGACCTTCAGGTCGTCACCCGAACCGGTGACGGTGACCGTGCCGCCCTCGACGGTCGTGTGCTCGCCGGCGATGTCACTCGGCGCGATCTGGCCGGGGACCACGTGGTACGTCAGGACCTTCGTGAGCAGGGCCGGGTCGGTCTTGAGCGTCTCGATCGTGGCCGGGTCGACCTTCGCGAACGCGGCATCCACCGGCGCGAAGACCGTGAACTGCCCGCTGTTCAGCGTGTCGACGAGGTTGACCTGCGGGTTGAGCTGACCGGACACCGCGGCGGTGAGCGTGGTGAGCAGGGGGTTGTTGGACGCGGCCGTCGCAACCGGATCCTGCGCCATGCCGCTGACCGAACCGGCGCCGTCCGGCACCGTCTTCGCGTACTCGGCGCAGCCCGGACCGACCAGGTTGGCGGCGGGGTCGGCCATCGCGGACGCGGTCATCGAACCGGACGACATCGACTCGGACGACATCGACTCGGACGTCATCGCCTCCGAAGCGGAGCCGCTGCTGGACGAGCCGCTGTCGTCCGACGAACACGCCGCGCCCAGCAGGACCAGGGACGTGCTCGCGGCGACTGCCAGGACTCGTGTGGTGATCTTCATCAGAAATTGCCTCTCTCCGGTGTGGGTGCGGGGGAGCACCATCGACAGGCATTCGGAGCGGTCTTCCGAACGGATGGGTCGAAAGTTCTCTCGCAGCGACCCATCCGATCCGGAACGGGCATCGAATACCCCGAGAGAGGGTGCTGCGCCGGCCCTCTGTTTCGGCTGCCCGTTTTCGTCGCCGCATGTTGAAAGGATTCGAGATGACACCGTCGAAGGTCCGTGGGATCGCCGCCGCGCTGTCGGCCGCCGCCGCGGCTGTGCTGCTGGCGGCCGGCCCTGCATACGCTCAACCGGGTGCGCTCGCCCCCGTGCCAGCCCTCGACGTCCAGAGGTACCTGGGCACGTGGTATCAGTTGGCCGCTGTGCCACAGCCGTTCAACCTCGACTGCGCGCGGGACACGAGGGCGACGTACGGACCGATCGACCCGTCGAACGTCAGCGTCGCCAACCGGTGCACCACGTGGGCGGGTGGGACGAACGGGATCAGGGGCAACGCGCGCGTCAACGATCCGGTGACCAACGCGCAGCTCCACGTGAGTTTCCCGGACGTGCCGTTCCAGAGTGCGGCGGACGGTCCCACCAACTACGTGGTCACCTACATCGCCGACGACTATTCGTGGGCGCTGGTCGGTGATCCGGCACGGGTGTCGGGTTTCGTGCTCTCCCGCACTCCGGCGGTCGACGACGCGGGGTGGAAGCAGATCCGGCAGGTGGTGGAATCGCGGGGCTACAACTCGTGCCTGTTGCTGACGTCCCCGACCACCGGTGGCAGAGAGGGGATTCAGCCGCTCTGCACGGTCTGACGGGCCGCCGACCCGGTGATGTTCTCCATCATGCCTTTGAAGATGATTCCGTGGAACGGCAGGATGGAATACCAGTACAGCCGCCCGGCCAGACCTTTCGGGAAGAAGATGGCGCGCTGATCGAGCCGGGACCGGTCGGGATCCACACTGTGGACGGTCCATTCGAGCCACGCCCCGCCCGGTGCCCGCATCTCGGCGCGCAGCCGGAGCAGCGACCCCCGGTCGATGCGTTCGACCCGCCAGAAGTCCAGGGGGTCACCGGTGTTGAGCTGCTTGGGGTTCCGGCGTCCCCGCGTGAGCCCGACGCCGCCGACGACGCGGTCGAGCCAGCCGCGCACGGACCACGCGAGTGGAAAGGAGTACCAGCCGTTCTCGCCGCCGATGCTCTCGACGACGGTCCACAGCGTTGCGGCGTCGGCGTCGCAGCCCTTGGTGCGTTCGTCGGTGTAGACGACCTCACCGGCCCAGTCGGGGTCGGACGGCAACGGATCGGAGGGGGCGCCGACCGGGGACGCACTGGCCCACGTCGTCTCCACCTCGCCGTTGTCGATGCGCCGCAACGCCAATCGGACGGCGTCCCGGTACGTCGTCAGGCCGGCCTTCGGTGGCGGGATCACGTCGTCGATGTCGTGCTCGCCGGCGACGGCGTCGTTGTGGAGCGATTCGATCAGAGCCCGCCCGAGTGAGCGGGGGATCGGGGTGACCAGACCGATCCACAGGCCCGCGAGTTTCGGGGTCAGCACCGGGAGGACGAGGATGCGACGCTGACGCAGACCGGCGACCTCGGCGTACGTCTGCATCATCTCGCCGTAGCGGAGGACGTCGGGGCCACCGATGTCGAACGTGCGACTGTGCGGCAACGGTGCCTCGGCCGCGGCGACGAGGTAGTGCAGCACGTCGCGGACCGCGATCGGCTGGATCTTGTTGTTCACCCACCGCGGCGTCGTCATCACCGGGAGCCGGTTGGTGAGGTGGCGGATCATCTCGAACGATGCCGAACCGGAGCCGATGACCACCCCGGCCTGCAGAACCATTGTGGGGACACCGGAGTCGACGAGTATCCGGCCCACCTGGGTGCGCGAGCGCAGGTGCGGCGAGAGATCCGCGGAATCGGGATGCAGCCCGCCGAGGTAGACGATCCGGCCGACACCTGCCGTGCGGGCCGCCTCGGCCACGTTCTCCGCGCTGATGCGTTCGGCCTTCTCGAACTCGTCCGACCCTCCCATCGAGTGCACGAGGTAGTAGACGACGTCCATGTCCGTGAAAGCGGCAGAAAGGGATTCGGGGTCGCTCAGATCGCCGCGAGCGATGTCGACGTCGGACGCCCACGGAACGTCGGTCAGTTTTTCCGGTGAACGCACCAGTACCCGCACCCGGTGGCCGGCTTCCGCGAGCCGGGGAGCGAGGCGTCCGCCGATGTATCCGGTGGCTCCGGTGACCAGTACACGTAACTGCGTCATTCCCACACGCTACCCGTCGTTGTCACCGCCGCGCGGCCTGTCGCGACTATGGTCGGGTCATGGGCATCGTGCATTCGAGCGTGGTCGAGGCCTCGCGGGACGAGTTGTTCGCCTGGCACACCAGGACCGGGGCCTTCACCCGGCTCTCACCGCCGTGGCAGCCGCTCAGCCTCGCGAAGGAATCCGAGTCTCTGGAATCGGGTCGTGCCGAACTGCGCATGCCCGGCGGCCTGACGTGGGTCGCGCAGCACGACGCGAAGGAATACGACCCTCCGCACCGGTTCGTCGATTATTCGGCCGCCCTGCCGCTGCGCCTGCTGGTGCCGTGGCGGCACACGCACACGTTCGACGTCGTGTCCGAGGGCCGGACCCGGGTCACCGACCGGGTCGACACCATCGTGCCCGGCCAGTTCCTCCGGTCGACGTTCGTCTACCGGCACCGCCAACTGGCCGACGACATCTCCCGGCACCACTGGGCGTCCACCCTGCTGCCCGGTCCCCTCACGATCGCGGTGACGGGCAGTTCGGGGCTCGTCGGCTCCGCCCTGACCGCGTTCCTGAGCACGGGCGGGCACCGGGTGATCCGTCTCGTGCGCCGCGCTCCCAGCACGCCCGGCGAGCGGCGCTGGAACCCGGATGCGCCCGCCGCGGACCTGCTCGACGGCGTCGACGCGGTGATCCACCTGGCAGGCGCGTCCATCGCGGGACGGTTCACCGACGGTCATCGCCGGGCGATCAGGGACAGTCGTATCGAACCCACGCGGCGGCTCGCGGAGCTGGCGGCCGCATCCGGGCAGGGACCGAAGACGTTCGTCAGTGCGTCGGCGATCGGGTACTACGGCCCCGACCGCGGCGACGCGGTGCTGCACGAGCAGGATGAGCGGGGCGACGGCTTCCTCGCCGACGTCGTCGCGGACTGGGAGGACGCGGCGACGCCGGCAGCGGACGCCGGACTGCGGGTGGTGCAGGTCCGCACGGGGATCGTCCAGTCCCCGAGCGGGGGTGTGCTGCGCCTGCAGCGGCCGCTGTTCGAGGTCGGACTCGGAGGTCGCCTGGGCGCCGGAACGCAGTGGCTGTCGTGGATAGACATCGACGATCTGATCGACGTCTACCATCGTGCCGTCGTGGATCCGGGGTTGAGCGGGCCGGTGAACGCGGTGGCGCCGAATCCTGTTCGCAACGAGGAGTACACCGCAGTCCTGGCGTCGGTGCTGCATCGCCCGGCCTTCCTTCCGGTGCCTGATTTCGGTCCGAAACTGCTGCTCGGGGAACAGGGTGCGCGGGAGCTCGCCCTGGCCGATCAGCGGGTCGCCCCCGGCAAGCTCGAGGGCCGCGGCCACCGGTTCCGGCGGCCCGCCCTCGACACGGCGCTGCGCCACCAGCTCGGCCGGTTCAGGACGGACGAGGCGTAGCGCAGCGCATCGATCAGGTGGTCGTCAGCACCTGCGGGGTGTGCACCGGAGCCTTGGTGGAGATCTTCGCTGCCGTCGCGGCGAGGAGGCAGATGCCGGCGATCGCCGTGGCGGCCAGCACCCAGTTGTCGTCGCCGCCGATCAGGGCATAGCAGATGGTGGGTGCGAATCCGGTCAGCAGGAAGCTCAACTGGGTGGACACCGCGACGCCGGTGTATCGCACGTTCGGGGTGAACATCTCGGCGAAGAACGACGGCCACAGCGCATTCGGGGCGGAATACACGACGCCCTTGAGCGCCACCGTCGCGATGACGATGAGAACGGTGCTGCCGGTGGCGATCGCACCGAGGAATCCGTAGACACCGACTGCGCAGAGCAGGCAGCCGCCGGCATACACCACCTTTCGGCCGATGCGGTCCGCGATGAATCCGAACAGCGGATGGAAGAACAGGGCAACCAGCTGGCTGGCCGCGATCGCGGAGAGCATCGTGGAGCGGTCGACGCCGTGTTCCTGCGTCGCGTAGGACAGGCCGAAGACGATGACGATCGTCGAGATGACCGTGTTGAATGCGGCGACGAAGACGATCACGGTCGCGCGGAGCTGAGTGCGTAGGAGGGTTGTCACCGGGAATTCGGCTACGGCGTCTTCCTTTTCGGCCTCGACGAACTCGGGAGACTCGTCCACTCCGCGCCGCACGAGCAGGGTGATGAACACCATGATGAAGCTGAGCAGGAACGGGATCCGCCATCCCCAGGTCAGCAATTGCTCCTCCGGGAGCGCTCCCACCGGAATGAAGATCAACGTGGCCAGGATCGAACCGGTGGCGGCTCCGTTGAGGAGCCAACTCGTGTAGAAGCCGCGGCTCTTCTCGGGGGAGTGCTCCATGGTGAGCAGACTGGCCCCGACCTGCTCGCCGCCTGCGGAGATTCCCTGCAGCAGTCGGCACACGACGAGGAGGGCCGGGGCGGCGGCGCCGATGGTCGCATGGGTGGGCAGCAGTCCGATGGCGAACGTCGACGCGCCCATCAGGAGCAGCGTGAAGAGCAGCACGTTCTTGCGACCGATCCGGTCGCCGGCGTGCCCGAACAGCAGGGCGCCGACGGGCCGCGCGATGTACGCGGCCCCGAACGTCGCGAGCGACGCGAGCGTGCCTGCGGCGGAATCGCTGTTGGGGAAGAAGATCTTGCCGAACACCAGGGCGGCGGCGGTGCCGTAGACGAAGAAGTCGTAGTACTCGACGACGCTGCCGAGGAAACTTCCCAGTGCGGCTCTGCGGGCCATCTTCTTGCTGGGGTGCGGTATCGGGTCCGCGACGAGGGGACGTTCAGGGGTGGGCATCGGGAGTGGTCCTTTGGCTGTGTCACCCGGCGGTGGGTGAGGCGACGGTGTGGTGACGGGGCCGGTCACGGCGCGGCAGCGAGTTGGGCTCCACCGCAGACGTGCAGGACTTCGCCCGAGACGAACCGGGCCTTGTCGGAGGCGAGGAATTCGACGGCGTCGACGATATCGTCTGCTGTCGCGAGGCGGCCCAGCGGCGACATCCTGGTGTGCTTGTCGACGAAGAGAGCGAACTCCTCGTCCGTGCGACCGCCCTTCGTGAACGGTGTGACGACCATGCTGGGGGCGACGGCATTGGCGGTCACGCCGAGCGGTCCGAGTTCGACGGCCAGCGAACGGGTGAGGCCGACGACTCCGGCTTTGGACGTGACGTAGGCGGTGGGTCCGCCGCTCAACCAGGTGCGTGAGGTGATGTTGACGACCCGCCCGGTCCCGGTGCGCGTCCAGATCGGGATGGCGGAGCGGCACAGCGACATCGGGCCGCGGAGGTTCACCGCCATCGCCATGTCCCATTCGGTGTCGTCGACGTCTCCGAGTCGCGCCCGCGGGTTGACGGCCGCGTTGTTGACCAGTCGGTCCAGCCGGCCGAACTCTTCGTCGATTCGCTTGACGGCGAGGCGGATCGATTCGTCGTCGGAGATGTCGACCACCCAGCCGTGGACCTGCGCACCGGACTCCTCGGACAGTTGCCGGGCGACCGTCTGCACGGCCTCCGCGTTGTTGTCGAGGAGGATGACGGTGTCTCCGCCCCGGGCGAATCGACGGCTGATCGCCGAGCCGAGGGCGCCTGCTCCCCCCGTCACGACGGAGAGCGGGAAACGGTGAAGCTCGTTCATGATGGTCCTGTCGATATGTGATGGGTGGGTTCAGAGTGAGTGCGTCAGAGGCGTTTCGAAGTCGGCGTGCTGGCGCAGGAACCGGGCGTTGAAGTGCAGCCGGTCGTGAACGGGCCGGGAATCGCTGAAGTCTTCGACGGACACCCACCCGCTGTAACCTGCCTCGGCGAGCAGGCCGAGAACCCGGGGGATGTCGGCGACGCCGTCGTCCATCGGTGACCATCGGTGGGTCCACGCCCCGCCCCCGGCCGGCCGGACGTACTGGGCGTTCTTGACGTGGACGTGGGCGAGGTGGTCGCCGAGAATCTGCAGGGCCATCCGGTGGTCTTCGTACCCTTCCACCACCAGATTCCCGACGTCGTAGATCACTCCCACCCGGTCGGGTGGCAGGTGGCCGATGAGCCGATGGGCGAGTGAGACGCTGGGGCAGAGGGAACGCTGATGAATCTCGAGCAGCGCCTGCACGTCGTACCGCGCAGCCAGGGTCGCGACGTGATCGAAGAACTCCCGTGCTTCGGCGAACAGCCGGTGGAAACCGGTGTCGTCCATCCACGGCGCCCGTAGCCGAATGCTCGGAACCGCATTGTCCCGGGCGACTCGCATCATGTCCTCGACGCCGGCGACGTCACCGGAGTCGACGTACGGACTGAGTGCGACGACCTCCAACTCCGCGGCCCGGGTACGCGTGCAGATGTCGGAGACCGCGCGAGGCTCGGGAGCGACGGTGCAGCGGTTGTTGGTGAGGAAGTGCGGGGTGCCGGAGTTGCCGATGTCGTGTGCGACGCGCCATTCGATGCCTGCGTAGCCCGCCCCGGCCGCCGCGTCGATCGCTTCGGCCGGGGACAGGGACGGCAGGCATGCGGAATAGATCCCGAGCTTCATCGGTCTCCTACGGGTGAGTGGGGCTTCGGAGGGCGGTTCGTCCTCGACTGCATTCCATTAGAGACCGCCATCACAGCGCTTGTCCAAGCCCTGTTGAGCACATCGCTTATGCCTTGAAGGCATAACCTGTGTCGTATCCTGGTCGAACGACGGCAGTGGAGGAAACCGACCGTGGAGTTTCGCCATCTTCATTACTTCCTGGCTATAGCCGAGGAAGGATCGTTCAACCGCGCCGCCGACCGGCTGCGGATCTCGCAACCGTCGCTCAGCCGGCAGGTGCAGGCGCTGGAACGGGAGCTGGGGCAGTCCCTGTTCGACAGAACGGCACGCGGAGCCACTCCGACCGCCGCGGGCGATGCCCTTCTCCAGCACGCGCGGCAGCTGCTGGCGCTCGAGGCCTCGACGCAGGAGGTGGTGTCGGGTGCGACCAAGATCCGGGAGGTCGTCACCATCGGCGTCCCGCCCGGTACCTCCAGCGAATGGCTCGTGAACCTGGTCGGCCGGCTCGAGGAGGAGGTGCCGGGGTGCGCGCTGCAACTCGTCGAGGCGAACAGCACGAACCAACTGCGCATGCTTCGTGAAGGGCGGCTCGACCTGTGCATGGTGCACCAGGCGCCGCCCAGCGACTGCTCCTCGTGGAAGCTCCGCGAAGAACCGTTCGGTCTCGCCGTGCGCCCCGGTCACGCTCTGGCGTCGGCGGCGTCCTGTTCGCTGCGCGACCTCGACGGGCTGCGGGTGCTCGTCCACAGCCGCGACCAGGTCCCCACCCAGCAGGACGGGTTGATGAGCGCGGCGGTGGAGGCCGGTATCCGGCCGTACTGGCAATTCGCGCAGTTCGTCGAGCACGCGCTCGCCGGCGCGGCCGCGGCGAAAGCGGACGCCGTGCTGGTGAGCCGGTACACGGCGCAGAAACAGATGCCGGGGTGGCCCTGGCATCCGTTGACCGAGTTACCGCTGGCGATGACGACGTGGCTGGTCTGCCAGCGGCACACGAGGGCCGTGGTCAGCGACGTGACCACGGCCATCATGTCCTGAAACTCCCTGTCAGGTCTGCCGCCCCGCGTCGTACGCGGCCACGACCCGCTTCGGGGCGGTGAGACGCCACGCCTCCTCGACGAGTTCGGCCAGTTCTTCGGAGTCGACGCGGTCGAGGACGACGTCGATCCAGCCCCACCGTCCGAAGAACGGTGCGACCAGGAACACGTCGGGATCCTCCTGCAGCAGCGCGGCCTGCGTTTCCTTCGTCGCCTTGAGGCAGACGGTGGGCGCGCCGTACCCGACGAGGCCGAACATCTTCTTGCGCACCCGGAACGTCGGTTGGTCGCCCCAGTTCGCGATCACCACCTCGTGCGCCTCCGGCAATGCCAGCATCATCGCGCGAACGTCGTGTTCGGTGGGCATCACAGCTCCTGATCCGGCGGTCGATGGTTCGCAGACCTTTATAGCCCCGATCACCGACAGCCCGGACCGCGGCACGCTCAGACGAAGGCGAACTCGTCGCCGGCGTGGAACTTGGCGAGCGATTCGGAGACCGACCGCCGCGACGGCGGATGGAAGGCGAACGCGTGCACGGCGGCGGTGAGGTAACCGATGTCGGAGGACTTGATGAACGCGATCCCGCCGAGCGATTCGACGGCCGCCGAGGACGCGCGGACCAGCGCGTCGCGAATCGCGATGCGCGAGAAGAGGAGACGCACCGAGATGTCCTGTCCGCGTTCGCCCTCGTCCACCGCGCGGGCGATGTTCTCGACGGCGCCCATGGCGTTCTCGATGTCGGCGGCGGCGCGCACATAACCCTCGTAGTCGTCCTTGCCCGCGGCCAGCAATCGTTCGAGCAGCGCGCTCGCCGCACCCAGGTAGTTGGCGGTGACGAGCATCCCGAACCACAGATATCCGGTCATCTCGTGTTGCCCGTCCGGGTCGTCGGCACCGTTGAGGAGGACGAGGTCGGCCGGTATCTCGACGTTCTCGAGGTGTACCTCGTCGCTTTCGGCACCGGCGAGGATCCAGCTCTCCCAGAACGGCCGCACCGTGATCCCCGGTGTGCCGGCGGGGATCAGCGCGATCGCCCTCTCACCGGTGTCGACCTCGACGCTCGCGGTGAGCAGGTCCATCGACCCCGACAGACTGCACGGCTTCTTGCTGCCGTTGACGATGTAGCTCGAGCCCTTCCTCCTGGCGGTCATGGTGGGAATGAACACGCTGCCCCCGGTGACGCCCTCGGAGAAGCCGGAGGCGACGACGGCGCGTTGTTCGACGAGGCTCGTGATCAACGCGCGGTCGTCGTCCGTGGCCTCCTGCGCGAACTCGTTGAGCGTGGCGAGCGACAGATGATGCATCGTGGTGGCGGCGCCGAGCGAGGGCGACCTGCTGCCGATGGCCCGCTGGACGCGCACGGAATCCAGCGCGGAGGCGCCCAGTCCGCCGGATTCCTTCGGGATGGTCAGTGCGGTGCCGCCTGCGTCCCGGAAGCGCCCGATCGCCCCGCTGTCTCTGCTTTCCAGAGTGAGCAGTGGCGTCTCGTCCAGATAGGCGGCGAGGTCAGGCAGGTAGGACTGCAGCGCTGCGTGTTCGCGGGCCATCAATGCGGTCATGACACTCCTCGAATGTATTCGCGGACATTTCGGATTTCCCGAAACATCGATGGAACAGGGATATCCATAGGCTCATTCGGAGCGAGGTGTGGTGGTGGTTTGGTCGGCGCCACCAAACCGCATCGGCCACCGCTCCGAATCAACGGAGTAATCCCGATCATGCACACCGCGAGGAGTTGGTATCGATGCCTGTGAACAGATTGATCCAGAGGCTGGGTGGCGACGACCGGGTGGATCTACTCCGCGCAGTTCGCGAGTCCGACGTGAGTCCCTACTTCCGGGTGATGGAGTCCGCCACCGCACCCGTCGTCCAGGTGGAGGGCGCCGACCGGATCATGCTCGGTTCCAACAACTATCTCGGTCTCGCCGATCACCCCGCCATTCGTCAGGGCGCGCAGGACGCCCTCGACACGTTCGGCGGCGCGATCACCGGAAGCCGGCTGCTGAACGGCACCATGGACCTGCACCTCGACCTCGAGTCGGAGATCGCCGAATGGCACGGCACCGAGGACGCGATGGTCTTCACCACCGGCTATCAAACGAACCTGGGCACCATCAGCGCCGTCGTCGGCGCGGGCGACGTCGTCGCCGTCGACGCCGCCGCCCACGCGTCGATCCGGGACGGCTGTGCCCTGTCCGGCGCGACGGTCCGCAAGTTCCGTCACAACGACGTCGCCGACCTGGAGACCATTCTCGGGGAAACAGCCGACGGTGACGGCGCGGTGCTGGTGATCGTGGACGGGTTGTATTCGATGGAGGGCGATCTCGCCCCGCTCGGCGCGGTCTCCGAACTCTGCGACCGGTACGGCGCGGCCCTGATGGTGGACGAGGCGCACAGCCTCGGCATCTTCGGTGAGCAGCGGACCGGTGCCGCCGAACTGCTCGGCATCGACGGCCACACCGATATCCGGATGGCGTCGCTGTCCAAGAGTCCCAGCTCCACAGGAGGATTCATCGCGGGATCCCGTGATCTCCTCGATTCGCTGCGGGTGAACGCCCGCGCCTTCCTCTTCACGACGTCCGGCGTTCCCGCCGCGGTGGGAGCGTCGCTCGCCGCAGTGCGACTGATCCGCAGCGAGGAGGGAGAGCAACGCGCACGGCGGGCGCTGGACAACGCCGCCGTCCTCCGGTCCGGACTGGCGGACAACGGACTCGACGTGGGCGCGCTGTCGCCACTTCCCGGCGGCGGTGAGACGGTGACGCCCATCGTGTCCGTCCACGTCGGCGACGACCTCGAGGCGATGGGCCTCTGGCGCACGCTGTTCGACCGGGGCGTGTTCACCAGTGCCGCACTCTATCCCGCCGTTCCGCGGTCGGGTGCGATGCTCCGGCTGTGCGTCATGGCCACCCACACCGACGCCCAGTTGCGGCGGGCGGTGGACGTGATCTCCGAGACCGTCACGAAAGCCGCGGCCTGATGAAGGTGGCGGTCACCGGGGCGACGAGCGATTTCGGCGCCGCGATCCTGCCCGTGCTGCTGGACGATCCGGATGTCGATACGGTGATCGGGCTGGGCAGGCGGGAACTGCCGATCGATCATCCGAAACTCGAGTTCGTCCGCATGGACATCCGCGACCCGGGCATCGAGGACGTGTTCCGCGGCTGCGAGGCCGTCGTCCACCTGGCGTTCGTGGTGGAGGAGATCCGGGACAAGGCGGTCACCCACGACATCAACCTGAGGGGTTCGCGCAACGTCGTCGACTCCGCCCACCGGGCCGGGGTGCTCCGCGTCGTGATCGCGTCGAGCATCAACGCATACGGGCCGGAACTGCGGCGCAAGCCGGTGAACGAAGACGTCTATCCCGCAGGGGATCCCGACCGGTACTACTTTCACGACAAGGCGGAGGTCGAGCATTACGCCGACTGGTGGCTGCGCCGCCATCCGGGGGAGATGGCGATCTCGATGCTGCGCCCCACCTACATCATCGGACCCGACTTCTCCAACGACGGCATCGACCAGCTCACCGGACCGGTCGGCGCGTTCCCGCGCGCCGACGAGGCCGCGTATCAGTTTCTGCACCAGCGGGACATGGCCGACGCGTTCCATCGCGCGGTGAAGCAGGATCTGGTGGGACCGTTCAATCTCGGTCCGAAGGACTGGGTGGGTGTCCGCGAACTCGCGGCGATGCAGGGACAGCGGATGTTCGACGTGCCCGAGCGGCCGGCGGTCGTGGCGGCGAATGTCCTGTTCCGGCTCCGGCTCACCGCGTTCTCCGGACAGTGGGTGACGGCGGGCGAGACCGTCGTCGATTCGACGCGCCTCACCGAGGCGACGGGCTGGGCGCCGTCGCTGACGGCCCGGGAGTCGGCGGCCGTCATGATCCTGTTGCAGGGTAAACCCTTGTTGCGCAGAGAGGATGCCCTGGAACGTCGCATCGCCTGCGAGGCCGCGCTGGAGCCGGCGTCCGAATTCGTCGGCGTCGACGGCCGCGGCCTCGAACACGTCCAGATTCCCGCGGCCACCGGAGCCGTGCACACCGAGGTCCACGCGGCCAGGCGGGGCGGTGGGACCACCGCACGGTCGGGCGGCACAGCCACCGTGGTGCTGCCCGCGCCGCCCGGACTCCACGCGCGGTATCTCACTCCGCTCGCCGTGGAGTTGGCGGAGAACGGCGTGAACGTCGTCGTCGCGGATCTCCCCGGGCACGGGTTGAGCACCGGGAAGCGCGGTCTTGCGACGGCGGCCGGGGTGCACGACGCCCTGGCGGTCGCGCTCGGCTATGCGCGGATCCGGTTCGGCGGCACGCCGCACGTGGTCAGGGTGGGCGACGCGACCCCGCCCGTGTCGCGGTCCGGACGCCGGCGGTCGTGGGTCGCCCGCTCGCGGACCCGCGTGACCGTCAACCCGGCCGACGGACTGCTCCCGCGCAGACTGCGCTACGAGGGCGGGCTCGAGCACCTCCCGCACGCGTACTCCGCCCGCGGCGTCACCTCGGTCATCCACTCCGATCGGGTCGACTCGTAGAGTGTCTCCTGTCCACGTCGACGCCGTGAGCAGGAGTGAACCCATGACCAGTGAAGAACCCGGCAAGCGGAGCCCGGCCGTCGAGGCGGGTCTGACGGTGCGGCGTGAGGTGATGGGCCCCGACTTCGTCGAGCGGGCGCTCACCCGGACCGCGGGGACCGACAGCGAGCAGTTGCAGGAATTCGTCACCGAGCACGTGTGGGACGCCGTGTGGAATCGGCCGGGGCTGGACCGACGCAGCCGCAGCCTCCTCAACCTCGGCATGCTCATCGCGCTGCGGGCGCACGGTGAGCTGAAGGGGCACGTGCGGGGCGCACTGCGCAACGGTCTGACCCGCACCGAGATCGTCGAAGCGGTGATCCACGCGAGCGCCTACTGCGGGGCCCCCGCCGGTCTGTCGGCGATGGCCGTGGTGCAGGAGGCGCTCGACGCGGAACTGGGACCGCTCGACTCCCAGGACTGACGACCCGGCTCAGCCCGTCACACCGGTGATCTCGTTCGGGGTCTCCGGAAGATCCGCCTGCCCGGACACGGTCCAGGTGTCGAGGTCGATCGTGTGGATCGTCTTGTGCGCGGGATCGGTCACGTAGGCCGTGTGGTCCTGCACGTACAGCGCGGGACGCGGCGACTGCCACTGGTCCGGCTCGGTCCACGGATCGAGGACGTCGACGGTGCGGCTCACGGCCTTGGTGTTCGGGTCGATCACGTGCAGGGCGCCGTCGGTGCCGAGGACGAGGGCCTCACCGTGCGGGGCGCGCCCGAGCGACCGGAACGTGTAGCTGGTGCCCAGGTCGACGAGGGTCAGCTGTCCCGTGGCGGTGTCGGTGAGGGAGACCCGTTCGGGGCGTTCGAGTTCGGCGTCCGGGTCGGTCTTGTAGTCGCCCAGCAGGATCGGGGAGTTCTCGTCGCCGGCCTGGTTGCCGATGCGCCCGTAGGGGTCGGGGCTCGTCACCTTGGTGATGACGCCGTTCCGGTAGATCAGCAGGCCGTTCTGGCATCCCACGACCACCGTCTCGTCGGCGGCGACGGCCTCCCCGTGCACGCCGGGGCAGTCCTCGTTGCGCGCGATCTCCTTGCGGTCGCGGTCGAGTACGACGATGCCGGTGCGCTCGTCCTCGTTGCCGACGGTGGTGAGCAGGCTGCCGTCGGAGAGTTCGACGGCCACACCGTGATGCGCTTCCGGGGTCGTGAACTCGGTGGTGTCCGGGGTGCCCTGGGCGAGTGCGGCCGGGTCGAACACGCGCACCAGTCCGGTGCCGTCGTCGAACAGCACGGTCTTGCCGTCGTGCCGGACCACGTGCCCGGGCGTCTTCGCCTCGAACGCGACGTCGGTGAGTGCGGGTGCGGCGGTGTAGTGGCTGCCGCCGTCGGTCCAGGTTCCGGTGTCGAGGGCGGTGAAACTGTTGCCGGTGCTGATCAGCACGTGCCGGTCGTCGCCCGCGGGGTTGAGCCGGGTGAAGCCGTCCACCTCGGCCGAGCCGACCACGTCGAGGCTCTGCGCGTCGAGGACGAGCACCCCGCCGTCGTAGCTCAGCGTCAGTCGTGGCGTGGCCGCGTCGGTGGTGGTCGCTTCGGCCGTGCCGGAGTCGGTGGAGCAGGACGTGAGAAGTGCCGCCGAGAGTGCCACGGCGGCAACGGCGGTGGGTCGAGGTCTACGCATAAGGGTCACCCATGAGAAGTAACCCTTTTTGCAAACGGTTGTCAAAGTCGTAAGTGTGCATGTGGCGATGCATCGACTACGCCAACCCCTGCGCGATCGCCGCGGAATTGGAATCCATCATCTCGATGTACGTGCCGGCCCCCGAGCCGGGTTCACTCAGTGATTCCGTGAACAGCGAGACGACGTCGACGGGAACGCGGGCCTCCGAAGCCAGCACCTGTGCGAGTCGATCGGGCTGGGAGGAGTCGACGAAGATTGCGGGCACCCTCGCCGCCGTGACGGTCGCGGCCAGGTCCGACAGATCCGACGCACTGGGCGACGCCAGGGTGGTCCCGCTGGGAATCACCGCCCCGATCGTGTCGAATCCGAAACGCTGTGCCAGATAGCCGAACACGTGATGGTTGGTCACCAGTTTGCGTCGGTCGGGCGGGACGGTCGCGAACCTGTCCGTCATTCGGGCGGTGAGTTCCGCGAGTTCCCGGGCGTAGCCGTCCGCGTTCGTGCGGACGGCATCCGCGTCGATGTCCGGCACGTGTTCGATCACCGCGTCGCGGATCAGGGCGACCGCGTCCCGCATGCGGTCCGGATCGGTCCAGACGTGCGGATCCATGGTGCCCGAGGATTTTCCGGAGCGATACTCGATCGGCCGCACGGCCTCACCGATCTGCAGGATCGGGACCCCCTCCGCGCGCGCGGTGTCGACGGTCTTGCCGATTCCCTCCTCGAGACCGAGCCCGTTCGAGACGAGGAGGTCGGCGCGTTCCACCCGCGCGGCATCCGAGGCGGAGATCTCGAACGAATGAGGATCGGCGCCCCTCGGCATCAGTACCGTCACGTCGGCCCGGTCGCCGACGACGTTCTGCACCACGTCACCCAGGATGTTCGTGGTCACCACGACGACGGGCCCGTCGGACGAGCCCGGGGCGCACGCGGTCACCGGCAGCACCGCGAGTGCGGTCAGCAGGGCCAGCGGCAGCAGGCGCCGCATCCTCCTCACAGCCCGACCACGCCGAGGGTGGACGCCGCGACGCCGACGTCGAGGGTGCGCGCGACCCGGGCATTGTCCCGGAAGTCGATCTCGGCCACCGACTTCGACGCGGGATCCGACACGTACGCGCGGGTGCCGCCGACGACGATCACCGGTGGCGTCGAGAACGCCTCGCTCGGGTCGTAGGGGCGTGCCAGGACGCGGGACGACGCGGTCTCCGCGCCGGACTGCGCGTCGTACACGCGGAAGGTGCCGTCGGCGAGGACGGCGAATACCGAGCGTCCGTCGCCGGCGAGAGCGACGTCCAGCGCCCGCTCCGGGGTCCGGACGTGCGTCCACCCGCGGGTCCGTGCATCGAACACCAGCAGCCCGTCGTTGGTGGCGGCCGGCCCCGCGGTGGCGACGTGAAGCGGCAGGCCGTCGTGTCCGCGGAGCGCGGTGGGACGGGTGGCGGCGCCGATGCCCGCCGGGTACGCAACCTTCACCGACGTCCAGGTGCCGTCGCCGGCGGAAGCGAGGAGCAGTCCGTCCTCGCACGCGCCCAGCACCTGGGTGTCGGATACGGCCGCGCCGTTCAGGTTCGGGCAGGCGGTGTCGACGCGCTGCGGAACCGCACCGTCTGCGGTGTGGAGTTCGAGCGCGCCGACTCCGGTCGCGGCCGAGTGCGAGACCACGAATCCGTCGGCGATCGGCAGGGCGACTCCGGGGTGCGGGGCGTCGGCCCGGACGACCGCGTCGACGTCGATGCTGTCCCTGCGGAGCGCGGCGAAGTCGATCACGCGGGCAACGCCGTCGCCGTCGAAGAACGTCGCGACCTTGTCGTCGCCCTCGATCACGCGCCCGGGGCCGTCGCCCTCGAGAACGCCGAGTTCGACCGGGTCCTTGGTGTACGAGTGGGTGTGGTCCCCGTGGTCGATGGTCCAGGTGCCGGCGTCCACGACGTGCACGGCGCCGCCGGTGCCGTCGACGGCGAACGCATAGCGGTCCTTCACCGTCGTCAGCCGGACCGGGTTGTCGAACTCGAACGAATGGAGGGTCTCGGCGGTCGCGAGGTCGAGCACGGTCACGCGGCCGGAGTCGGCGTCCGACACGACGAGCCGGGGTTCCGGCCCCTCCACCTCGGTGGATCCCGCCTCGGCGGCGAGGTCGCTACCCGGCTGGCTCCGGCCGCCGGGGGAGGCCGCCTCCTCCGGTGGGGACGCGCAGGCGCAGACGGTCAGCGCGGCGACCGCGGCGATCGCTGCGCGGGCGAGGGTCGTGTTCGGCATTCGGGCTCTCCATGCTATCGAACGGGTATCGGAGTGGGTTTCGCGGCAGGTCGGAGTCGTCGCGATGCCGACCGGATGACGGCGGCGACGAAGAATTGGAGGACGGCGAGCCCGGCGATCGTCGCGCCCGCGGCAGTGTCGGCGTTCCACGACACGATCAGTCCTGTGAGCGTCGCGGACCAGCCGAGCAGTACGGCAATGGCCATCGTGGCGCCGATCGACCTGCCGAACAGCGCCGCGGTGGCCGACGGCGCGACGAGGAGTCCGAACACGAGCAGGGTGCCGACGATGCGGAACGACGCGACCACGGCGAGGACCACCAGCGCGAGCAGGGCGAGGTGCGCCCACCGCGGGCGCAGACCCAGGGTGTGGGCCTTGCGTTCGTCGAAGACGAGGGCGACGAACGGGCGGTACGCGAGCACCGAGACGATCCCGGCGACCGCGGCCGCCGCGGCGAGCCAGATCAGATCGCCGACTGTCGCGGACAGGACGTCACCGAAGAGGAAGGCGGTGAGATCGACCGCGAACGATCGTGCGCGCGAGACGATCACGACACCCAGTGCGAGCATGCCGACGAACAGCAGGCCGATCCCGGTGTCCTCGGACAGTCGCGAGTTCTTCGACACCCACGCGACGCCGAGAATCATGACGACCGCGCTGGCGGCCGCGCCGACGAGGAGATTGGCGCCCGCGAGATAGGCGACGGCCACGCCGGGCAGCATGCCGTGCGAGATGGCCTCGCTCATGAAGGCCATGCCCCGCAACACGACCCACGTTCCGACGAGTCCGCAGAGGACGGACACCAGCATGCCCGCGAACAGGGCGCGCTGGACGAAGGACACCGTCAGGGGGTCGAGTAGCCATTCCACTCTGCTAATCTAACGATAATGATTGTCGTAAGCGAAATCGCGGTTCGATACGGATCGACCCCGGCGTTGAACGGTGTGAGTGTGTGCCTCACACCGGGCACCGTCACGGCCGTCGTGGGGCACAACGGTTCGGGGAAGTCGACGCTCCTGCAGTGCCTCGCCGGCATCGCGCGTGTCACGTCGGGGCGGATCGACGGCACGGACGGGCTGCGCACGGCGTATGTGCCGCAACGACATGCGGTGAGCGAGCAGCTACCGCTGACCGTGCGTGAGGTGGTGACGATGGGGGCCTGGCAACGGCGCGGAGTGTGGCGGCGGCTCACCCCCGGCGACCGCGACGCCGTCGACGCGGCACTGTCCAGGCTGGGTCTCGCGGATCTCGGCGCGCGGCCGATCGGCGCGCTCTCGGGCGGGCAGCGTCAACGCGCCCTGCTCGCGCAGGCGCTCGTGCAACGCGGCGACCTGCTGATCCTCGACGAGCCCACCACCGGACTCGACGCCCACGCCCGCGCGGTGATCGGCGACGTCGTCGGCGAGGAGGCCGCGCGGGGTGCGATCGTCGTCGTGGCCACACACGACTCCGGCGACGCGGAACGCGCCGATCAGGTGCTGACCCTGTCGGCGGGGATGCCGCTCACCCCACTTCGACGATGACGAGCTTGTTGCCGTCCGGATCGCGGAAGTAGAACATGGGCGGCACGTAGTCGCCCATCCGCAGGACCTCCGCATCCACGTCGACGCCGCTCGCCGACAGGGTGGCATGGTCGGCGTCGGCGTCCGAGGTGGTGAGCCGGATGCCGGTCTCGACGCCCACCGGGACGCCGTCACGGGTCGGCACGAGCGCGATCGACGTGGCCGAACCCGGCGGCGCCACCTCCACCCAGCGCTGGCCGGGGCTGAACTCCGCATCCATGCGACGCTCGAAACCGAGTGCGCCCACATAGAATTCGAGTGCCCGATCCTGATCGGTCACGGGAACCGCCACCGTGTGCACCCCGTTGATGTGGGTCCTGCCGTCTTCGGTCATGCCGTCCACCTCCCGTCGGCAGGCGTCACGCCTGCTCGGCTGCCTTCTCGAGTTCGGCGACGTCGAGTTTGCGCATCTTCAGCATCGCCTGCATGGCACGCTGCGCCTTCGCGTCGTCCGGGTCGCGCATGAGTTCGTACAGTCGCTCCGGGACCACCTGCCAGGACACGCCGAAACGGTCCTTGACCCAACCGCATTGGCTTTCCTCGCCGCCGTCGGTGAAGGCGTCCCAGTACCGGTCCACTTCTTCCTGGTCGGCACACAGGATCTCGAAGGAGATGGCCTCGTCGAACGTGAACTGCGGGCCGCCGTTGAGCGCGATGAACGGTTGTCCGTTGATCTCGAAGGACACGGTCAGCACCTGTCCCTCCGGGCCGGGAGTGTTCGGACCGTAGTGGGTGACCTCGGTGATCCGCGAGTTCGGGAACAGGGAGGTGTAGAACTTCGCGGCCTCTTCGCCTCGAGTGTCGAACCAGAGACAGGGGGTGATGGGTTTCATGGCGCATTCCTCTCGCGGGTCCTCGTCGGTTCATCCTCGCCGATATAGACCGCGCCTGCGCCCGAAACTCATCGGACCGCTGTCAGGAGTTCAGCGCACCGTCCGGGTGGACGAGATGGCGATCGCTCCGAGCAGTCCGACCAGGGCGAAGGCGTAGAACCCCCACGGGACCGCGTAGCCGGCGCCGAGCAGGACGCCGCCGAGGATGGGGCCGCAGATCGCGCCCACGCGGCCGACACCCGCCGACCAGCCGAGAGCGGTCGCACGGATCTGCGGAGGGTGGTTGGCGCTCGTGAACGCGTAGACGAGAACCTGTGCGCTGAACACGAAGCAGCCGGCGAGGAACACCAGGGCATAGATCCCGAACGACACCTTGACGCTGAGCAGGGCGAGGAACACCGCGGCGCCCGCGAACCAGATGATGGCCGCGGTGCGCGGACCGATCTTGTTGGCGACGCCGCCCGCGATCAGCAGTCCGACCACTGCGCCGGCGTTGAGGATCAGCAGGAATGTCAGAGACGCGCCGAGGTCGTAGCCCGCCTCGCGCATGATCGTCGGCAGCCACGTGTTGAGGCCGTAGACGAGCAGGAGTCCCATGAACGAGGTGACCCAGATGGCGATGCTGTTGCGCAGGAACGGCCGCGAGAACAGGGCGCGTACCGGGTTCGCCGACGTCGCGACGGGAGCGTCGGCGGCGGGGGCCGATTCCAGTTCCAGGCCGTACTGCTTCGCGATCGCCTCCGCCTCGGCGCGCCTGCCGTGCGACAGCAGGTACGAGGGGGACTCGGGGAGGTGGCGGAGCATCAGCGGAATCAGGACCACCGCGGGAAGGGCGCCGACGACGAACATCGAACGCCAGCCGAACGGTTCGATCAGCACGATCGCCAGCGCCGCCGTCGCGACGGCACCCACGTGGTATCCGGTCATCAGCAGCGTCGACGCGGATCCGCCGCCCTGCTTCTTCGAGAATTCGTTGACGAGGGCGAGCGCGGTCGGCAGGGCGCCGCCGAGGCCGACACCGGCGAGGAAGCGGAACAGTCCGAACATGAATGGGTTGGGCGCGACCGCGCAGAGGAGAGTGAGGATCGAGAACGCGGCCACCGCGTACAGCAGGGCGCGCCTGCGTCCGATGACGTCCGTGAGCGTGCCGATGACGAGCGCGCCGATGGTCATGCCGACCAGGCCGAACGTCGAGATGAACGTGATCGCGCCCGTCGACAGATTCCAGTCGCCGTATTCGCGGAGCGAGGGGATGACGGCACCGAGGACGACCAGGTCGAACCCGTCGAGCAGCACGGCCACCCAGCAGAGGGGCGCGACCCAGAGGGCGGTGGAGGCGCGGGCGGCGCTTCGTTGGGAAGTGGTCATGATGTCCTCGACATTCGGTGATCTCCACAGGATGTTCGCGATGCGAACCCTGGTTCTATAAGCGCACTCATTGTGTGGCGCGCCATAGTTGCCTGTCAAACATGGCCACTCCACAGGTGGGCGGTCCGCCGACCCTGGGCGTGCGCCCAAAATCACCGCGGGTTGGTCAAGGCTTGGTAAACCCCGTGTGGATAATCGACCGGGTACCGAGTCGATGAGCCAGGACGGACTGTGAGAACCAACCACCAGGTGGCTACCAGCCGTCCGCGCGCCGCCGCGTCACCGTCGACGGCCGGCGCCTACCGGTACGACCTCGACGGACTGCGCGGCATCGCGATCGCCCTGGTCGTCGTCTATCACGTGTGGTTCGGGCGGGTATCCGGCGGCGTCGACATCTTCCTGGTGCTGTCCGGCTTCTTCTTCACCGGCATGCTCGTGCGCCGCGTGGGCGCGGACTCCGGTCCGTCGATCCCGGCCGTGCTGCGCCGCACCGCCCGGCGACTGCTGCCCGCACTGGTGGTGGTGACCGCCGCGACCGCTGTCGTCACCGTCGTGCAGCGGCCCTTCACGCAGTGGTCCGGGATCGCGGATCAACTCCTCGCGTCGCTGCTGTACGTGCAGAACTGGCAGCTGGCCCGGACCGCCGCCGACTACGCTGCGGCCGACGCGTCGGTCAGTCCGCTGCAGCACCTGTGGTCGATGTCCGTGCAGGGGCAGTTCTACGTGCTCGCGCTCGCCGTCGTCGCGGGGGTGGCCTGGACGTGCCGGCGCCGGATCGGTCTCGTGCGGCCCCTGCTCGGCGGCGTCCTCGGTGCGGGGTTCCTGGTGTCGTTCGGCTACGCCGCGGCGCTGTCGCAGGACCGGCAGTCGTGGGCGTACTTCGACACGTTCGCGCGACTGTGGGAGTTGGTCGCGGGCGCACTGCTCGCGCTCGTCGTGCACCGGGTCGACCTGCCCCGCGGGTGGCGGGTGGCTCTCGCGGTGTCGGGGTTCGCCGTCGTGCTCGGGTGCGGATTCCTCGTCGACGGCGCCGCGCTGTTCCCCGGACCGGCCGCCCTGATCCCGGTGGGCGCGGCGGTCGCGCTGATCCTCGCCGGAGCGGGCCCGTCCGATCAGCCGGGGGTCGTGACGATGCTGGCGTCCCGGCCGTTCGTCGAACTCGGTCGCCTGGCCTATTCGCTGTACCTGTGGCACTGGCCGATCCTCATCTTCTACCTCACCTGGCGGGAGCGGCCCGCGGTCGGTGCGCTCGGCGGGCTCGCGGTCATCCTGGTGTCGCTGGTGCTGGCATGGCTCACCCAGCGGCTGATCGAAATGCGGTTCCAGGGCGGGGCCCGTCCGGGGCGCGCGCTCACCGCGCTGGTCGCGGTGCTCGGCGTCGCCGTCGTCGGTTCGGCGTCCGGGTGGCACGCGTACCTCGCCCGCAACCCCGAGACGACCGCCCGAGTCGGCGAGCTGGACCCGTGGCTGTACCCGGGCGCGGCGTCGCTGACGGACGGCGTGTTCGCGCCGCGCGCGGACATGCGGCCCACTCTGCTCGAGGCGCCGGGCGACCTGCCGCAGCCGACGGTCGACGGCTGCATCTCCGACCTGAGCACCCGCGACGTCGTCACCTGCGTGTACGGCGACGTGTCCGCCGATCGGACGATCGCGGTGGTGGGCAGCTCCCACGCCGAACACTGGGTGCCCGCGCTCGACCGCATCGGCCGGCAGCGCGGTGTCCGCGTCGAGACGTATCTGAAGATGGGGTGCCCGCTGACCGTCGCGGACGTCCCGCTACTCGCCGGCGAGCCGTATCCCGACTGCGGCGACTGGTCCCGCGACGTCCTCGACCGGCTGCGTGACCACCGGCCGGACTGGGTGTTCTCGACGTCCTCGCGTCCCAACGAGGAGGGGGCCGGCGACGTCACCCCCGACGACTACCTGGGCCTGTGGGCGCGGCTCGCCGATTTCGGGCTCCCGTTCCTGGGCATCCGCGACACCCCGTGGCTGCACCACGACGGCGTCCCGTATTCGGCGGTCGACTGCCTGGCCGACGGCGGCGACGCCGACAGTTGCGGACTGCCCCGCGACGACGTGCTGGCCCCGGACAACCCGACGGTCGAGGCGGCCCGACACCTGCCGTCGGTGCATCCGCTCGACCTCACCGACGCCGTCTGCGACGTGGCGATCTGCCGCGTCGTGCAGGGAAACATCCTCGTCTACCACGATTCGCACCACCTCTCGGCGACGTACGTCCGGAGCCTCGCCCCCGAACTGGACCGGCAGGTCGGCATGGCCACCCGCTGGTGGTGACCGGGATACTGGCGCCATGTCCGAAGACGACCGCAGCATGCTGGGACGGGCCTTCCTGGTGCTGGGGTCGTTCACGTCGGAACGTCCGCGGCTGTCGCAGTCGGAGCTGAGCCGTCGCACCGGGCTGCCGCTGCCCACCGTGCACCGGCTGTGCCGTCAGCTCGTCGCCAACGGCGCGCTCGAACGCGTCGACGACGGGCACTACGAGATCGGGGTGCGGCTGTGGGAGCTGGGTGCGCTCGCGCCCCGCGCCCACGGGTTGCGGCAGGTGGCGTTGCCGTACCTCGAGGACCTGTACGAGGCGACACGGGAGAACGTGCAACTCGTGGTCCGGGAGGATCTCGAGGCGCTGTACATCGAACGGCTGTCGGCGCGCGGGGCCGTGACCGTCGTCGGCAGGGCAGGCGGCCGGCTGCCGCTGCACGCGTCGAGCGGCGGACTCGTGTTGCTGGCATTCGGCGGAAAGGACCTGCTCGACGAGGTCCTCGCGGCGGGCCTCGAACGCTTCACTCCGTCGACCATCACCACCGAACATCGGCTGCGCAGCACCCTCGACGACATCCGCCGGAGCGGGTGGGTCACGTGCCGCGAACACCTCAACATCGGGACGCTGGCCGTGGCCGCGCCGGTGTCGCGATCGACGGGGGAGGTGGTGGCCGCGGTGTCCGTCGTGGTTCCGGCGGAGAAGGATCCCGCGCCGCTGATCCCGGCCGTGCGGGCGGCGGCGCGGGGTATTTCCCGTGGCGTCGCGTAGCTCGTCTTTCACTCAGTGAAAGTGGGGGTGTTGCGGGCCGTTTCTTCGAAGGACAGTGACTGGTGTCACGAACTACGCGAGGAGTCTGCTCATGAACACACAGGTCGGGATCGTCGGCGGGGGCCCCGCAGGGCTGATGCTCTCCCATCTCCTGCACCTGAAGGGCATCGAATCCGTCGTGCTCGAAAGCCGCACCCGCGAGGAGGTGGAGGGCACCATCCGGGCCGGTGTGCTCGAGCAGAACACCGTCGACCTCATGGTCGACACCGGACTCGGCGACCGCGTCAAGCGTGAAGGACTCACCCACCACGGCATCGAACTGCGCTTCGGCGGCCGCGGCCACCGCATCGACTTCGACGAACTGACGGGCGGCCGCGCCGTCACCGTCTACCCGCAGCACGAGGTCCTCAAAGACCTCATCGCCCGCCGACTCGACGACGACGGCGACATCCGCTTCGGCGTCTCCGACGTGCAGGTGCACGGCCACACCACCGACAACCCCAAGATCACGTACGTCGACGCCGACGGCAACGAGCAGACCCTGACGTGCGCACTCGTCGCGGGCTGCGACGGCTCGCGGACCACGACCCGCGGCCTCATCCCCGAGACCACCGTCCGCACCGACCACTTCCGGCAGTACCCGTTCGCCTGGTTCGGCATCCTCGCCGAGGCCCCGCCGTCGTCCGAGGAACTGATCTACGCCAACCACCCGCGCGGGTTCGCGCTCATCAGCACCCGCACCCCCGACGTCCAGCGGCACTACCTGCAGGTCGACCCCGACGACTCCGTCGACAACTGGTCCGACGACCGCATCTGGTCCGAACTGCACGCCCGCGTCGACGGCGAAGGCGCGGAAATCAAGGACGGCAAGATCTTCCAGAAGTCGATCCTGCAGTTCCGCAGCTTCGTGTGCGAACCCATGCAGCACGGCAACCTCTTCCTCGCCGGCGACGCGGCCCACACCGTGCCCCCCACCGGCGCGAAGGGCATGAACCTCGCCATCGCCGACGTCTACTTCCTGTCCGAGGCGATGTCCGAGTACTTCGCCACCCGCAGCCGCGCCGGGCTCGAGGGCTACACCGACAGCGTCCTCCCACGCGTGTGGCGGACCCAGCACTTCTCCTGGTGGATGTCCTCGATGCTGCACCGCCTCCCCGGCGACACCGGCTTCGGCCACAAGCGGCAGGTCGCCGAACTCGACATGGTCACCCGCTCCGCCGCCGGTCGCACCCTCATCGCGGAGAACTACGTCGGCACCCCTTTGCGCTGACGCGCCCGTGAGTACTTATTAACGTCCGGCGGTTAACAAGTACTCACGGGTGGCGGAGCCGCAAGAAGGGGGCGAAGAGCCGGGCCGTGTTCGCCGATGCCGTCGCGGTGTCTTCCGGCGGATTGGCGATGAAACTCAGGGCAAGCCGGACGATGGCGTGCGCGAGGATGTCCGCGTCTTCGGGGGAGGCGTTCACCCACGACCGCTGCAACGTCTCGGCGAGCCGCTCGGCCGCGGGCCGGATGATGATGTCGCTGTCCGTGGTGATCAGGCGCAGCAGATCCTCGGGCGCCTGCCCCTGGTGCAGCGACATCACCAGGGGATCGGCGCCGCTGAGTGCGAAGAACGTCGCATAGCCTTGCCGCAGAGCGGTTGTCACGTCGTCGGGGTTGTCGTACAACGCGGACTCGATGACGGTGACGAGGCTGTCGGTCAGCCGAAGGGCGTATCCCTCCGCCAGGCCGCGCCGCGAGCGGAACTCCTTGTAGATAGTCTGCCTGCTCATGCCGGCGGCGACCGCGACGTCGGTCATGGTGATCGTCGGCCACGGACGTTCGAGGAGCAGTTCCCGCAGCGCATCGAGGGTTGTCTCCCGCATCAGCGACGTCGCGGCGAGCCGGTACCGGCTCTGGCGTTCGGCGCGGTCGTGTGCGGACATGAGGTCGATGCTAGCGGGCGGGGGTTGCCAGGCCTTCCCGCTCGCCGGCAAGCACGTCGGCCAGGGCGACCGACTCGTCAGCCAACGCGACGCGGTCGACTGTGCCTCCCCGGGCGATCATCGTGCGCACGGTCCGGAGGTCTTTCGGACGGCCGACGGCGATGGCCCCGACCGGTGTGTCCTCGCGCACCGCGACCGCCGTGAAATCGCGATCCGCGATCGAACCGCGGACCACGTAGTCGTCGTCGACCCGGGTTGCGCCTGCGAATTGCACGGTGTGGCCGTACTGCGTGGACCACCCCCACGGAACGTCCGTGAACGGTGTGGGTTTGCCGAGGATGGAGTGCGCGGCCGCAATCCCTTGCGCCTGAGCGCCGTTCCAGTGTTCGGAGCGATACCGCTCGTCGCCGCGCGCCCCGGGAATGTTGGCGGCGTCACCGGCGGCGAACACGCCGTCGGCCGACGTGCGGAACAGCCCGTCGACGGTGATGCCGTTGTGGACCCGCAGTCCCGCCGCGACGGCCAGCGACACCTCGGGGACGGTGCCGACCGACACGAGGACGGTCCCGGCACTCCAGGTGCGACCATCGGCCGCGGTGGCCAGGGCGGATCCGTCGTCGCCCACGTCCAGCGAGGCGAGCGTGACGTTCGTGCAGACGTTCACGTCGTTCTCGGAGTGCAGGGAGGCGATCATCGTCGAGACGTCCGGCGGCACGATGCGACTGAGGAGCGACGGGTCCCGTTCGAGAACGGTGACATCCGCGCCCAGCGACCGTGCCGTCGCGGCGACCTCACATCCGATGAGACCTCCGCCGATCACGAGGAGGGAGCCGGTGCGGCGAATCGACTCCCGGAGCGAATCCGCGTCGGCCATCGACCGCAGGGTGAAGACGTCCGCACCGGAGACCCCGTCGAGTCGGCGGGCCCGGCCACCCGTCGCGAGTAGCAGAGCACTGAAATGCAGTGCCTCGCCGGACGAGAGTGTCAGCACCTTCCGTCGTGCGTCGAGTTCGACTGCCGTTGCACCGGTGACCAGTTCGATGTCGTGTTCTGTCCAGAACGAGTCAGGCTTCAGTGCCGTCTTCTCCGCCGCGGTGGCGCCCGACAGCAGGTCCTTCGACACCGTCGGGCGCCGGTACGGGGGCGAGGGTTCGTCTCCGATCAGGACGACGCGTCCGCGGAAACCTTCCGAGCGGAGCGTCTGCGCGGCGCTCGCCCCGGCGATGCCGGACCCGACGATGACGACCGTCGACAGTTCCGTGGAAGGACTCATGCCCGGCTGACCTCGACCATGTCGAAATCGGCCTTGGCGGCCCCGCAGTCGGGGCACGACCAGTCGTCGGGAATGTCTTCCCACCGGGTGCCCGGCTCGATGCCGTCCTCCGGCCAGCCCTCGGCCTCGTCGTACTCGAATCCGCACTGGGCGCAGCGGAAAAGCTTGAAATCGGTACTCATGTCACGCCACCTTCGTTTCGAAATCGATCTTCTCGCGGACCCCGCAATCGGGGCAGCACCAGTCGTCGGGCACATCGGCCCACGGGGTGCCGGCGGGGAATCCTTCACGGGGTGCGCCGGACGCTTCGTCGTAGACGTAGTCGCAGACCGGGCACTGGTAGGCGGCCATCACCGAACTCCGCCGTCGTACTTGGCCAGAACCTTCTCGCGCTTACCGGGTTGGATGTTCACGCGGGTGATATCGCCGTCGTAGTGGTCGAGCACCCGGTGGTCCATCACCTTGCGCCACAGCGGCGGGAAGTACGCGAGCGTGATCATGCTGGCGTATCCGCCGGGCAGGTTGGGGGCGCCGTCCATGCTGCGCAGCGTCTGGTACCGCCGCGTCGGGTTCGCGTGGTGGTCGCTGTGTCGCTGCAGGTGGTACAGGAAGATGTTGGTCACGATGTGGTCGGAGTTCCAGCTGTGCGCGGGTGCGCAGCGCTCGTAGCGGCCGCTGGCCGTCTTCTGGCGCATCAGGCCGTAATGCTCGAGGTAGTTGACCGTTTCGAGGAGCGAGAAACCGTAGACGGCCTGGATGATCAGGAACGGGATGACGACCGGACCGAATATCGCAACGAGCGCGCCGAACAGCACCACCGACATGAGCCACGCATTCAGCACGTCGTTGTGAATGCTCCACGTGCTCTTACCGAGTCGGTGCATTCGAGTCTTCTCGAGCTCCCACGACGACTTCAGGCTTCCCCACACGCTGCGGGGCAGGAACGCCCAGAAGCTTTCTCCGAAACGTGAACTCGCCGGGTCCTCGGGTGTCGCGACCCGGACGTGGTGGCCGCGGTTGTGCTCGATGTAGAAATGGCCGTAGAAGGTCTGCGCGAGAGTGATCTTGGCCAGCCAGCGTTCGAGGTCGGTCTTCTTGTGGCCCATCTCGTGGGCGGTGTTGATACCGATGCCGCCCATGACGGCGACGCTGAACGCGACACCGATCTTCGACCACAGCCCGAGGCCGCCGTCGATGCCGAGCCAGGACAGGCTGTCCGCCGACCAGAGGTAGCACGCGAACACCAGGCTCGCCAGCTGGAACGGGATGAACACGTACGTGCAGTACCGGTAGTACCTGTCGTTCTCGAGCTGTTCCATCACTTCCTCGGGCGGGTTCTGGCCGTCGGGTCCGAAGAACCTGTCGAGGACCGGGAGCACGATGAACAGCAACAGCGCGCCGATCCACCACCACACCGGCGCCACCGCCGACCATCCGAGTTGGTTGAAGGCCCACACCAGCCCCGCGGCGAGGAACAGCGCGGTCGGGGGTATCAACCCCATCAGCCACAGGTAGCGCTTGCGGTCGTGCCAAGCGTCCGGGGGTGCTTCCTCTGTCGTCCTGCCGATATCCGACGTCGTCACGGTCCGAACCTCCTCGTCCAGTAGCTGTCGCGGTATGAACCAGCTCACTCTCATTTGGACATTACATGGTCTTCGATCCAGAGTCTAGACAAAACTATTGATTTGTAAATCACGACAAGGGTAGCGCTCTAACACCGGGGTCACCCCGGCCGATAGAAAGTGCGACACCGTTTCACCGTGCGGAGGAGGCCCTCGATGTTCCGCGACCCCGGACTGCCCGACTGGCTCGAATTCGTTCTCGGCCTGCTCGGATACCGCTGGTAGTCCTCTACTCCGGCGTGCGTGAGCGCGCCGCGAACGTCGCCGTCGCCACGACGGCGAAGGTCAGCCCCCACCATTGGTGACCGGCGAATGCGACGAGCACGCCGGTCGCCGCGAACAGCACGGTCTGGGCGACCAGTCGCGCGGGGTTGGGTAGTCGTCGGGTCGATTTCGGGGCCATCGCGACGCCCCAGATCACGGCCGCTGCCACCGGGAGGAGCACCGCGAGCGCAACCTGCACGACCGTCGAGTTCGCGAGCGACCACCCCGCGACGGCGAGCAGGACCAGCATTGCGATCTCACAGGCGAACGCCACGACGTCGAGTACACCCACTCGTTGCGCGCCGGCTTCGCTCATCGATCCAGCTTAAATGCGTGCGCTGCAGGCCGGGGCCCGTGAGTACTTGTTAACCACGGGCGCTGGCTGTCAGCATGGTCGTGAGACACCTGGCAGTCAGCGTGGGGAGCG
>NZ_JARJBD010000099.1:0-36981 GCF_029269925.1 Rhodococcus sp. T2V
CCTGGATCGAACCAGGATGGAAAACGCCACCCCAGCACAACGAACCATCCGCATAAAGACCGATCACCACACGTTCGCCGTGATCGACCCCGACGATGCCCTACACGGCGTGGCGGCCGCTGTAGGCGCACACCATTCCCCACGCCGTGGCGGATCGCATCTGGCCTATGGCGCCACCGTCACCGCCGCCCGGCGACAACAGGACGAAACCACGGGCCACCGCACCACTCGATCGGAGGAACGGTCGAGCACCGTCCGGTCGGCCGTGATCGGTGTTGCCAGCGGCTTGCGCAGTTCCACCGGCGTCGCGGCGGCACTGATCGTCGGAGCCGCGGGTGCCCTCGCCGGTTCATACGGCGGCACGTGGTGACGGAAGTGGGCCAGTCGGCACATGGCGGACTGGCAGGCCGCGCTCGCCGAGGATTCCGTCGCCCTGACAATGGAGGAGGCGGCACTCCCAGCGCCCGCGTCGTCCTGGGTTGGCGGGCGGGACGACGTCGGAAACGCATCGATCCGCCCGGCCGTGCGGGACTCGTCATGTGTGACCGCGCCAGCCGGCGACCCGTATACCCGCGTCGCCGAAGGTGCCCCGCCCCGTCTCACGGCCTCGAGGCCGTCCAGTCCGGTCGGTCTAACCCGCGTGCGGCCGGAGATCTCGGCGCCGGGCGCCCCGGACTCGGGAACCGCCGCTCGTGTGGCACCGTCCCGGGACCGGCGGAGGCTCTCGGACATCACCCGTTGCCACCCCAGGTCCAACGGACTCGGATCCGGCCACCGTATCGGGTCCTCGTCCCAGCCGACATCCCGGTAGCCGTCGCCACGATCGGGGCCTTCTTCGATGCGAGACACAATCTGTACGCCCTCACGGTCACACGCATCCGGTCGCCGAAAGCATCGCCCTCGTTACGCTGGTTCGACGTCGACACCCGCTACCGGAGACCTCGTCGTCCCGGTGTGCGGTTACCCGGAACAGTGTTCGCCTACCCACGCCGTAATTGCAGACAGCGGCCGGACACCTCGAGAGTGCTTGGCCCTCCGGCGCCCCCGATCCGTCACGAGCGATATCGGGCTACGAGCAGTGGGTAACCGGTCCCCATGTCACCCACTCGCTCGTGTGCTGCTGTTCGTGTGCTGGCACGACCAGTCGGCTCCCCCGTGCGGTGGTTCGACCGGGCGGTGCGCGCCCCCGGCCCCGAACGCGTCGCGCTCGTCCAGGCAATCAAGGCCACCGGCGCCGCGGTCCTCGCCTGGGTCGTCGCCTCCCGGGTCTTCGACTTCTCCCAGCCATTTCTGGCGCCATGGTCGGCGATCTTCATCGTCGAGGCCACCGTGTACCGCTCGGTTCGCTCAGCCGCCCAGCAAATATCGGCAGTCACGGTCGCAGTGGTACTGACGACCGCCGTCGCCGCGGTCATCCCATGGGAGTTGCTCACCCTGACCGTGGCGGTGCTGGTCGGATTGCTGATCGGTCAGTGGCACCGGTTCGGCGAGAGCGGACCATGGATCGGGATCACCGCCCTGTTGCTACTCACCTCCGGCGCCACGGCAGAAACGCTGCTCGTCGAGCGGCTGGCCGAGACCGTCCTGGGCGCCGGAATCGGACTCGTCATCAACGCCACGATCTTCCCTCCGGTCTACGGTGACACCGCGCGCCGCGCAACACACAGGCTCGCAACCGAATTGGCCGCGCTCCTGACCGATCTGGCCACCGTGCTCCGCGAGAACGAGCCACCACCGCACGCCGACGCATGGGCACGACAAGCCAAAGCTGCGATCGGGCTGGTCCGGCAAGCCGAACGTGCCGTGGAATGGAGCGCCGAGAGCCGCCGACTCAACCTCCGCCAGCGCGTTGTCCGGCTGGGCACGCCCACCGAGGATCCGGGATGGGTGTTCATCAGTCTGCGCAACGTCTGGCCCTACGTCGAGGAGATCGCGCAAGCGGTGCGTACGGTGGTCGAGCACCAACGCCCCTTCGTCTATCCCGATACAGTGTCGCGGACGGGTTTCGCTGAGGTCCTCGACCGCCTCGCCGACGTGGTCCGACTCCGCGGTGAGGGGCACAGCGGCGGAGCGGACTTCGATGCGGCAGTCGAGTCCGCCCGCTCCGCCCTCGATGACCTCGACGACCGACTCGAAGCCCCCGAAACCGTGACCTTCGGATCGGCGGCCGGGGTACTCGCCATGTTGCTGCCCGCCCGGCACGCGCTACGCGAACTCACGACCTTCTGACTCCACGCGCCGGAATGCCCGGTCAGCACTGGGTGAGAAACTACCTACTGATACGACGCACCCCGGTGCCGGCACCGAGCTCGAACCAACCCAGAGTTCGGGCGTCGATGCCGTGCCCCTCCCAACGCTCTATCCGAACCACAGGGCTTCGGCGTTGCGGAAAGCCACCCGTTCGGCCGCACTCTCCGGAAGCGCGGAGAGAAAGGTACGGATCTGCGCGCCCCGGGTGTCGACCGTGTCGGCGCGCGCCACGGTGTCGGTACCGACCACGAAGCGATCCGGTTCTCGCGCAACGAGCCTCACCCAGTCCTCATCCGCACCGTTCTCGTCGGCGATACGGTCGAGCAACACCCACGACAACTCGACCGTCATATTGCGATGCCGTTCGATCATCCGGCGCACGAGATCGAGCTGCCCGGAGGGGTCGACTTGTCGGGACACTCCGGCGTGGCACCAGACGACCGACGTCGACGGATGACGATCGAGGGCACGCTCGAGGCTTTCGGCGTATTCGTGCCGATCGGGCATCCCGACCGAACTCGAATCGTGGTGCAGCGAGATCGGCGCGTCGTTCTGCGCACAGAAGTCGAGAACGGCGTCCATCGCGACGTGATCCGGGGACGGCACCTCGCCGGACGTCAGGTTCGTCAGGTCGTCGTGCCTCAACATCACCTCGCCGACACCGGCCCAACGATCGGAGCGGCCCCACACGAACTCGAGGTGCTCGATCGCCAGCAGGTCGGTCGGGTCGAACCCACAGACCAGCGGAGCCACCTCGAGCACACCGTCCGACTCGAGGTCCGGGAGGACGTCGAGGACCGTCGCGTCGGTGAGCGAGTGATACCAGACGCTGTACGGCATGTTCCTGTCCCGCGAGCGTTGCCGACTGGAGGAGATAACGCCGGTCTTCGAACGCGAGCAGGTCCATCTACAGATCGAGCAGGTCACACCACTGGAGGAACTCACCCGTGCCCGCCGCCGACTCAACACGAGCACGGGCGAGGAAAATGGTTATCAATATCACCGACTACAATTCACTATCCCGGAAGCACTGGATGATGGCCGAGACCAAGAAGGAATTCGTCGCACGTCGCCTCGACGAAGTGATCCACGAACGGGAGGCGGACGCCCCGGGTGGCGGTCCCGGACCCGAGGGATCGGAAGGGCCGCTGGTGACAGCGCAGCGCCATCGGGCCGAAGTCGACACCGCCACCGACGACCGCGTCGACGAGATCGCCAATGCGTACCCTCAGATCGCGCAGGCATGGTCGTCGCGCGGAGCATAGAGGCCCAATAATCGCGCCAGCGGACTGGACTCGAGGTTATCCAGTAGGTCCTGTGCGCGTCCTCTCGAACACGGCTTCCCCGACAGCGACTGTCAATCGGAGCGGAAAGCCTCCACTGAGCAGGCCCACGATCCTGACACCGGTGTGGGACGCCGCCTCAGCGGCCTACCGCGTCGCGCGGTATAACCACGGCGGTGTCCGGTGTCGGACGCACAGTCCAACGCTGCCTGAATCACCCAGCGTCCGGTTCGCGTGACCCGCGGGGATGGCCAGGACGACCTGTGCAAGCACGGTTCGGACGCAGCGCTCGCCCCGTCTCGACCACCGATGTGATCCAGTTCGACCGACTCGCGATCCTCGACCCTCGACACAAGAACACCCCGCCCCGCCCTGAGTCATGACACACCACGTCGAGAACTCGCCGCCGTGTCGATTTACCCGCGCACCAGAACCGCTGCGGGGATCGCCGATACCCCATGCCACCGATTGGACGTTGGCACCGTTTCGGGTCGTGTCTTGACCGACCGCACACCCCGCATCAGCCACACGGATCCGGCCCCTGCGTCGATCACGAACGGGGTCATCGCGATCAGTTGTGGCACCGATCGGGCTGCGGGTTGTTTCGTACCGTTGCCGTCGGGCACCCGAACCGGAGACACCACTGACGAAAAGGGTGAGCACTCGTGAAAGCACTCGTCTGGCACGGCATCGGAGACATCCGACTCGACAACGTCGACATCCCCGATATCGTCGAACCGACGGACGCCATCGTCCGGCTGACCACCAGCGCGATCTGCGGCACGGACCTGCATCTGGTGCGAGGGACCATGCCGGGAATGAAGGAAGGCACGATCGTCGGCCATGAGGGCGTCGGGGTCGTCGAGGACGTCGGCGCCGCGGTACGCGGTTTCACTCCCGGCGACCGGGTGGTGATCTGCTCCACCATCGCCTGCGGAATCTGCTCGTACTGCCGGGCCGGGTATTTCGCCCAGTGCGACACCGCCAACCCGAACGGGCCCCAGGCCGGCACCAGCTTCTTCGGCGGTCCGGACGCCACCGGGGCCGTCAACGGG
The DNA here is from genome assembly GCF_029269925.1 of Rhodococcus sp. T2V. NCBI lineage: Bacteria > Bacillati > Actinomycetota > Actinomycetes > Mycobacteriales > Nocardiaceae > Rhodococcus > Rhodococcus sp. T2V. Next base: position 4,589 of record NZ_JARJBD010000099.1, read on the forward strand.
TTGCAGGCCGAATACGCCCGCGTTCCACATGCCACCACCACCCTGGTCAAGATCCCCGACGCAGTGACCGACGACCAGGCGATCATGACCTCCGACGTGATGCCCACCGGATGGTTCGGCGCCCGCCTGGCCCAGGTCACCGAGGGCGACTCCGTGCTGGTGCTCGGCGCCGGCGTGGTCGGCCAATGCGCGATCGCCTCCGCGAAACGCCAGGGTGCGACCCGGGTTCTGGTGGTCGACGGTCTCGACGACCGTCTCGCCATCGCCCGCACCCAGAACGCCGAGGTCATCAACTTCAACACCGAGGACCCCGTGGAGGTGGTGCGGGAGTTGACCGGTGGAATCGGCGTCGATCGGGTGATCGACGCCGTCGGGGTCGACGCCCAACGCCCCTCCGGTGGACCGGCCGCCAAAACATTGCCGGTCTCCGATGACTCCTTCGACGCCGAACGGGACAAGGCGGCACCCCACACCAATCCCGATGGCGACACCTGGGTGCCCGGCAACGCCCCCAGCCTCGCCGTGCGATGGGCCGTCAAAGCCGCCGCGAAGGCCGGCAGCATCGGCATCATCGGTGTCTACCCACCCAATTTCGATGTGTTTCCGATCGGCGAGATGATGAACCGCAACCTCACCGTGCAGGCCGGGAACTGCAATCACCGTCGCTATATCCCACACCTGCTGGCCATGGCCGCGACCGGTGTCCTCGACCCGGCCGCGTTCATCACCCAGCACGCCGCGCCGACCCGAGCTCTCGACGCCTACCAGCGGTTCGACACCCGAGAGCAGGGCTGGCTCAAGACCGTCCTCGACGTCACCTGACCCGCGATTTCTCGTGCCGACCGGCAGGAAAGCGAGCTGATCACCATGCCAAAGCAGCCACCGACGTTGATCGATCTCGACGCCACACCGCTGACGATGGAGCACCCCGAGGCCGACATCCGCGGTCGCACCGTGTTCGACCGCGGCGGCCACGTGCTCGGCGACGTCGATGGTCTGATCGTCGACGCGGACGAACGGCGGGTGCGGTTCCTGCGGATCGGATCCGGGGGCTTCTTCGGACTTGGCAAGACCAAGCGGCTCGTGCCCGTCGACGCCGTGATCCGCATCGACGACGTCAGCGTGCATCTCGATCGCACCGGCGAACATGTCGCACAGAGCGCCGAGTACGACCCCTCGATCGTCCCGGACGCCGACTTCTACGAAACCCTGTACACCCACTACGGGTACGCCCCGTTCTGGATGCCGGGCTACACCTACCCCTATCCACCGCGAACCATCAAAACTTTGTCGCCGCAAGAAGGCGTAGGGCCGAAACGATGACCAACAACGAAAATCTGCATCCACAAGACGACGTCCGCACCATCCGCAGTCACGCCGGTGAGGCCATCACCGACAGCCGCAACTGGCCCGGCTACACCCTGATCGGCACCGGCATTGCCGTACTCGGACTCTTCCTCGTCGCCGCAGGCTACGGCTTCACCGGATGGGCATGGATCGCCGTCATCATCTGCATCCTGTGCCTTGTCACCGGTGCAACCCTGGTGCTGCTCGAGCACCGGCGGGTGAAACGACTCGACGACGAGGGACTGATGGACCAACAGGGCCACTGAACAGGGACCTGTGTCAGCACCTCGCTCGCGCTTGCTCCCCATCCCTCGTCATTCATGTGCAGCCGCATTGACGCACTGACATCCTGATGCGGCGCCGGGTACCGTGGTCCGCAACGAAAGCACGGTGGTCTCGCTGCTGACCGCCGTGCGGCATGGCGTTCTACGGGAGCAACCTGGACGACGCGTGCGACGACGGCGACGCTTCCGGTGGACGGCGATCGGGCAGCGGTCCGGCGCTTCTTCGACCTTCTTCCCGAGTTGACCTGAGCCACAATACTGTCCCGGTCAGCGGGCCCGTGGTTGATACCCGACAGCACGATGTCGGGCGGCGGCCCGAAAGCACCGCTGGCAGCTACGAAGCTGATGAGAGCGGGAGACGCCTCGACCGCGTTCACCTCCACCCCGGACAGATCCGGGAACTCATGCCGGGACACCGCAAGTCGGCCGTCGCTCGCAAGTGCCGTCAGCGAGGCACTGGCACCGTTGCGCTCCTCGTGGGACCGCCTCAGTCGAGGTCGCTGAGTGCCGATGAGTGCGTTCACCCCGGACGCGCTCGATCGTCGTCGAAGCCAGCGGCGGCCATCCGTACTTCCTGCAAGAGTGCGGTCAGGCGATCCGGCACACCTCCCCGCCTCCCTTCGATACCGAGGACGCCCACGCCGCCGTGGAGGAAGGCCGCCGAGCCTTGGACGACGAATTCTTCCCGTTCCGGGGACCCGGTACCTGCGCGCCATCGCCGAAACCGGGGGCGCTCGGCGACCAGCCCGTAACCGAGGGCGATCCCGTCTGGGCTGTCCGGTGCACCGGCCTCAGGTGAAGGGCGTCCCTCCGGTGACGCCGAGCACTTCTCCGGTGACGTAGCTGGATTCGTTGGATGCGAGAAAGACGTATGCGGGGGCGAGCTCGGCCGGCTGTCCGGGCCGTCCCAGCGGCACATCGTCCCCGAAGTGCCGGTAACCGTCGGCCGGCATGGTCGCGGGAATCAACGGCGTCCAGATCGGCCCCGGCGCCACGGCATTGACCCGGATGCCGCGGTTGGCTACATCGGCGGCCAGTCCCTTGGTGAAATCGATGATTCCCGCCTTGGTGGTGGCGTAGTCGAGCAGGCCGGGTGAAGGATTCATTCCCTGGATCGACGAGGTGTTCACGATCGTCGATCCAAGCTCCATGACCGCGAGGGACTTCTTGCACAACCAGAACAGCGCGTAGAGGTTCGTGCGCAGGACCCGGTCGAACTGCTCGGTGGTGATGTCCGCGATGCCGCCCGTCTGGACCATTTGGAAGGCCGCGTTGTTCACGAGGATGTCGAGACCGCCGAGTTCCCGGACCGTCAGGTCCACGAGGCTCTGGCAGTGCTCCTCCGAGGTGATGTCCCCGGTTGCGACGACGCCGCGCCGGCCGGCTGCTTCCACCAATCGCTTCGTCTGTTGTGCATCCGGCTCCTCGGCGTCGAGGCAACTGACGACGACATCGGCGCCCTCCCGCGCGAACGCGAGTGCCACCGCACGGCCGATGCCCGAATCCGCGCCGGTGATCAGTGCCCGGCGGCCGTCGAGGCGGCCGCTTCCTCGATAGGTGTTCTCGCCGTGATCCGGGACGCTCACCATCTGGGAGGTCAGTCCCGGGTGCGGCAATTCGGGTTGATGTTCGCGATCGGGAGCAGGGTACTGGGTGGTGGGATCCTGGCGCGCGTACTGGTCGGCCATTGTCGTACCCTTTCTCGGTCCGTTATCGAATTCGGATGGACCACTCGAAGACAGCGGTCCCGGAGTCTGGTGTCGGGACACCCCCGCAGCGCCGGACTTGTTCTGCCGCAAACCGTTCGCGCTAGGAGGCGCCCTCGGTGTCGTCGAAGAACGACCACCCATCGGTGTGCTGCACTTCCATCCGCCAGCCGAGTTCACTGTTGTCGGCACGGACGTCGACGAACCAGGCGTGCGCGTCCTCCGCGCTCTCGATGTCCTTGGTCTCGACGACGGTGCCGGTGGGATCGAGTACTCGATAGGTAGCCATGCCGTCCGAATGCCCACGAACGGGCAGGGTTAATCGACGAGACGGACCGCCGGACACCGTCAGCCGATGACCTCGTTCCGGCGACATGGCGACGCTACCGGGTCGGTCGTCCGTGGTTGCGGATCTTGCCGAGGAGGTTGGTCTCGTTCCGCTTCGAAGACCCGTGCAGGTCGAGTTCCTCGGCGCGATTGTGGAGTTCGGCGTCGGGCCAGTCCTCGTAGGCCGGCGATTTCCCACCGGACATGCCGACGGCGCTGCGGCCCCGCCTGGCAGCAGCGCAGGCGGGGCCGGCCGCCTTCTCCTTGGGCTGGCCCCGATTTGGGTCTGTCGAGATCGCGGTGTCGGTGCCCACCGATTTGCGAGGCAGCCGCGGAGCTCACCACGGTCGTGGCCGGGAAGCGGGGAGCGGGAAGCGATTCCGCGCTCGCGGATGCGGTGACGGGTTTGGGGACGGCCACCTCCATTTCTTCTGCCGCATCTGATCGCCCCGCGCGAACGCACCGGCGGACCCGGACGTGCGGTCGAGAAGCGACGAGTACACGCTCGGGGAGTATCTGGCGCGGTCCGCCGACCGCCGGTGCGTTGGCGTGATCCTCTGCACTGTCGGAATCGTCGACGAGTTCTGGAAATTCCCGCCGCGCCCCTGTCCCCGTCCTTTCCGTGATCGGCCGGCCCGGGCGGCCGTCCTTCGGTTCCGCCGTCTGCGGGCGCTCGTGGGTCGTGTCGTCTCTTTTCCTCCAGCCCGGTCAGCGGTGGCGTGCGCGTCGGACGACGACCAGGGCGACGACGCCGGCGGTCAGACCGCCGAGCAGAGCTGCGAGTCGTGGCTTGTTCCGCACGTTCGCGAGTTCGTGCCGGACGGTGTCGAGTTGGTGCCGGGTGCCTGCCTTCACGCGGGCAGGCACGTCGGCCTTGCGGGTGAGGGCGTCGACCGTGGTGGCCAATTCTGCGCGCTGTCGTTCGGCGGTGGCGGTCAGGGCGTCGCCGTCCGGGGTCGACTCGTGCGGAGCGGTCATCGGAGGCTCTCCTTCACGGTGTCCACGTCTCGGTGGACGCTGCGACTGGTGTCGACCGGTGTCGGGGGCAACGCCTTTTTCGTCCGTTGCCCGCCGACAGCGGCGACGATGCCGCCCACGACGATGAGAAGGATCGCCACCACGAAGCCGGCGAGCCACGGGTCGAGCACCGTGGCCAGTCCGAGCACGGCGGCGGCCACGAGCGCACCGAGCCCGTACAGCACGATCACGAGTCCAGCACCCGAGAGTCCCGCACCGACACCGAACCTGGTGCCCTTGTCCTTCATCTCGACGACTCCGTGACGGATCTCGGTCTGGACGAGTGCCTTCACCTGTTCGGTGAGGCGTTCGACGAGTTGCACGGTGGACAGATGGTCGATCTGATGTGCGGCGCCCGGCGGCTCGCCGGTACGTTCCGAATTTGATCGGGGGTGGTCGGTGTGGGTCATGGTCGTCACTCCTTTCGCGGCGTCGACGAGGTGGTACCTCGGACGGGGATCACTGCTTCGTCTCGCCTGTGAGCTGAGCCGCGATCTGCGACAGCTGCACTGGCACCGTCTTCCCGGATGGGTCCGGTTCGATCCCGGTTGCCCATCGCCCCAGAATCCCAAACTTCGGTCTGCTGCGGCATATCCGACCGCCAGCCGAGACTTCGACGACCGAACCGAACTCGCGCAGAACCCGACTTCCTCCCCACCCCGGTAACCCGGATGGTTTTGTGGCACATCACCAACTACCCCTCCTGCGCCGCGGAACTGTACGCGCGAACAGCCCACACCAGCCGCCACCGTACTCCGCGGGTCCGGGGACGAAGTACCAGCTCGAATGGTTCCGCATCGACACCCCCGGCAGCCACGGCCGCGGCCGGCTCCTGCGGGACGATGTCCCTCCAGGTTCCGTCCGAGTGACCGCGGCCAACAATACGAGTCCGGCACCGGCGGCCTGCCCCTGCTGGTGGCGATCTTCTCATCCGACCTGCGGACGGTAGTCGTGGAGTCGAAGCAGCATGCGCACATACCCCGCTTCCGCCGCTTCGGTGACCGCATCGAGCCGGGCGAGCTCGGCCTGCTCGGCAGTGCCGATGTCGAGATGCATCTGTCCGGCAACCCAGTGCCGAATCGAATCGTGAGTAGTCATACGATCACCGCCTCCAGGCGGAGTACCCCACGAGCCGTGTCCGCAGTCACCTCCCACTCACACCGGTTCACCCACCTGCTCGCATACCCTCCGCTCCCGGCGATCCGTCCCCGCAGGTACTGACAGGACCTGTTGTACCGCATGCCAACACCGTCGCCGGAAGTCGTACCGGGAGAGCAGTTCTGAGGGTTCGGGATCGACCCCGAGCAGGTGACGCTACCGCTGTCCGCTGCGGCGGCCACTGTAGGCGCACAGCATTCCCCACGCCGCGGCGAAACCGGCGACCTTCGCCTTGGCGCCGGGATCGGGTAGGGCGGTGCCGAAGACGGCGGCGTCCCCGAGGTCGCAGCAGACGAGATCGATCCGGTCGGCGAGAGGTTGCAAAGTAACCCGGCCCAGCCCAGCCCGAGCAGCTCCTGGACACGGTCGACGACTGGTCGGCGCGGCCCGTCGCCACGGTGTGTCCGCCTTCACCCTCGCCGAAGCCCTGGTCGCGCTGGCCAGCGGGAACGAAGCGTCCGGACCCACCCCCGCCGCACGTGCGGCCCGCACCGGATGGGGCGCCCTGCTGTGGCCCTGACCGCCGGATAAACCGAGCACCGGCATGGGCCTCCTGCGGTCCGGGAGAAGAGAACCGACGGCGCCGGCTTCGCGTGACCACGCAAACGCCGTGACCGGGGAACGGGACCTGCTCGTAGCCCGCCACCGCGGCAGGGGCACGCGGCGGATGTGATGCCGCTTACTCCTCACCGATTCCATTGAACCCTCAATCAGTGTGTCGCTACTATCGACACACACCCCGCCGCCAGTTCTTCCGGAGGCGGGGGACGGGGAAGTATCCCCCGCCCCCCGATGTCGAGCCCAGGCATCAGCGCACCGGCACCGCCATTTGCCGCGTGCCACACCGTGCCGCACCGACCGCACACCCATGACCCGAGTCCACCGCTGCGGCAAGCCGATTGCTCCCCGGCGGAACCAGACTGCATCCGCGCCGTGCCGAGTAGTTTTGTCGCACACACGGTCTCGAACACCGATCTGGGAGGCGGATCGGTGTTCGCACCACACGACGCGAGGAGACACGCCCACCCACATTCCGCACACCGAGCGCGGACCGCGCCCACTGCCCGGACCCGGATGGGTGCCGGCGCCGACCGCCCGACCACCGTGTCCGACGCCCGATTCCGAAAGCGACTCGACCTGCTCGTGCCTGATCCTTCGCACCCCCACGTCCACGCCGACGGGGACTGGCAGTCCCGCGCCGCCTGCCGCGGCACCGACACCGACCTGTTCTTCTCCCCCGACGGGGAACGCGGCCACGCCCGTGCCCGACGCGAACGCGCCGCCAAACAACTCTGCCACGACTGCCCCGTGCTCACCGACTGCCGCACCCACGCCCTCACCGCCGCCGAGGCCTACGGAATCTGGGGCGGCATGTCCGAGACTGACCGCACCCGCCACATCAGGCGACGCACCCGTCCCGCTGCCCGCCGACCCCACCGCACCCCGCCGACCTCGCCCGCACCCCGCTAAACCACACCACAATGTGAGCATATGCCGGAGTACCAGGACTGAACCCAACTCTCCCGGGCCTGCGGGTGCCGTCACCGCACCGCTGGTTCTCCTTCGCCCGCGGCGGGTACCCGACCATGGTCACCGTTTTGGCCGAAACCAGTGAACGGGGTCCGTCGGTCAAGCAGCGCACCGACACCACACGCTTGTGCGGACAGCCGAACTCACCCGGGCGGATTCGCACCTGTAGGCCCCGCACGCCGTCTTGTCCCGCCTGCTCCCGACGAAGGGCACGTGTCCATGTCCGACCGCGCATCCGTCTTCGACGTCGCCCACGAACTCGACCCCACCGCCATCGCCAGAGCCCAACGTGTCGTCGCCGCCCACGCCCACGACGCCGACGACTGCCGTGCCCTGCTCGCTGGCCTTGGCATCCTGCCCGGCGCTGCCCCCGAACCGGAGAATGACCCCACCCGATGACTTTCCCGCCCCACCCCCGGACCACCGCGGTGTCCACCGCCTGGCTCACCCACCTCCTCGATCACACCACCCCCGAACACCCTCTCACCGGCCCACAGCAGTCTCGACCCGACCACGAGACGTCGCCGCCCGACCCCGGCCGACGCCGATGAATACCGGACCCGCCTTCGAAGATTCCGCCGACCGCTGCGCGGACGCACTCCCCCGCACCCGGTTCCTCACCGACCGATGCCGTCTGTCGGTCGACGTCGACGGCATCGCCGTCGCGGTCTTCGCGAACCCCACCGGGCACGACCTCGTCTACGCCTCCGATGCCACCGCCGAGGCCATCGACGAACTCCAATTCACCCTCGGCGAAGGACCCTGCCTCGAAACACACCACTTCCAGGCACCGCACCTGATCGACGACCTGACCGCATCCACCCCGCGGTGGCCGATCCTCGCCACCGAACTCTTCCCCCTCGGCGTCCGCGGTATCTACACCTTCCCGCTGTCCACCCGCCAGGACGGACCGGTCGGCGTCCTCGAACTCCACCGCACCCGCCCGCGCACCCTCACCCCCGCGCAGTACCGATCCGCGCAACGTTTCGCCGCCGCACTCGCACCGACGATCGTCACCGAACTGCGCACCCTCACCGACACACCCTGGCGTAACGATCACCACCTGTTCCGCCGCGCCAACGTGCCCGTCGCCGCCCGACTGATCGCCGGCCGACTCGGCATCCCCGCCGCCGACGCCGAGCTCCGCCTGCGCGCCGCCGCCTACGCCGACTACTGCACGGTCAGCGACCTCGCCGACAGCATCGTGGCAGGACACCGCACCCTCTGACCTACGCCCGCCCGCACCGGCGTCCCCGGTTAATAGTCTGAATTCCAGTTCTCCACAGCGTTTTCCGGGATCGGCATGCAGTCCCGCCGCGACTTCCCGCAATGGGGACGTCGGGCGAGTCGGGAAGGCTCGACATCGAGCACGAGGTCCAGCCCCATGACGGCAGCCGCAAGGACCTGCGCCCGCGTGGTGACGTCGAATTGTCCGGCCATGGCCGGCGATCGCTTCCCTTCGGTGAGCTCGGCGCCAAAACGTGCGATGACCACGCCGACGGGGGCCTCGCCAACCCGGACGAGCAGGTCGCCGGATTCCGGTCGATCCGCGGCCGGGTGCGGTTCGGCAACGCGGACGCCGAAATCCTGGCCTCACATCCGGTCCCAGAGGAGGCCGCCGCCGAGTCGGCGCCCGCCGACTTCGAGGCGGGGAGGGCCTCGCATCAGTAACAGTTGTGGAGCCTCTGTCGCAGGTCTGTGGGCATCCGGTGGGGTCAGGCACCGATCACGCTGTGTCGGCGGTGCTGTGGATGAGCATGTCCAGGACGTCCGGAAGCGTACCGTCCTGCAGGACGCGTCGTTGCCGGGCGGCACCGTTACCGGTGGCGAGGATCCGCATGACCTCCGCCCGGGTGCCGTGATAGTCGCCCGCGGCCTCGAGGACGGGACGGATGTGGTCGAGCAGCCGGCGGATCGGTTCGGTCGCCGGAACACGGCACCCGGACGCGAGGTCGATACCGCGGCCGGTGATCCCGTCGCGGGCGGCGCGCCAGTACGCCGACCGCAGCCGGTGCGGGTCCACTCGCGGCGCCCGATGCCCGCCCCGTATCGCCCGCAGCGCGGCCGCGACCAGTGCCCGTACCAGGACGGCCAGCAGCACGGTTTCCTCCACCGTTGCCGGCACGTCGGCCACGCGGACCTCCACGGTGGGCAGATGCGCCGACACCCGCACGTCCCAGTAGATCATCGCCGGATCGAGAATCACCTCGTACTCGAGCATTTCCACGACTTCGTCGTCGTAGTGTCCCGCGGAGTCGAAGTACGGTGGCGGGCCGGCGCCCGGCCAGCGCGCCCACAGCATGTGCCGCCAGCTGGCGTATCCGGTATCGCGGCCAGCGATAATCGGGGAGTTTGCGGTCAGTGCCAGCAACGCCGGCAGCCAGGGACGCAGGTGGTTGCTGACCTGGACCGCGACCTCCCGGTCGGGGATCCCGATGTGGACGTGGGCCCCGCAGATGACCTGCTCGCCCAGCTGCCCGTAGTGGTCGGCGAGGCGTCGGTAGCGCGGCAGATCGGTGATCGATCGGGGTGGGCGACCGAACGGAGGAACCCCGACCGCCAGCAGGGCGGCGCCGGTCTGGGCCGCCGCGGCGGCCGTCAGCGTCCGTGCCCGCCGCACCTCGGCCTGCAGATCCGCCAACTGGGTACAGACCGGTGTGGCCGTTTCGATCTGACATCGCGACAGCTCGAGCTGCAGGTCGATGCCCAGCGCCTGTCCCGCGGCCGCAACGGCAGAGTTGCCGAGAAACGGGGCGCCGGTGTCGGGGTCGACGAGCACGAACTCCTCCTCGACCCCCATCGTCAGGCGCAACTCGGACTCACCGATTCCGGTGAGATCGACAGGATCCGTCGATGGTGTGAGTGTCATCGCCCGCTCCTTCCGCCGCAATCCGGCATTTTCTGCCGAGGGCGGGATGTTCCATCGGCCGATGACCGTCGAGGAGTCTGGCCGGCTGGCGGTCGCCCCTCGGGTTCTAGCGGGTGTAGGGACTGGTCGCGGTCGTCGTGACCGGTGGGCCGATCTTGGTGGCGAGCAGACCGAGCGCGATCATCCCGACACCGAGGCCGAAGTGCAGCCAATTGTCGGCGGTGTTGACCGGCACGAAGTTCGCGGCACTGTCCAGGTCGATGACGAGCCCGTAGACCCACAGCGCCAGGTAGACGATGCCGCCCACGATCAGGAACGCCTTCGCCGCACCCGCGGTGCGGGCCGCGGCGATACCGATGACACCGAACAGCAGATGCACAAAGTTGTGCAGGATGGAGACGTTGAAGATCCCGAGCAGTTGCGCGTCGGAATGGTGTCCGGCGAAGGTCAAGGTGTCGTAGCCGGTGGTGATGCCGGGGATGAACCCGAGAACCCCGACGAGCAGGAACACCGCGCCCACGACCAGGGCCGCCCATTGCACCGGGGTGCGCGTCCTCGAACGCGCGACAGACGATCCTGTCATGGCGTGCTCACCTACTTTCCCGTACAAGGTTCGGTGGGACCAAGCATCGCAGTGAACCGGCGCCGATCATTGGTTCCCGTCGATTGCGTGTGCTGCCGTCTCCGGGTACCCCACCACCAGAACCCGAACCCGCCCGCGGGTTTTCGGCGTTGACCCTCACGGGTAGTGTGCCCCCTGTCGACCTCGGTCGACCAGGGAGGGTGGGCGCGCGCACGGCTCCCGGGCCGTGCGACCGCCCAGAAGCGCGCATCTGGGCGGCCGAACCCAGACGAGGACACTGCTTGCTGCCCGCTCCGTGTTGCATGGTCACCGTCATCTCACCGTATGCGCCGCCGAGCGATTCCTGCAGTGTGCGGGCAAGACCGGGTCCGGCCTGTCCGGCGCGACGTCGAACTGGACGTGATCGGTGTGATGGAACATCAGGGCAGCCTCTGTCTTCGATTTCGGGAACGGGCGCTATTCCTGCCCCGAGTATTTGAGAGCGTCCGACCGCACTGGCGCACGCCCGGAAGCCGTCGGAAGTGGACACCTGCTTCGTTTCGAGGCCGTGACCTCCCTTCCATCGGCGGGACCGTCCGGCGGCGGTGAAGATTGTCGTCGGTCGTGGCTGGGTACCTCGGTACAGACGTCGTCGGCGCATCCCGGGACGCGGCGACGGCCAGGCTCCTCCGGTTCAGCCAGTAGCCGGCGGGGCCGCCGCAGTATCGGACCTACTCCCGGCGCGTTCGAGTCGGCGTCCACCGCTTTACCGCACGGGATAACTACAGTCCGATAGAGCGCACCAAAGACGTTGCGTGGAGAGACGGTGGAGGACAGATGCTCAACGTGGTGTTGTTGGTGATCGTGCTCGCAACGAGCCTGGCGGGGGTCTCTGCACTGCACCGTATCGGTCGCCGCGCCATCCCGGACCCGGAGCGGGGTGCACCGCGTGGGTAACTGCGAGGAGCAGGCGGAACGGATCTCGGTTGCCGCACGCGCCCGGCAACTCACCATTGCCACCGCGGAATCGCTGACCGGCGGCCGAATCTCGGCCGTGCTCGGTGCCGCACCATCGTCGTCCGAGTGGTATCGGGGCAGCATCGTCGCCTACGCCAGTTCCGTGAAACACGGTCTGCTGCAGGTCCCGGGCGGTCCGGTGGTCAGCGAACCCAGTGCCCGCGCGATGGCGACCACGGTGGCCGAACTGCTCGACGCGGACCTGGCGGTGGCGGTCACCGGTGTCGGTGGACCGGAGCCGCAGGACGGACAGCCACCGGGCACGGTGTGGTTCGGAATCTTCGCCGGCGGCGACACGCGCACCGAACTACGGCACTTCCCCGGCGAGCCCCGCGAGGTGGTGGAGGAGACCACCGCCCATGCCCTGTGCCTGCTCGACGCCGCGCTCCGTCGGCAGACGCAGGCGCTCAGATGATGTCGATTCGGCCAGCGTGAGGAGCGCCTGATGTTGCTGCGGATCCCGGGGGTGTATCCCCCACAGGACGATACGTGGCTGCTCGCCGGCGCCCTGGCCGAGCACCCTCTGTCTCCGCTGACTCGGGTCCTCGACATCTGCACCGGCACCGGAGCGCTCGCCCTGCGGGCCGCCCAGCTCGGGGCAGGCAGCATCACCGCGGTCGACATCTCCCGCCGCGCCGTGCTGACCGCCCGGCTCAACGCGCGGCTGCACGGGCACACGGTTCGGGTGCTGCAGGGCAACCTCACCGCGCCCGTCCGCGCAGAATACTTCGATCTGGTGACCTCCAACCCGCCCTACGTGCCCGCCCAGGATGACCGACTTCCCGACACCGGCATCGCGCAGGCCTGGGACGCCGGCACCGACGGACGCGCGCTCCTCGACCGGATCTGCGCCCAGGCCCCGGACGTCCTCGCACCCGGGGGAACACTGCTGCTCGCCCAGTCGGCACTGAGCGGGGTCGACAAGACCCACGTCATGCTCGAGGAGCATGGCTTGCAGGTCGACATCGCCGCCCGGCGGGAGATTCCCTTCGGACCCGTCCTGACCGGACGCCGGCACCTGCTCGCAGCCCGCGGAATCATCACCGCCGATCAGCGCACCGAAGAGATCGTGGTGATCCGCGGCCGACAGCACACCTGAACGTGGACGTTTAGTCGACACACATTCTCACGCAGAGAGATTAAAGACAACGGTCACATCCCCGAGCCGGGAGGATACGTCACCATCGAGCACAGCGCGGCCTCACCGAAGCACGCGCGGACAGAACATCCCTTTGGACGCGTTCGGCTACTGGTGCACGCGCGGCTCGGTGGCCTGTCGATATGCTTGATGTTCGGCGATCAATGTCAGTCGGCGTAGACATTCGCGATTGCGGGGATAGACGAGAGTGTCGTGCACCTTTCGTGGTATTCGGTTGAACGGGGGATGGGCGACTATCTCGGACATCTCGAGGTGGCAACCGGTGCCGCGGGGTTCGAGGAGCACTGTCACCTCCGCCTGGCTCGCCGGTAACGCGCGGGCCAGCAACCGCAGTTCCCGTTCCGTGACGGCCGAGAGGACCTCGGTGTTGTCGTTGAGCAGCGCAGGCCACAAGCCGACCGAGTGGTGCAGGCGGCTGCCCACCGCCGGCCAGTCGTCGTCGACGGCCCGCATCCGCGCCGCCCCGACCACCCATACCGGATACATCCATCCGTCGGACAGCACCGACCACACCCGGGCTGCGGACGCCGTGGTGTCGCACTGAGCTCTGATGTCGATCACTCCTTCGGGCAATTGCTACTTTCGCGCGTACCCGCCATCGAGGCGCCGCAACCACCATTCCCGACGATCACCGCACAATGGGCCCAGATCGGCCTCGAACCTGTCGTCACCACTCTGGACCGGGTCCAGCCCCGCAGCTGAGCACCTCGTCCTTGTGCGCCGTCGTGACGTCACGCGGCCCCGCTGCACCGGGTCCGGGTGCCGTCTGGCCGCCTCGAGCCGCTCCCGACCTGACTCGGGGTCGTCGGCCGGGAACATCCCGGCGGTCCGCAGCACCCAGTCCCGGGATTTCGGTAGGTGGGCGGGATCGACCTCGTCGCCGTTCCTGCGGTGTATAGCCAGGGTGAACTGCTGTCCCGGCGGCGCGGATCCGAGACGGGCCACGACCACGTCGGTGATGGCCTGAACGACCCATTCCAGTACCTGCTCGTAGTCCGGGTGTCCGGAGCCGGGATGCGGGTTGCAGGCCATCGCCGACAGCGCATGGGAGAGCTCTTCGCCGTCGTGTGGAGAGGAAGGTGCGCATGCACGTCCCCGGGTTGGGGTACCCGGGAGAGGCGGAGACAGCATGCGCGAGAGGGGAACCGAGTGCGGTTGCGGCACAGCGATCCGACCACGCCGGGCATACGCCGACGTCGGCGCGGCAACGGGTTCTCCTATGAGGTCCCGGGCGGAGACGGCCGCGTTTCGGCCGACGACCGGGCACGCATCGAGGCGCTCGTCATCCCACCGGCGTGGCGGAAGGTGTGGATCAGCCCGTATCCGAACGGTCACATCCAGGCCGTCGGGGTCGACGCCGCCGGTCGACGCCAGTACCTCTATCACGACCAGTGGCGCGACGAGCGCGATGAAGAGAAGTTCGATCGCGTACTCGCGATGGCCGCACGGTTGCCGCAGTGGCGAGAACGGGTCGATCAGGACCTGTGCCGCCGGGGCGGCGGCCGGGCCCGGGTCGAGGCCGTCGCGCTACGCCTGCTCGATCGTGGGGTGCTGCGCATCGGGGGCGAGGCGTACGCCGAGGACCACGGCTCCCGCGGGGTCTCCACCCTGCTGCGCGAACACGTCGACGTCCACCGCGACGAGGTCCGGCTGGACTTCCCCGCCAAGAGCGGCGTGCAGCGCGTCCTCGCCATCGACGACGCGTCCCTCGCGACGGCGATTCGGTCCCTGCTGCGCAGCGACGCCGACACCGACAGGCTGCTGGTGTACCGCACCGACGACGGTTGGGTGGAGGTGCACGCCGAGGACATCAATACCCGCTTCAAGGAAGTTGCGGGCGAGGAGTACACCGCGAAGGATCTGCGTACCTGGCATGCCACCGTCATCGCCGCCGTCGCGTTCGCCGATGCCGGTCCCGTCTCGTCGAAACGGGCGCGTTCCCGCGCCGAGGCCCAGGTGATGCGCGAGGTCGGTGAGGTGTTGGGCAACACCCCTGCCGTTGCCCGGGCGTCGTATGTGGACCCCCGAGTGGTCACCGCGTACGAGTCGGACCGCACCGTCGCATCCGCAGTAGCCCGTGCGCGGCGCTCGCGCTCCGAGGACGCCGAACGGGCGGTCGTCGAACGCGCGGTCATCCGGTTGCTGTCGCGATAACACACGTGCCGTTCGCAGGACCTGGTCGTGCCGTATCGGATTGGCACGGTGTGCACAGTTCCCGGGGCACACGCGCCCGGGACGGGATGCAGGGATGGCTACGCGCCTTCGCGGATCGCGGACTGATCACCTACCATCCGCTCCACCGGCGATGGGTCGAGTCGGCGTGAGCCCGAGATCGCCCGCCCCCCGATCACTCATCCCGTCCGGGCGAAGCTGCCGTCACGCCATCAGCCCGGCAGTGTCTCGCCGCCCAGTGGGGCAAGCACTTCCCCCGAGTAGTAGGAGGACAGCAGACCGGACGCGAAGAACACGTAGGACGGGGCGATCTCGTCGGGCTGCGCGGCCCGCCCGTAGGGGGCCTGCTTCCCGAATTCCGCGACCTTCTCCTCGTCCATGGTCGCCGGAATCAGTGGTGTCCAGACCGGGCCGGGAGCAACACAATTGACGCGAATTCCGCGATCCAGCAGGGTCTGTGCCAACGAGTACGTCAGCGCGGTCACCGCACCCTTGGTCGCGGAATAGTCGATCAGCGACTTGTTCCCGCGCAAGCCGTTGACCGAACCGGTGTTGATGATCGCCGAGCCCGGGCCGAGATGCGGCACCGCCGCCTTCGTTACGTGGAAGTAGCTGTCGATGTTCACCGAAAACGTGCGCCGCCACTGCTCCTCGGACAATTCGAGGAAGTCGTCGACCGGTTCCTGGTAGGCGACATTGTTGACGACGATGTCGAGTCCGCCCAGTTCGGAGACCGTGCGGGCCACCACGTCACGGCAGTGCGCCGGCGAGGCCAGGTCGCCGGCGAAGGTGCGGCAGCGCCGCCCTTGTTTTTCGACCAGTTCGGCCGTGTGCGCCGCGTCGTCGTTCTCCTCGAGGTAGGCGATGGCCACGTCGGCGCCCTCTTTCGCGAACGCCACCGCCACGGCGCGGCCGATCCCCGAGTCGCCGCCGGTGACCAGCGCCCGTTTGTCTTTCAGCAAGTCGTTGCCCCGGTACGCGCGCATCTCGTCCTGTGGTTCTTCCGCCATGTCCGTGGTGCGGCCGGGGTAGTCGATGGTGTGCGGGGTGTGTTCGCTCATGCACCTCTCCGATCAGTGGCACGTCACGGGTCGGGTACCCGGCCCACGACAAGGCGAACCGGCGACCGCACCGCGGGAAGCGGTCCATGCGCGAGCCTCCTGTTTCCCTGTCGGACCACGGGGGTAGACGGCACGGGTGCGGGTGGGACGGGGCCTCGTGCGCTCGCGTCGATCCGAGAGGTACTCGATGACTCTGACCGCCACAGACGCCGCCGGACCCACCGCCTGCCGCGGAGGCCATGTGGTCCGGCTGGTGACCAGCACCGTCCTTACCCACCTCCACCCCGCGCCGATTTCACCCTCACCTCGCGCACCACACCCGATCCGGTCCATCCTCTCGGCGACGTTTGACAACGCCGCCTATCACCTTGTCCGTCCGATGAGCTCACCGGTTCGCTCGGCCGCCGGACGGGATCGGTAGCCGATGCACGCTCTGCGCAAAGTCGTGATCACCGGCGCCAGTGGAAATGTCGGCACCGCGCTTCTCCGTCTCTTCGCGGCGCAGGAACCCGGGACCGCGGTGACCGGGATCGCCCGCCGAACGCCCCCGCGCACCCCTCCCTACGCGCGTGCGCACTGGCACGAGATCGACCTGGCCCGAGACGACGCGCACACCGCGCTCGTTCCGGTGTTCGAGGGTGCCGAGGCCGTGGTCCATCTGGCGATCGCGTTCCAGCCAGCCAGAGACCGCGACTACCTGAGGAGAACAGCGGTCGACGGGACCCGCGCGGTCGCGCGGGCAGCACGCGATGCCCGAGTGGGCCATCTGGTCCACCTCTCGTCGGCGGCGGTGTACTCGCCCGGCGCCTACGGCGTGCCGGTGTCCGAACAGTGGCCCCGTCGAGGCATTCCGCGATCGATCTACAGCGTCGACAAGGTCGCCGAGGAGGACGTCCTCGACGAAATCGAAACCGCAGCTACAGCCGACGGGCAGGCGCCTGTCCTTGTCACTCGGATACGTCCGGGCCTGATCGCCCAGCACGACGAGGCCACCGCGCTGCTGCGGTACGCGGCACCGAGCTATCTGCCACGAACGCTGTCCCGGCGGATACCGGCACTTCCGGTCCTCCCCCTCGATCGCACCCTCTCACTTCCCGTCGTGCACGCCGAGGACGTCGCCGACGCCGTGATCAAAGCCCTCGCCCATCGGGCGCCCGGGCCGTTCAACATTGCCGCCGACGAACCCCTGACCGCGGACCTGCTCCGCGACGCCTTCGACGCCCGCCTCGTGCACGTTCCCGCACCGGCATTGAGCATCATCACTAACCTCGTGTGGACGCTGCATCTTTCACCAGTCCATCGAGGATGGATCGATCTCGCCTACGCCACACCCCTCGTCGAATGCTCCCGAGCCCGCGCCGATCTCGGCTGGCACCCGCGGCACGACACCGAGTCGGTGATCGGCGAACTCGTCGCCGGGATCCGGGAACGCTCGCGCAGCAGCAGCGCTGTCCTTGGCGAACGCTCACCGGCAGCACGGCTGCGGAAACTCCTCACCTCGGGACCGGTGACGAGACGAAAACTGCCGTAACAGCGTGGCGCGACCACACCTCGTGCGAGCCTCGGTCGTGAAATCGACAGCGGTGCACAGACGTGAGGATCTGGCCGGAGCCTTCGATCGGCGTGACCGCAGACGGCTGCGGTGGTGGGGCGCCAGGCTCGGTGACGCCCGGCTGGATCTAAGGACAGCGGACAAGACACCTCGAGAGCGCGGTACGTCCCGGCGGACGACTCTCGACTGGTGGACCACACGGTGTTGCGAGTTCACCCCGCGGCGACTGGGTACCCGGACCGCATGGATCAGTCACACGCACCGATGTTGGAGGCACTGGCCGACTACCACCGCCGTGACCGGTACGGGTTCACCCCGCCCGGGCACCGACAGGGCCGCGGCGCCGACGAACGCGTCACCGACGTGCTCGGAATCGACCCGTTCCGTTCCGATGTGCTCGCCGCCTCCGGTCTGGACGACCGCACCTCGAGTAACCACTACCTCGCCGACGCGGAGAAGTTGATGGCCGAGGCGGTCGGAGCCGATCAGGCCTTCTTCTCCACCTGCGGGAGTTCGCTGTCGGTGAAGGCAGCAATGATGGCCGTCGCCGGAAACCACCCGGGCGGCCTGCTCGTCGGCCGCGATTCGCACAAATCGATCGTCGCCGGGCTGATCTTCAGCGGAGTCACACCGCGGTGGATCACCCCACGGTGGGACGAAGACATGCACTTCTCCCACCCGCCGTCCCCGGAGCAGGTACGCGCCGCCTGGCAGCGACATCCCGATGCCGCCGGTGCCATCGTCGTCAGCCCCAGCCCCTACGGCACCTGCGCCGACATCGCCGCGATCGCCGACGTGTGCCATCAGCGGGGCAAACCCCTGATCATCGACGAGGCATGGGGAGCACACCTGCCCTTCCACGACGACCTGCCGACCTGGGCGATGGACGCCGGTGCCGACGTCTGCGTCGTCAGTGTCCACAAGATGGGCGCCGGATTCGAGCAGGGGTCGGTCTTCCACGTCCAAGGCGATCTCGTCGACGGTGCCCACCTGTCCGCCTGTGCCGATCTGCTCATGACCACCAGCCCGAACGTGATGATCTACACCGCCCTCGACGGGTGGCGTCGACAGATGGTCGAGCACGGCACGGAGCTGCTCAGCTCGGCGTTGTCCCTGGCTCACCGCACCCGCGAGCGCATCGACGACATCGACCGGCTCGATGTTCTCGAGGACCGTCTGCTGGGCAAGGCGGCCTCCCACGACCTGGATCGCCTGCAGATCCTGATCGACGTGAGCGCGACCGGCGCGACGGGGTACCAGTGCGCCGACTGGCTCCGCAGCCACTGCCGGGTGGACGTCGGCATGTCCGACCACCGGCGCATCCTCGCCACCATGTCCATGGCCGACGACGAGCACACCACCGACCGACTGGTTCACGCCCTCACCGAGATGAGTTCCGCCACCGCTTCCTTCGACCCCGCGCCGCACATCGACCTCCCCAGCCCCGAAGAACTGCAGCTCGAGTCCGAGATGGCACCGAGTGATGCGTTCTTCGGGCAGGCGGAGATGATCGCCGCCGACTGCGCTGCCGGACGAATTGCGGCCGAACAGCTCACCCCGTATCCGCCGGGAATTCCGGCCGTCGTGCCCGGCGAGCGACTCGACACCGCCGTCATCGACTACCTACGCAGCGGTCACGCCGCGGGCATGCCCGTGCCCGACGCCACCGATTCGACCCTGAACACGTTGAGGGTCGTCGCGCACAACTGACTGGAGGGGCGCCGGATCACCGACACCGGCCATCGGTGGGCTCCCCGACCGATGACGGCAGCCCACTTCGACAAAGCAGTTGTATTCATGGTCGGCAACCTGCTCCCGGGCGATTCGAAGCCTGGGCGCACAGAGGTTTGTTGTTCGGCGATCCAGGTTTGCCCGCCGTAGCGCGGCCGAAGGACCTGCCGAACCGGTGCCCGGCTGGTAGACCACGGTGGATTCGGGTACCCGATGAGCAGCATCGACTCGAGAAGGCAAAAAAATGCCGCGGTCATCGATCAAGGACGCGAAGGTCTACCAGGAAGTGCGGAAGGACGGCGCGTCCAAAGAGAAGGCGGCGCGGATCGCGAACTCGGCCGCCACTCGTGGCCGGTCCAGCACCGGCCGTAAGGGCGGTAAGTCGTCCTCCTACGAGGACTGGACCGTGGACGAGTTGAAGAAGAAGGCAAAAGAGGTCGGCCTGTCGGGCTATTCCTCGAAGCGAAAGAAGGAACTGATCACGGCGCTCCGCAACCACTGATGCCCGTCACCCGGGCGAATCGAGCTCAGGCCGAATTCATAGCGCACAGATGCGGAGATGATGTCCATGACGGCGGTGCCCGAACCCGGCCGGGAGGCCAGACACAGCGCAGTGGGTGTCCAGCGGGCGAGGGATGGGCGGGAAACGCTGTCATTGGCGGAAGGCATCCTCATCGCTCTACGCCGGTGTGGCCGGGCCGACGCCTTCGACGAGTTGCTGCGAGTCGCGCAGCGTCACCATCTCAGTGTCCTGACCGTTGCCCATGTTCTGGTCGATTTCGCGATCGGCGCCCGTCCCCCGCTGGGATCCCCGGAACGGCATGCCAGCACATCCTCGGCGTTGGCGGAATGGGAAACACGTCTCGATCAGTGGTCAGGGTCTTCCCGGTAGCTGCTTCCGCCGGTTCGTTGTGCGCTCCTCCGAGTCCGTTCCGGGCACGTTAGTCACCGCGGCCCGCGGGTACCCGGATCGGATGACGACCCTGACCGCACTTGCCCTGACGTGTTCGCTCAAACCCTCCCCGGCGCCGTCGAGCAGTGACCTGATCGCCGACCAGGTCCTCACCGAACTGGCCTCCCACGAGGTGACCGGCGACAAGATCCGCCTCGTCGACTACGACATCCGGCCCGGGGTCGAGGCCGACATGGGCGACGGGGATCAGTGGCCGCAGATCCGACGACGCATCCTCGACGCCGACATCCTGCTGATCTCCACCCCGACCTGGCTGGGGCAGATGTCCAGTATCGCCAAACGCGCCCTCGAACGTCTCGACGCCGAACTGTCCGTCACCGACGACCAGGAGCGGCCGATCCTGTTCGACAAGGTGGCGATCGCCGCGGTCGTCGGCAACGAAGACGGGGCACACGCCATCGTCGCCTCCCTGTTCCAGGCCCTGAACGACTGCGGTTTCAGCATTCCCGCTCAGGGCTGCACGTACTGGAACGGCGAGGCGATGACCCCGGGCGACTACAACGACCTCGACACGGTGCCCGAGGCCGTCGCCGCCACCAACGCCACCGCCGCCCGCAACGCCGCCCACCTCGCGCAGGCGTTGCGGACACAGCCCTATCCCACTCCGCACTGAACCACTCCGGATTGAATCCCACAGGCGTCCGGGAGCGCCGAAGTCGTCGATTCCTTCGATGCCGAACGGGGCTCGTCGGTGCTGCACGTCAGCGGGGTGCAGGGATATTCCACTTCCCGCCGACCATGGGGTTGTTTCTATGGAGGTGTCAGGTGGCCAGAGTTTGGGGTGCGAGGACTTTGAGCAGGGTGTTGGACCAGCGCAGTTGCCGCAGGGTCTGCGGGTGGCAGCGCTGGGTGAGGGCGAGCAGGTCCTTGTCTTTGGTGGCCTGGGATCCTTGGGCGAGCAGTTCCCAGTCGAGAGAGACTCCGGCCGTTACCCGGTGCAGGTGGCGCAGATCCATCAGCAGGATCAGGGCCGGTTCGGGGCGCCGGCCGAGCAGTTCGCCGAGTTCTTCCTGGACCGGGGTGGTCAGTGCCTCGGTCGATGGGTCAGGGTTCAGGTCGATTCCGTAGCGGGTGCCGGCGGCGGCGAGCCGGCGAAGATGGTCCTGCGACCAGTCGGCGAGATCGAGTGCCACATGGTGGATTTCGTGGTCTGCCTTGTGGCGGGCCGCCAGCGCGGACAGGGCCAGAGCCAAGGTGTGTTCGGAGCGGTGCACCTGCCGCAGGACCAGATCGAGTTTCATCGTCCCTGCCTCGAAGCGATTTCGGTGACCAGCGCCGCGGGACCGCCGACGGTGGGGGCGACGGCGGGACCGAGGGGAGCCGATGCCGCTGTCGTCGGTGCCGCAGAGGGCCCGGCGCCCGCCCGCATGCGGCTGATGGTGGCGGCGGCGGTCTTGAAGATCGGTTGCTTGGAGGCGGGATCCCAGTCGGTGATCGTCAGTTCGTTCGCCGCCCGAGTGTGGCCGTCCCCCACTGCGGGTTCGGCATCCCAGTAGCCGTAGTGAAACGGAACGAACAGCACACCCGGACGGATTCCGCTGACCCGGGCATGGGCGTGCAGGGACCCGCGTGGGGAGGAGATCGCGAGCAGGTCCCCCTCGGCGATGCCGTGCGCGTGCGCGTCCGCCGTGGAGATCTCGACCCACACCTGCGGTGCCGCGGAATCGAGTTGCGGCGCGCGGGCGGTCTTGGTGCGGGTGTGGAAGTGGTACAGGGTGCGGCCAGTGATCAGTGCGAACGGATAGTCCTCGTTCGGTCTCTCGTGGGCGGGGAGATATTCGGCGGCCTTGATGACGGCCTTGGCGTCCGGGTTCAGGGCCCGATATTCGGTGGGTTCGAGCGGGGACCCGGTGACCAGATCCTTGCCGTAAGACTCGCAGTAGTCCGGGTCGGAGAAGAACCGGCCGTCGGTGTAGAGCCGTTCGGTGCCGTCCGGGTGCTCGGCGGTGCAGGGCCACTGGATTCCGGAGCCGCCGCGCAGGCGGTCGTAGCTCAGACCGGTGTAGTCACACGGCCGCCCGGACGAACATGTCTTCCATGCCTCGAACGCCGATTCCGCGTCCTCCCAGGCGGGCAGCGGGTGGCCGTCCTTGTCGCGAAAGTCCATCCGGCGGGCGTAGTCGAGGAAGATGTCCAGATCGGGGCGCGCGTCGCCGGGCGGGTCGACCGCTTTGTCGGACAGGTGCACGGTGCGGTCGGCATTGGTGAACGTGCCGGTCTTCTCCCCCCACGTGGCCGCGGGGAGGACCACGTCGGCCAATTCGGTTGTCTCGGTGCGGAAAATATCCTGCACGACGAGGAACAACCGGTCCTGGGCCAGGACCGACCGGATCCTGGCCAGTTCGGGCAGCGACACCCCGGGATTGGTGGCGGAGACCCACAGCATCTTCAGGCTGCCCTGCTCGGCGTAGCGGAACATCTGCATCGCGTGCGTGGGCGGGCCGTAGTGCGGGATCTTCTCGGTGTCGATGTTCCACAACTGCGCCAATTCGGCGATGTGCTCGTCATTCGCCCAGTTGCGGAACCCGGCCAGGTCCCCGTCGGCACCGCATTCGCGGGTGTTCTGCGCGGTGGGCTGACCGTTCATCTGCAGCACCCCGCACCCGGGCCGCCCGAGCATCCCACGGATCAGATGCAGATTGTTGACCTGCACGGCGGCCGCGGTGGCCTGATGGGACTGATAGAACCCCTGCAACACGGTCGAGAGCAGGTGATCGGTGGTGCCGAGCAACCTGGCCGCATCCCGCAGGTCGTCGGCAGGAACATCGCAGATCACCGCGACCTTCTCCGCGGTGTAGGGGACGAGTTCCTTCTGTAGTTCGTCGAATCCCACCGTGTGCCGGTCGATCCACTCGTGGTCGACCCAGCCGTTAGCGACGATCTCATGGAGAAGCCCGTTCATCAGGGCAACATTCGTACCCGGCAACGGGGCGAGATGGACCGCGGCGCGATCCGCGACCGGCGTCGGTCGCGGATCGACGCACACGATCGCGGGTGGATTCGGCCCGGCGAGCCGGTCCAGGATCCGCGTCCACAACACGGTCTGGGTTTCGGCGACGTTGTGCCCGAACAACGCGATCACCTCGGCGTGATCGACATCGGTGTAGGAACCGGGTTGACCGTCGCAGCCGAACGACTCCTTCAACGCCTCGCCCGCGGTGGCGGTACACAGCCGGGTGTTGCCGTCGACATGATTCGTGCCGATCGCCCCGTGCGCGATCACCCCGAGGGTGTAGTACTCCTCGAGGAACAGTTGCCCGGAGGTGTAGAACCCGATCGCGCTCGGCCCCTGCTCGGCCAACAGTTCCCGGCTACGGGCCACGACCTGGTTCATGGCGGTGTCCCAGTCGGTTTCCACCAGTTCGCCGTCCCGGCGGATCAACGGTCGGGTGAGCCGCTCCGGTGACCCGTTCGCTTGCCACCCGAACAGATCCTTCGGGTCCAGTCGCCCCTTGTTGACCCGGTCGACGCCGCGGCCGCGGACCCCGACGATCGCACCGTCTTTCACCCCGATGTCGAGGGCATCTCCGTTCGAATGCAGCAGCGACGCCGACTGCACCCACCGGTCCACCGCGTCCGGGTCGACCCCGTCCGCCAGAAATTGGTCCACCCGGGCCGGCCACGACTGTCCTGGCCCGTACGGGGTACGCGTACCCCACGGCTCGGCAATCCGGTCCTGCGCTGTGGTCATCGGCAGCTCACTTCCTGCTGGGGTCGAGCGACTCTTCAACGGATTCTGATCCGTTCTGTCCTGAGCGTCGGTCGCGAGGTCGAGGACGTCGTCACGGTGCCGCACTTGCGGATTCTAGTGATGGTCGGCGCCAGGGGCCGCTGAATCTGGGGGCGGTCGCCGCTTACGGCAGAGCGTGCTGTGACCGTGCCAGCCAGATAGGAACAGCACACCGGTGCCGTTCAGACGGTGACGACAGCTCCGCGCACTGGTCCTACCTCGATGTCTGGATCGGCACCGAACAACTCGCGGTCGCCGACCCCTACCGCGCCCGCCCCGCTGTGCGTGCCGAGGACGGCGGTGTAGACATCTACCGTAGCGAACCGCGTGGACTGGTCCAGCCCCGCGGTTGGGCACGTCGTCCTTGTGCGCGGCCGTGAAATCACGCGGCCAGGTCCGGTGGATCGGGGGCGTCGGCGTCGAGGAGGAAGTCGAGCCAGATCAGGGCGTCGGCGAGCAGTGTGGCCCGCTGCACCGGGTCCGGGTGCCGTCCGGCCGCTTCGAGCCGCTCCCGACGTGCCTCGGGGTCGTCGGCCAGGAACATCCCGGCGGTCCGCAGCACCCAGTCCCGGGATTGCGGTAGGTGGGCGGGGTCTATCTCGTCGCCGTTTCTGCGGTGTATGGCCAGGGCGAACTCCTGTCCCGGCGGCGCGGGCCCGAGGCGGGCCACGACGACGTCGGTGATGGCCTGGATGGCCCATTCCAGCACCTGTTCGTAGTCCGGGTATCCGGAGCCGGGATGCGGGTTGAAGGCCATCGCCGACAGCGCATGCGAGAGTGTGGCCGTGTCGCGGTCCGCGACCAGCGCCACCAATCGTCCACCGATGACTGCTGCGTCGACCGGCTGCTCCGATTCCGATGCCATGAGTATCGAGTGCCCCGACGCGCCGACATGCACACCGCGGGCTGTGGGCCCAGGGGCGGCGTCGCCCTGCATCGCGAAAGCCCCGCCCACCGGGGGGCATGGCGAGGGGTCGGTTCATGGTCGATCGCGCGCACGGCGACCTCGTCGAGCGGGACGTGGTCGAGCATCGCCGGGTCACGCAGGTGCGCAGCGCAGGGCGGGAACGCTACCGGGTGGTGACCGAGCATGGCGATCTCACCTCCGGCCGGGTGGTGCTCGCCACCGGAATCCCGATCCTCGACCGGGGCGGATTCTTCGCGCGGCTGGTCCCCGAACGCTCCGCCGGCACCCTCACCGGTGATCGGCGTTTGGCGAGGCGACCACCGGCACCTCCCACATCACCGACATGCACATCCGGCGAACCGGAGCAGTACCAGTCGACGTCCGATCCGCCCTCACCCCAACGCGGCGGTAGTACTCGGTGATCCTCGTCTTCAGGACCTGCTCACCGTCGGGCCGCTCCACCCATTCCTGGGTCCTCCGGAACGGCAGCTGCCAGGCGCCGAGCTGTTCGGCGAATCTTCGGCCAAGCCGGCACACCCACGGATTCACTACTGGCACGTAGGGGTAACCGAACCCCGTGAGCAGCAGCAACGGACGCGGACTGCGCGTAGTGGTGATCGGTGCTACCGGAAACGTCGGGACCAGTGTGGTGTCCGCGCTCGGTGCCACCCCGCAGGTGCAGACCGTGGTGGGTCTGGCCCGTCGGCACACCGACTGGACGAGCCCGAAGACCACGTTCGTCACCGCCGACGTGGCGACCGATGACGTGCGTACCCTCGTCCGCGGCGCGGACGCTGTCGTCCATCTTGCGTGGCTGTTCCAGCCCACCCGCAACCCCGCCGTGACGTGGGACAACAACGTGCTCGGCACGATCCGGGTCTGCGATGCCGTTGCGGCCGAAGGCGTCTCCACCCTGGTGTACGCGTCGTCCGTCGCTGCGTACTCCCCGGGCCCGACCGATCGGAGGGTCACCGAGAACTGGCCGACACACGGGTGGCCCGGCGCCGCATACCCCCGGGAGAAGGCCTACCTCGAACGCTGGCTCGACGCGTACGACGCCCGCAACCCCGGACTTCGGGTGGTCCGGATGCGGCCCGGGTTCATCTTCAAACGCGAGTCCGCGACCTCCCAGCGCCGGCTGTTCGCCGGTCCGTTCGTTCCCGGGATACTGGCCCGGCCCGCATTCGTGCCCGGCGTACCGCTACCGGACGACCTGCGGGTGCAGATTCTGCACACCGACGACGTCGCCGCCGCATACGTGCAGGCGGTCCTGCGGCCGGTACACGGGGCGTTCAACCTGGCGACCGAACCACCCGTCGATCGGCAATTCCTGTCGGAGGTGTTCGGCGCCCGCCCGATCACAGTGCCTGCAAGTGCCCTCCGCGCGACCGTCGCCGCCGCCTGGCACGCCCGGCTGATCCCGGCCACCCCAGGCCTTGTCGACACCGTCCTGCATCTGCCGCTGATGGATTCCGCCCGCGCCCGGACCGAACTCGACTGGATTCCCGCGCGCACTCCGCGCGAGACCCTCACCGAATTCCTCGACGGACTGCGGGCCGGCAGCGGCCTGCCCACCCCGCCCCTGGCGGCCGACACCCCCCGACGCCGGTGCCGTGAACTCGCCACCGGCGTCGGGCGAACACCCTGACCACGGTGAACACCGGTACGAAACCCATCCGTCCCTGTCCTGGAAGGAGCAGCGTGTGATTCGGGTTGCCTCGGTACCGGCCTCCCATGTGTACGTTCGGCATCTCACCGATCCGGACGGCGGCGACGCGGTGGTGCGGTTACCGGACCCGGTGCCCGCCGACCGCCGGAAAGTGCCCGGCGGCTGGTGGCCACCGCTGATGCTCGATCCCATCTGGATACGCGCGCACCATCGCGAATTCGACGTATTCCACATCCATTTCGGTTTCGACGCCATCGAGCCCGCGACGATGAAGGACATCGTCCACGAGCTGTCGGCCCGCCGGATCCCGCTGGTGTACACCCTTCACGATCTCCGTAACCCGCACCACCTGGACCCGGAACCACACTGGAAGGTACTCGACGTCCTCGTGCCCGCGGCGGACCAGGTCATCACCCTCACCCCCGGCGCGGCCGCGGTGATCCACCGGAACTGGAACCGGCACGCGCTGATCCTGCCGCACCCGCACGTCGTCGAACGCCCCCTGATCGAACAGGACCGGCCGGCACTGGGCGAGTTCGTCGTGGGCGTGCACGTGAAGAGCCTGCGCGCCAGCATGGATCCGTTCCCCGTCCTCGACGCCCTGGTGCCGGTGCTGTCCGGGCTCCCGGGCGCCCGCCTGCAGATCGACGTGCACGACGAGATCTTCGACCCCGAAAACTACTGGTACGCACCCGAGGCCGGTGCCCGACTCCGACGGTACGGAGAGTCGGACGTCGTCGACCTCCGTGTCCATCCCTACTTCACCGACGACGCGTTGTGGGACTATCTTTCGCATCTGTCGGTGTCGGTGCTGCCGTACCGGTTCGGCACCCACTCGGGATGGCTCGAGGCGTGCCACGATCTGGGTACCGCGGTCGTGGCACCGAGTTGCGGGTTCTACGGCGAGCAGCAGGTGGTGGAGGTGTTCTCGTTCGACGAGACCCGGTTCGACGCCGATTCCCTCGTTCGATGCGTCCGCCGCCTGTACTCGGCGGAATCCGGGCGCGCGAGCTGGCCGGAACGTGCCGCGGAGCGCCGCAGACTGGCTCGCGCCCACCGGAACCTGTACGAGAGGGCGCTGTCGTGACCCGGCGCCCGCTGCGGATCGCGCTCCTCGCGTCGAGTTCCTACCCGATACGGCAGCCCTTCCCGGGCGGACTCGAAGCCCACGTCTGGAGTCTGGCCCGCACGCTCGGTTCCGACGGCCACCGGGTGACCCTGTTCGCCGGACCCGGATCCGATCCCGGACTCGGATGCGAGCACCTTCGGGTACGCACCCTCGACCTCAGTCCCACGGCACGCTCCGACACCTCCATGCCGTCCCTGCAGTTCATGCACGCACACCACGCCTATCTGCAGCTGATGCTCGACCTCGCCACCCCCCTCGCCGACGACTTCGACGTCATCCACAACCACAGCCTGCACTATCTTCCGGTTGCCATGGCGGCGACCCTTCCGACTCCCCTCGTGTCCACCCTGCACACCCCGCCGACCCCCTGGCTCGAATCCGCCATCGCCGCCAGCGCACGCCTGCCGCGTTTCGTCGCCGTCAGCCGGCACACCGCAGCAGCCTGGGCGCACCTGGTGCCCGACATCGACGTCATCCCGAACGGCGTCGATCTGCACCGATGGCCGCAAGGCCACGGCGGGGATCACGTGATCTGGTTCGGCCGACTGGTTCCGGAGAAGGGACCGCACCTGGCGATCGAGGCCGCCCGCCGGGCCGGGCTGCCGATCGTGCTCGCCGGACCGATCAGCGACACCACCTACTTTCAGACCATGATCGCCCCGTCGCTCGGCGGCATGGTCACCTACCTGGGGCATCTGAGCCAACCCGATCTCGCCGCAGCCATCGGCGCCGCCGGTGCCGCCGTCGTCACCCCGGTATGGGACGAACCCTACGGACTCGTCGTCGCCGAGGCACTGGCCTGCGGCACCCCGGTGGCCGCGTTCGCCCGCGGCGGAATCCCCGAGATCGTCGACACCCGCTGCGGACGGCTGGTCCCCGGCGGCGACGTGGCCGCGCTCGCCGCCGCCCTTTCCGAGACGATGGGGCTCTCCCGCACCGCCGCGCGTACCCGCGCCCGAACCCACTGCGCCGAACGCCCCATGGTCGACGCCTACACCAGCCTCTACCGCAGCCTCGCCGCCCCCGCCGACCCCCCGGACCTGCTCCCCCGGGAGGAGACCGCGTGATCGGCTACTACATTCACCACCACGGCCGCGGTCATCGCACCCGGGCCGCGAGCATCGCCGCCCACCTGCACGGTGCGGTGACGGCGCTCTCGTCCGTGCCCGTGCCGGCAGGCCCACCGTTCGCCGCGTCGATGCTGCTCGACCGGGATGATCGCGACGGCGCCCCCGAGGACCCGACCGCCCACGGCGTGCTGCACTGGGCACCGGCCCACGACACCGGGCTGCGGACCCGGATGACCCAGATCGCGACCTGGGTGGCCGCCACCCGGCCGAGCGTGATGATCGTGGACGTCTCGGTGGAGATCACCGTCTTCGTGCGGCTCCTCGGCGTCCCGGTCGTCGTGATCGCCCAGCCGGGCGAGCGGACCGACACCGCGCACCGACTCGCCTACCAGATGGCCGATCACATCGTGGCCGCCTGGCCCCAGGAGGTGTACACCCCGGACTGGCTGCGCCCGTTCGCGACCAAGACCACCTTCGTCGGCGGCATCAGCCGCTTCGACGGCCGCGCCCGCCCCATCCCGGCCCCGGCCCGCGAGCCCCGGGTTCTCGTGCTCGGCGGTGCGGGCGGATCCACCCTGTCGGTCGCGGACGTCCGCGCATGCGCGGACCGGTACCCGCGCTACCGGTGGCGGGCGCTGGGGCTGCCCGGCGCTGCGTGGGTGGACGACCCGTGGCCCGCCCTGGGTGACTGCGACGTCGTCGTGACGCACGCGGGCCAGAACGCGATCGCCGACCTTGCGGTCGCCCGGTGCCCGGCGATCGTCATCGCCCAGCAGCGACCGTTCGATGAACAGGTGGCCACCGCCGCCGCGCTCGGCGCGGGCGATCTAGCGGTGACCGTGCCCGCCTGGCCCGCGATGCACGAGTGGCCGGCCCTGATCGAACAGGCCCGGCGACTCGGCGGCGACCAATGGATCCGGTGGCAGACCACGGGAGCGGCGCGACGGGCCGCGGCGGTGATCGACCGTCTCGCCGACCGCCCCGCGGCGCGTCTGCCACCCACTCCGGACAGCGGCCTCCCGGGGCCTGTCGGGATCGACCGATGAGAGTCGCCGTCGTCACCGTCGCCGCGCACCGCGACGCCCATCTGCGTAATCATCTACTAGCACTGGCGCGCAGCGAGCGGACACCGGACGACCACGTCGTGGTGGCCATCGGGGACCCAGGAACCGTGGACGTGGTCGGCACGACACCACGCGCCCGTCCGATCCTGCTGCCACACGACAACGGCCCCCTGCCGCTGGCCGCGGCCCGCAACACCGGCGCCGAGGCCGCCGTCGACGCAGGCGCCGACCTGCTGATCTTTCTCGATGTCGACTGTCTCGCCGACCCGACCCTCCTCGACCGCTACCTGGCGGCCGCGCGGACACACCCCACGTCACTGCTGTGCGGCCCGGTGACCTACCTACCCGCCGCCGGACCGTCGGGATACGACCTGCGCGACCTGCGCCGACTACGACACCCGCATCCTGCCCGCCCCGATCCTCCGGCCGGAACCGTGCGCGCGGGAACCGACTACGACCTGTTCTGGTCGTTGTCCTTCGCTCTCACGGCAACAACCTGGTCCCGGATCGGCGGATTCTGCACCGACTACACCGGATACGGCGGCGAAGACACCGATTTCGCGCAGACCGCGGCCAAACGAGGGATCGGACTGCGCTGGGTCGGCGGCGCCGACGCCTACCACCAGCATCACCCGGTATCCGATCCCCCAGTGGAACATCTGCGCGACATCATCGCCAACGCCACGGTATTTCATCGCCGCTGGGGCCGGTGGCCCATGATCGGCTGGCTCGAAGCGTTCGCCGCGCAAGGACTGATCACGTACGACGAAACCCAGCAGCGGTGGGTGTGACCCACAGTCGTCACCGGTGCGGCACCGGAGATCGCCCCCACGATCCGGGGGTCTCGCCGGCGGCAGCGGCCGGCGGGGTGGAACCGGGGGCGTTCCGGTACGTCACAGTGCGCCCCCCTGCGCGCATCCACTCGAAAAGGGGGAGCGTGCCACGAGCGGCATCGACGACCACGTCCCTCGCAGCGCACCCGAAGCCACCGCCCGGGGGGTGCATCCGGTAACGGGGACACCCGAGTTCAGTGCCTGAACAGGCGCCTGAATTTCTCGGCAGCCTTCTTCGCCTTCGCTCTTCTCCGATCGGCCTTCCCGATCCGCTGCAACTGGTCGTCGCCGGTGGCGCGGCCGAGCTTCGCCCGTGACGTCCCCACCGCATGCTGTGTGGCGTTTTTGGCTCTCTCGACGATTCCCATCGCCCACTCCTTCGTAGTCGGCGCGCATACCCGAACCCGCATGCCGGCCCGCTACATCCGAGATTGCCCGACGCTCATCCCCTCAAACACCTCACGAGCCCCGCAATCGCCGGTCAGAATGCCAGGTCAACGCCTGCGCGGCCTCTACGGCACCGTCGACGACGGTGCACCTGTCCGACCTCCGACAACGATCCCTCGGGAACCACCCGTCAGCGAGTACGTCTCGTCCACGCACCCGTCCCTCGGGTGCTGTCCGTGTGCCCGCAGTCCTGGCGCCGGTGGGCCCTTCGGTGTGGAACCGCGCCGTTCGGGTACGCGAAAGCCATGAGCACAATCACCGAAGCAGTAGACGTCGACGTCCCGATCCGCGCCGCATACGACCAATGGACCCAATTCGAAACCTTCCCGCAGTTCATGGAGGGCGTGAAGGAGATCCGGCAACTCGACAACACCCACACCCACTGGGTCCTCGACATCGCCGGGCAGACCCGGGAGTTCGACGCCACCATCACCGAGCAGCACCCGGACGAACGTGTCGCCTGGAAATCCGATGTCGGCCCGGACCATGCCGGAGTAATCACCTTCCACCGCCTCGACGACACCCACACCCGGGTCACCGCGCAACTGGACATCGACCCGGACGGATTCGTCGAGAACGTCGCCGACAAGACCGGCGTCCTGAGTCACCGCGTCAAGGCCGACATGAAGCAGTTCAAGAAGTTCATCGAAGAACGCGGCACCGAGACCGGCGGCTGGCGCGGCGACATCGACCACCCCGCCCCCTGACCGGCACCAACCCGCACACACCAGGCGATTCGGGGGCCCAGCCGGTTCGAACGCGCCGCAGCTACCCGCCCGAAAGGTGGTCAGCGTGGGTCGTGCGCGCGATCCCGTGCGCTGCCGCAGGCTGGAATCACGATGATGCACACGGATCGACGATGCCCGGGGAGAACAAGGCACACATCCTAGCCGCCCACTGGGCGTGTCCCAGTACACGGTTGACGCGGATCGTCGCCACCGCTGGCGTCACGCCGAGCCGAACTCTTCACGGTCGTTTCCACCCACCGGCATCGCCACCATGGTGATCATCGTCGTATTCGTGACGATCGCGATCCTGCTCGTCCTCAACATCGTGGGCGTCTTCGATTGAGTTCCCCG